>NZ_JCBAJA010000031.1:0-57331 GCF_059834885.1 Microbulbifer sp. SE14 | reverse complement strand
GGGGTGAGGGCCAGGGATGGCCCGAATGACAAAACGGTACGGACAGCCGTTTTGCACAGCCGAAAGGCTGCCCCAAAGGGGTGAGGGCCAGGGATGGCCCGAATGACAAAACGGTACGGACAGCCGTTTTGCACAGCCGAAAGGCTGCCCCAAAGGGGTGAGGGCCAGGGATGGCCCGAATGACAAAATCATGGACAGCCGTTTTGCACAGCGGGAACACCGCCCATACAAAAAAGGCGCCGAAGCGCCTTTCTCTGCCGATTGGCAATCGGGAGAAGATCAGAACTTGTAGCCGATGCCCAGGTTGTATACCCAGGAATCGAGTTCAATTTCTGTTCTCGCCGCATTGATGACGACGGGGTCGAAGAATCCGGGCACCGGATAGTGCAAGTCGGTCTGGACTTCCAAATCCAGGTACTGCACGGCGGCGTTCACCAGCCAGTTGCTGTCCCGGCCCAGCATGATGTCCACTCCTATCTGGCCCGCCCAGCCCCAGTCGTCGTCCACAATCAACCGGGCCGGCCCGATTGCGCCGGCCACTTCTGCCAGATAGTCATTTGCGATCTGGCGGTAGCTCTCATTGTCAAAGTCCGTGTAGTGACCGCCGAGACCGATATAGGGCTGTACCCAGGATTCCTTGCACACCGGGAACCAGTTGACCATCAGGGTACCGGTACGGCGCTCTATGCTTCCTGCACCAATCCTGGTGACCCCGAACTCATCGACAAAGAACCCCTGCAAGCCGGTCAGGTCCAGATCGTGCTCAGATTCGCCGATGTAGCCGAACTCCACCGAGAAGTGGTCCACTGGCATAAAGCCCGCGGTAAAGTTCCAGGTGGTTTCGCTATCCAGTTCGTACCTGAGCCCGTCGAGGAACGGGAACAGGTCCCGGTCGTATCTCCACTTGCCAGTGTCGTCATCGGGGTCGACATAGGAGGCACCGATGCGAAGCATCACGGTGCCGGCCTCATAGACAGCCGGGGGCGCTGAGGGGGCCGGCGGAGCATAGCCGGACGGACCGGCCAGTGCCTGCTGCGCTCCCACCGTGGCGAAAACTGCGACTGCCAGGGGTGTCAGAATGCGCGTCTTTTCCATAAGGGGTAACTCCGTTGATATTCGGCTGATTCAACAACAATCAGCCCAATCACCTTCAGTCTAGACACGGAAAGGCACGACTGTAGAAAAAGGGGCGCGAAGCGCCCCTTGATTGACGAGTGAAATCACATGCTGAATTTGTATCCCAGGCCGAGATTGAAGACCCAGGGGTTGTAGTCGTAGTCGGCCCTGACGCGGTCGATGGTGGCGCCAGTATTCCGATCGATAAAGCGGAAAGTGACATCAGTATCTGAATCGATATACATCAGTGCGGCGTTTGCCAGCCAGTTGCTGTGCCGGCCGAACACCCAGTCCACACCCACCTGGGCGGCAACGCCCCAAGAGTGGCCCAGCTCCAGGCGGCCATCCACATCGTCGAAGTCCGGGCTGTCAAACAGTCCCCGGCGGAAATGAGCTCCGTCGAAATCGGTGTAGTTGACTCCCAGACCGAGGTACACCTGGCCGAGGCAGTTGGGATCCATCGGATACCAGTTCACGAACAGGTTGCTCATATTGGCTTCGAATTCGCCAATGTCGCGCAGGCGAACGGTTTCGTCGACCACGATATCGGGGCCGATGAAAAACTCATCCCTCAATCTCAAATCCGTGTCCGCCTCGGTACCATCGATATAGTTCACCTCCAGGCCCCAGTGCTCCACCGGAATCCAGAAACCGCTGATCTGCCAGGTCCACTCCTCGTCGGCCTCCAGCCGAGCACTGAACCTGTCGTCGTCGAACGTCTCGAAGTGGCGGAAATTCAGGTCGTCATCGTCCGGGCTCACATAGGCAGCGCCCACGCGTACCCCTGTGGTTCCGGCCCCCCAGACAGGGGGCGGAGCAGAAACCGGCGGGGCATAGCCCGAAGGTCCAGCCAGCGCCTGTTGCGATCCCACAGTGGTCGAAACTGCAATTGCCACAGCTGTCAGGATTGGCGTCATCTTCATCGTTGGTAACTCCGTTGATTCTCGGTAATTTGGACAACAATCAACCCAATCACTTTCAGACTAGACGCGAGATAGATCTTTGTAGAAAAAATATCCGGCATTTCGGCAGGCAATTGGAACTTTCGTGTAAAGTTGGCGCGCAATTTTTTGCGGCGCCTGCCTGGCGCATATTTCATCAACTGAAATGCTACAACCTGGCCAAAGCAGGCTGCCGGAAGAAAATGAAGAAAATTGCGCCACCCAAAAAACCTCACCAAAATTTTCGCACAAACTAAAAAGGGCGCCGAAGCGCCCTCGATAGTGTTCCTGTTGCAGGAGTCAGAAGTCAAACCTGTAGCCAACGGACAGGTTGAAAACCCACGGGTTGTAGAGATAGTCGCCGGAAACGATTATGGGAAAGTTAGGATCCGGCTCTACTGAAGGCTCTTGCCGGACATCGAATCCCAGATCAGTTTCCGAATCCACATAGATCGCTGCCACATTCACCAGCCAGGCGCTGTCGTGGCCGAAATTCAAGTCGGCGCCGATCTGCCATGCATATCCCCAGGAATGTCCCATGGTCATGTCCGCGGTCAGACCGAGATCATCGAGATCCTGGCGCACAAGGCTCCGGAAGCTCTCGCCACTGAAATCCGTATAGTTGAGGCCGACACCGACATACGGCTGGAACATGCAGGACGGATCCAGCGGATACCAGTTGGCAAACGCGAAGCTCATGTCTGCCTCGAATTTACCGAGGTTCCGAATCTCGGTGCCCTCTATTCCGGAAATCGAGAAGAATCCCTTGCTGTCGCCTCCGACATGGTCATCGCCGTCGACATACATCAACTCGAATCCGAAATGATCGTGGGGCTTCCAGACACCGCTGATATTCCAGCCCCATTCGTCATCCGGATCCATGGTTGCCCGGAAGCCGTCGAAGAACAGGAAAGATTCATCGATAAAAGTCATCTGGTCCGAATTCGCGTTTATATAAGACGCACCGATTCGGACGATAAACTCCTGGGTTTCGGGAGGAGGCGGGGCGGGAACATATCCAGAAGGCCCTGCCAATGCATTGGTGGAGACCGCCAGTGCCAGGGGCGCCAGAACCGGGGTCAGGATACGCATCATCTTCATCTGAGGTAACTCCATTGATTTTCAGCAGATTAAAACAGCAATCAGCCCAATCAATGGTCAGTCTAGTCGCGTGAAAACACAGCTGTAGAAAAAAACACCAATTATTGGCGCCAAAAAAGAACACTACTGCGATTTAGGCGCGCCAGTTATTTTTTTGGCAGGAAATAACTCCACCCGCGGCAGGGGTATGGAGGCGTCTCGCACACTTGCCGAGTGAGGAAAACCGGTCAGGAAATGATGTTATACGCCGGCGCAGCCCGACGACCGAACTGCGAACCGGCGGTAGATAAGGAGGGATAGAGGCACAAAAGCCGCGTGAAAAACGCGTTATTTTTTGCCGCCGCCAAGGCACTCTGGGCTCTGCGGCGCCTCCCCCTCCCACTCCTCGGGGCTGAAGGTGTGCAGTGCCAGTGCGTGCACCGGCCCGGCCATCTCCTCGGCCAGCACCGCGTACACCTTCTGGTGGCGCTGCACCTTGCGCAGCGGTGTGAAGGCATCGCTGACCAGCACCACGCGAAAATGCATTTCCGAGCCGGGCGGCACATTGTGCATATGACTCTCGCACTGCACCTCGATATGCTGCGGCGCGAAGGCCTCCGTGAGTTTCTCCTCGATTTTTCTTGCCAGGCTCATCGGGCACCTCGAATAGTCAGTTTACTTTTCCGTTCAGGAAGCGATACTCGCCTTGCGCTTGCGCGCCTCGATAATAGTCTCGTAGGCCACGGTAACGCTCTTCATCTGGTCTTCCGCATAGCGCATAAACTCCTCCGGCAAGCCCTTGGCGGCGATCTTGTCCGGGTGGAACTCGGCCGCTTTGCGCCGATAGGCGAGCTTCAGGTCGCGGTCACTGGTTTCGGGGGAGCAGCCCAGCACATCGTAGTGCTGTTGCAGGCTCTGCGCCGACGCCGGCGCGCGGTGCCCGAATTCGCTCTGCATCGCGGCGAAGATGGATTCGTGCAAACCCAGGTCGGCAGGAATGCGGCGCAGTATCTCCTCCTCCGCCGCGTGCATTTCGCCATCCGCATAGGCCACGGCAAACAGCAGGCGGTAGACCATTTCGCGCATCGCCTGGTTGTGCACCAGCTGCCGGTACTGCTGCGCATAGTCATAGATGCTGTAGGCATCGGTCTTGGCGTTGCGGAAAATCTTGATCGCCTGGGAGCGATCCTCGGCACTGAGGCGCAGGTTGTTCCGCATGAAGTCTTCGATCAGCTGGACCTCCGCCCTGGAGACCTGCCCGTCCGCCTTGGCCATCTTCGCCAGCATGGAAAACAGGGTGACGATAAAGACCGTCTGCGCCCCCTCGCGGTTCAGGCCCGCCGCCGCGGCGCCGACGCGCTGCAGGCCCCCGCCAAAAGAACTGCCGATCCAGGCGCCCAGCGCCGCGCCTATGGGGCCACCAAACATCAGGCCGATACCGGCCCCAATTCCCGCGCCCAACCAGGACATAACGATTCCTCCGAGCGCCTGCTTGCGCCCCATCAAGACAAAAAACGCGCCTATCATATCATGTGGATACCACGCACACTGCCACCCCATGGAATTGCAACGACTTCGCGGTCATTCGCGCAGATTCCGGCGCGAGACTGCACTTGCCCCCGCCGCCGTCACCCGCCCCGGTGCGGGTTTATGCTTGCTGCATTCTTCCACTCTCCACGTGCACAGGGAATCGGAGGTGGCCAATGAGCAGACAACTGGACGTGTCCCTGTCCCGGCGCCGTTTCTCAAAGCCGCGGTATCCACCGTCTTCGAAATCGGCTTCTACGTGCCTTTCGGTCGCCGAGCACTTGCGCAGGGCCAAACACAAGGTATGGAGACACCGGCACCGAACCTCTTCCTGAAGATCGATAGTGACAACATCATCACCATCGTCAGCAAGTACCTCGAGATGGGCCAGGGCGTCACCACCGGTGTGGCAACCCTGCTGGCGGAAGAGCTGGAGGCGCCACAGGACCCGACACTGAAGGATCCCGCCGACTGGAAACTGATCGGCAAGCGGTTGCCACGGCTCGACTCCGGGGACAGGACCGACGGTAAAGCCATCTTCGCGATGGACATCAAACGCCCCGGTATGCTCAACGCCGCCGTGCCCACCCTCCCCTGTTCGGCGCCGGGGTGAAGCGTTTCGAGGCCGCGGATGCAGAGAAGATCCCCGGTGCCGAACAGGTGATGCAGATTCCCTCCGGTGTCGCCGCGCTGGCCAAGGACAGCTGGAGTGCACTGCGAGGTCGCGATGCCTTGAAAGTGGAATGGGACGAGAGCGGCGCCGAGACCCACTCCAGCGAGCCGATTTTTGCCGACTATCGCGAGCAGGCCCAAGGCGAGGGCCTGGTCACCGCCAAACGCGGCTATGCCGACAAGACGCTGCCTGTGGCGGCAAAGAAGCTGACCGCGGAATTCACCTCCCCTACCTGACGCGCACGCCGATGGAGCCGCTCACCCGAGGCGCGGGACAGGGCGGTACTGCAGCTGCTCGCGGACAAATCCGGCTGGGGGGAATCCGCCGGGGAGAATCGCGGCCGGGGCATCGCCTTCCACAAATCCTTCGGTACCCGGGTGGCGATGGTAGCGGATGCATTCGATGCCCTTCTAACTCTGCCCCCCCCGGAAAAACACTGAACCCTAATCTGTAGATACTCTGTTTCAAGTCAGGCCTTCACTGGCTCGTCATACCGGCGCAGGCCGGTATCCAGTTTCGGGGTACCTAGATTCCGGCCTGTGCCGGAATGACGAGAAAGCTGACCAGTAGGGGCGAACCTTGTGTTCGCCCACAAGCCTGCCGCCACACACTGCCTCAAAGCGCGGCTGGTTTAACGCCTGTCCCTGTACCATACTTTTTTGAAATGGAGTTTCTTCTTCGCCCATCTTATCGTGAACTGAGTTGTAAGGAAGTGACGTTCATGAAGGTTTCCCTTTCCCCCCCCCTCCTTCGCATCAGTGTCACAGCCTTCTCCATTACGCTTACGCTAGTGGTGTTCCTGACGGGTGTTTTCCCGACAGCCCAGGCAAGTGACGCATGGCGCGCCAGTGGTGGGGAGAGTATCGATACGGACTCGCCATTTGCTGCGGGAAAGCATATTGGCTGGCTACCGCAGGTGGAAACACTGCGCGGCACGGTGGAAGGCAATGGTGGTGTGTTGCGCGGATACAGGGTTTCGCTGCGTGTCAGCTATGCCGGAACTCCGTCCTTCGACCATATCGTCGGCACCGCGATTACCAACGCCGCCGGTGAATTTGAAATCCGCTACCGGTTGCCGGGCAATCTTCCCCCATGGCTCAAGCCGGTGTACTTCGTCATTGCCGAGAAGCGCCCGGCAATGCTCGCCAGCGCGGTAGGCGCAGGCACCAAAATTCCGAAAAAAGTGATTGTCAATGAGCGCACCACCATCGCCACCGGCATGGCGTTCGCGCAGTTTATAAAAGGACGCAAGATCCGCGGCAATACCTATGGCATGCGCAACGCGGTGAAAATGGCCGAAAATATGGCCAACCCGAAAACCGGGCAAGTGGGCGAGATACTGGCGCGCACGCCGAACGGCATGAAGACGTCGACCTACCCCACCTTCAATTCGCTGACCAATGTGGTCGCCGGCTGTGTCTCCGACAGCAACAACTGCCACAAGCTCTTTGCGGCCACGACCCTCGCCGGTGAGCCCGCGCCGAAAACGGTGCTGCAGGCCATAGCCAATATCGCCAAGTCGCCCGCTTACCCGAACTACCCGTCAAACGCGAACGATCCGCTGTTCCAGCTTTCACTGGTATCGCCGATCTACCAGCCGGCGCTCACCGACAGGCCCACCAACTGGCTACTGTTTCTCAAATTCACCGGCGGCTTCTACAGTAAACAGGACAGCTCCAACCTGATGAACGGCCCCGGCAATATCGCCATCGACGAGCGTGGTTTCGCCTGGGTGGTCGACAATTACGAGCCCGAGGCACCCGAGGATTTCGCCTGTACCGGACTGCGGCTGTTGAAATTCCAGCCCTGGGGAGCAAAGTTCCCGGGCTCGCCCTACTTTGGCGGCGGCCTCAGTGGTGCGGGTTTCGGTGTCACTCTCGATCCCCGCGGCCATATCTGGGTAAGCAACTTCGGTTTCGAGGCGCCCGCCTGCGCGGACGGCACCGTGCCCCCGGACCCGGCAAAGAAAATCCCCGCCACCCACAACAGCATCTCGCTGTTCCATCCCAGCGGTATTCCGCTATCACCGCCCAGCGGTTTCACCCGCGGCAATATCTGGTGGCCCCAGGGCACGGTATCGGACAGGAAAGGTAATATCTGGGTGGCCAACTGCGGCAACGATACCATTACCCTGATTCCCGAGGGCAATCCGCTGCACGCGCAGAACATTGCCCTGCCCGGCGCGACCACCGGCGACACACCGAACTTGAAGCCTTTTGCCATCGCCATAGCCCCCGATGGGCGCGCCTGGGTAACCGGCAACCAGTCCGCGGAGGTCTACATCGTTTCGGAAGATGGCAGCGTGGAGGTAGTGGACTCCTCCACGGTCAATCTCTCCTGGCTGATCGGCATTTCCGGGGACAGCAAGGGCAACATGTGGGTGTCCAGCTCCGATGCGGTGAAACTGCCCTGTGCCGATCCCTTCGACCCCCAGGATGGCAACCAGCCGTCGATTGTGCTTTACCCGGCAGACGGAGGAGCACCCACGCAGATTACCAACAAGGGCGGGCTCACCCTCCCATGGGGCAGTGCGATCGACGGCAACGATTCGCTCTGGGTATTCAACTTCGGCCGCACGCCGCTAGAAGACGTCACCGACGATACCGAGTGGGACGATACCGGCATCTCCCACTTTTGCGGCTCCGGCAAATGCCCGCAGGGGCTGGGCATGGGCGATCCCATTTCACCACAAACCGGCTACACCAGCGACGCCCTGGAGCGGGTTACCGGCGGCGGCATAGACCCCTCGGGCAATATCTGGCTGATGAACAACTGGAAAAAGCCCGGCCCCCTGCTCTACGACATCAACCCGGGGGAGAACTCCATCGTGATTGTCCCCGGCGCCGCAGCACCGGTAAAGACACCGCTGATAGGTCCGCCACGGTCTTTCCACAAATCACAGCACCCGAATCTTTAGATATTTTGTTTCAAGTCAAGTATTTGTTCACTCGTCATACCGGCACAGGCCGGTATGACGAGAAAGCTGTCCTGTAGGGGCGAACCTCGTGTTCGCCCGCGACCCCGACCAAGTGCTCAATTCGTCAGACCGGAACCCGCTTGAATCCATCAACCGGTTATGCCCCGTACCATGGTGATCATCACACCGGCCGCCACCGCCGAGCCGATCACACCGGCCACGTTGGGGCCCATCGCGTGCATCAGCAGGAAGTTGTGCGGGTTGCTCTCGAGGCCGATCTTGTTCGACACCCGCGCCGCCATGGGCACCGCGGAGACGCCAGCGGAACCGATCAGCGGGTTGATCTTGTTTTTACTCACCAGGTTCAGCAGCTTGGCCATCAACACACCGGCGGCGGTACCGATGGCAAAGGCGATGATACCCAGGGCCAGGATGCCGAGGGTCTTCGGATCCAGGAACTTGTCCGCAGCCAGTTTCGAGCCCACGGACAGGCCGAGGAAGATGGTGGTGATATTGATCAGCGCGTTCTGCGCGGTATCCGACAGGCGCGACACCACACCGCACTCGCGCATCAGGTTGCCAAAGCAGAACATGCCCAGCAGCGGCGCCGCGTCCGGCAGGAAGAGCGCCACCAGGATCAGCAGCAGCAGCGGGAAGGTGATCTTCTCGCGCTTGCTGACGTGGCGCAGCTGCACCATCTCGATCTTGCGCTCCTGCTCGGTGGTCAGCGCGCGCATGATCGGCGGCTGGATCAGGGGCACCAGGGCCATATAGGAATAGGCCGCCACCGCGATGGCACCGAGCAGGTCCGGGGCCAGCAGGCTGGAGACGTAGATGGCCGTGGGGCCGTCGGCGCCGCCGATGATACCGATGGCGGCGGCGTCGGCGATGGAGAAATCCATGATGCCGGCCACCGACAGACCGACGGCGCCAAGTACCGTGGCGAAGATGCCGAACTGCGCCGCGGCGCCCAGGAACAGGGTGCGGGGATTGGCCAGCAGCGGACCGAAGTCAGTCATGGCGCCGACGCCCATAAAGATCACCAGCGGTGCAACACCGGAGGCGATGGCAACGTTGTAGAAGTTGTACAGCATGCCGTTGCTGAAGCCGGCATCCAGGGCCTGCTGTGTGGCCTGCGCCTTGATCGCCGCCGGCGCATTGGCCAGGGCCTCCTTCAGCGCATAGAGGTCACTCGTACTTTCGACCCCGAGGATCCGGGCCATCTGCGCCAGCACCCCGGCATCGCCGGAGACCAGTGCAGTCTCCGCCGCCGACAGCGCCAGGTCGGCTCCGGGAATATTGGCGAGGAGGCCCCCGAAGCCGATAGGCACCAGCAGCAGAGGCTCGAAGTTCTTGCGAATGGCCAGGAACAGCAGCACCAGGCCGATCAGGATCATCACGAACTGACCCGACGACATCTGGTAGGCGCCGGACGACAACCAAAGATTCAGTAGATTATCCACGTGCGACTCCTATCCTGCGTTACGCGATTGACAGCAGGGCATCGCCCACCGCCACGGAATCGCCCTCCTTGATCGCCACGCTGGTGACGCTGCCGGCGCGGGGCGCGCTGATGGCGGTTTCCATTTTCATGGCTTCCAGCACGATGATGGTCTGGCCCTCGGCCACCCGATCGCCGGGCTTGACCATCACCTTGAAGATATTGCCGGCCAGCGGCGCCTTGACCGGCTCGCCGCCACTGGCGGCCGGTGAAGAGCTCGCGGCCGGCGCCGCGGCACCGCCGGAAACCGGCACAACACCGGTCAGGTCGCCGCCGTCGGCGACGGTCACGGTGTATTTCTGGCCCTCGACGGTCACCGTGTAGACTTCCTCGCCCTGCTCGTTCTTGACCGCGCTGCCCTCGTTGCCGGTAGGCACCGGCTCGAAGGCATCCGGGTTGCCGCGGTTCTTCAGGAACTTGAGGCCTATCTGCGGGAAGAGCGCGTAGGTGAGCACGTCGTCCATCTCGCGCTCGCCGCCGGCCAGCACGACATTCTCTTCACCGGCTTTCTGCTTCAGCTCCGCGGTCAGTTTGTCCAGTTCCGGCTCCAGCAGGTCCGCCGGGCGGCAGGTGACCGGCTCGGCGCCTTCCAGCACGCGCTCCTGCAGCTCCCTGTTCACCTCTGCCGGGGTCGCGCCGTACTCGCCCTTCAGCACCGCGGCGGTCTCCCTGGAGATGGACTTGTAGCGCTCGCCGGTGAGCACGTTCAGCACCGCCTGGGTGCCGACGATCTGCGAAGTGGGGGTCACCAGCGGGATAAAGCCCAGGTCCTCGCGCACGCGGGGGATTTCCTCCAGCACTTGGTCCAGCTTGTCGCCGGCGCCCTGTTCGCGCAGCTGGTTTTCCATATTGGTCAGCATGCCACCGGGCACCTGGGCCACCAGGATGCGCGAGTCGACGCCGCGCAGCGAGCCCTCGAATTTGGCGTACTTCTTGCGCACCTCGCGGAAGTAGGCCGCAATCTCTTCCAGCAGATTGATATCCAGGCCGGTGTCGCGATCGGTGCCCTCGAGAATCGCCACCAGCGCCTCGGTGGGGCTGTGGCCGTAGGTCATGGACATGGAGGAGATGGCGGTGTCCACATTGTCGATGCCCGCCTCGATACATTTCAGCGCGGTGGCGGTGGAGAGGCCGGTGGTGGCGTGGCACTGCATGTGGATGGGGATATCCACCGCCGCTTTCAGGCGCTTGACCAGTTCGTAACCCTCGTAGGGGCGCAGCAGGCCGGCCATATCCTTGATGGCGATGGAATCGGCCCCCATGTCCTCCAACTGGCGGCCCAGGTCTACCCACAGGTCCATGGTGTGCACCGGGCTGACGGTATAGGAGATGGTGCCCTGGGCGTGCTTGCCCTGCTTCTTCACCGCCTTGAGCGCCGTCTGCAGGTTGCGCATATCGTTCATGGCGTCGAACACGCGGAAGACGTCCACGCCGTTCTCCGCCGCGCGCTCGACGAATTTTTCCACCACGTCGTCGGCGTAGTGGCGGTAACCGAGAATATTCTGGCCGCGGAACAGCATCTGCTGCGGCGTGTTGGGCATGGCCTTTTTCAGCTCGCGGATGCGCTCCCAGGGGTCCTCTCCGAGATAGCGGATGCAGGCATCGAAGGTGGCACCGCCCCAGGATTCCAGTGACCAGAATCCGACTTTGTCGAGCTTTTCCGCAATCGGCAGCATATCGTCCAGTCGCATGCGGGTGGCAAACAGTGACTGGTGCGCGTCGCGCAGGACTACATCGGTTATGCCCAGTGGCTTCTTAACCTCAGTCATGGGTCGTCTCTCTCGGCGAATTTACGGGAAGTGGTTCAGCAGTTTTTTTTGTGGTCAGCGTCTCTTGCGATGCTGGTCTATGGCCGCCTTGATGATCGCGCGCAGGCGCGCGTCGTCACCGGCTGCACTGCCGGGTGTGGGAGCCGCCGGCTCCGCCTCGGGAAAATTGCGGGTAATGATGCGGGACATGATGCCGGTGCCGATCACCAGCAGTAGCAGGAATGAAAAGACAATCCCCATGCCGAACAGCGTGATGTCCAGCCCCTGTTGTAAAAGCGTGTCTTGCACGTTATTCCCCTATTCCAATCAGGCGATAAAACCGGCCATCCTGAACGGTTTTATTTGCGCCCGCAATATATCCGCTCATTAGTGCGGATTTATTTATGCGATATGGCTTCCTACCCATCTGCGGCCCGCAGAGGCAATATCCGTTTCGACCAGCTTCCCTAACAGATTTTATGACAACCATATGCGCCATAGCGGGCGCTATTATCAATACAACTTCCTTTTAAAATCAAACACTTATTAGTTTCAGCCGCAACGAACAACCTATAAATGAAGCAGTAATCGACGCCATTAAAGAGTGACCAAAAACCCCCTTTCCCACCGTTGGCCCCCTCCCGGTTCCAGCTGTTCACTTTCACACCAGACCCGCCACAAGCTGTTAGAATACGCGCCCTTTCCGGACCCGATACAGAGTTATGACCGCGGAGACAGATTCGTTAACCATCTACCAGGCCCCGATGGAGGGGGTGATCGACCACCATGTGCGCGCCCTGCTGTCCGCCAACGGCGGCGTGGACGTCTGTGTCACCGAGTTTGTGCGCGTCACCCACACCCGGCTGCCGCGCCGGGTCTTCACCCGCCTGTGCCCGGAGCTGGAATCCGGCGCCGCCACCGCCACTGGCACCCCGGTGCGCCTACAGCTGCTGGGTGGCAACCCGGAGGCCATGGCCCACAACGCCGCACGGGCGGTGGAGGTGGGCGCGCGGGCCATAGACCTGAACTTCGGCTGCCCGGCCAAGTCGGTCAACAACAGCGACGGCGGCGCCTGCCTGCTGCAGAGCCCGCAGCGGGTGGAGGCCATCGTCGGCGCCGTGCGCCGGGCCGTCCCGGAGAGTATTCCGGTAACCGCCAAGATCCGCCTCGGCTATTCGGACAGGTCCGGCTATATGGACAATGCCCGCGCCGCCGAGGCCGGCGGCGCCAGTGAACTGGCGGTGCACGCCCGTTCCAAGGTGGACGGCTACCGGCCGCCGGCCTACTGGGAATACATTGGCGAGATACGGCAGCAGCTGTCGATCCCGGTGATCGCCAACGGCGATATCTGGACGCTGGACGACTTCCGCCGCTGCCGCGAGGTGACAGGCTGCAGCCGCTTTATGTTCGGCCGCAGCCTGCTTGCGCGACCGGACCTGGGACTGCAGATCAAGGCCCACTGTGACGGACGCCGCCATGAACCGATGGACTGGCGGCGGGTGGTGACACTGTTGTGGGACTACTACCTGACCACCCGCGAGATCTACCCGGCCAAATACCTGGGCAACCGCATAAAGCAGTGGCTGGCCTACCTGAAGCTCGCCTTCCCGGAGGCACAGTTGTTCTTCGAGCGGATCAAGCGGCTGCGGGAGGCGGAGTTGATCGAAGCGGAGTTTGCGCGGGAATTGGCGGTGGAGGTGCCGGAAATAGAGGCGGCCTGATCCGCAGGGCGAGCACAAGATTTGCCCCTGCGAGTCAACCCCAGAGTTTCGTCCGTAGCTATTCTGCTCTAGCTCAAGTGTTTATTGTTCGTCATGCCGGCGCAGGCCGGTATCCAGTCTGGTGGCACCCGGATTCCGGCCTGCGCCGGAATGACGAACGAATATCGCTGGGACGAACGCCCGCAAACCTCGCGAGGAATTTCCCCTGCTATCTTGAATATCCATATGGACTTCAAGAAAAAGCCGGACACCGATTTCAGGCAGCTCGACGAACTCGATAAAAAAGAGGCCGCCGAGGAGGCCCGCGCGCTCCGCGAGGGCATCAATTACCACGACCACCTCTACTACGTAAAAGACTCGCCAAAAATTTCCGACGCGGTTTACGACAAGCTGTTCCAGCGCCTGCAGGATCTGGAGGAAGCCTTCCCCGAAATAAAAACCGACGACTCCCCCACCCAGCGGATCGGCGCCGAACCGGTCAGCCGGCTGAAAAAAGTCGAGCACAGGGCACCGCTGCAAAGCCTGCAGGCCACCCTGGAAGCCGATGCCGTGCGCTCGTTCCTGAAGAGCGCGCGCGACAAGGCGGGCAGGCGGTCCATCCGCTTTTTCCTCGAACCCAAGTTCGACGGCCTCTCCGTGGAAGTGGTCTACGAGAAGGGGCGCTTCCAATACGGCACTACCAGAGGCAACGGCGAAGTGGGCGAGGACATCTCCCACAACCTGAAAACCATCCGCGCCCTGCCCCTGTCGCTGCGAGACCGGGATGCGGCACCCGAGTCCCTGGCCCTGCGCGGCGAGGTCTATATGACCAGGACGGGATTCACCCAACTGAACAAACGGCGGCTGGAGCGCGACGAGGAGCCCTTTGCCAACCCGCGCAATGCGGCCGCCGGCCTGATGCGCCAGTACGAATCCCGCCGCGCCGCCGGCAAACCGCTCAGCATCTTTTTCTACGAGATACTGGCGATGGATGGAGATATGCCGCCCAGCCACAAGAAGACACTGGAGCGGCTGGACGACTGGGGCCTGAAGACCAGTCCACTGAACGAATCCGCGTCCTCCTTCGAGGATATCGAGCGCTACCACGGCAAGCTGGCCGAGGAGCGCGACGAACTCGACTACGAAATCGACGGCATCGTGATCAAGGTCGACGACCATGAATTGCGCGACGCCCTGGGCAGCCGCGACCGCAATCCGCGCTGGGCGCTGGCGTGGAAGTTCGAGCCCCGCGAGGAGACCACCCTGGTGGAGGACATCGTCGTGCAGGTGGGCCGCACCGGCATACTGACCCCGGTGGCGCTGCTGCAGCCGGTGGATGTGGGCGGCGTCACCGTCAGCCGCGCCACGCTGCACAACGAGCGCGAGGCGCAACGGAAGGATATTCGCGTGGGCGACAGGGTGCGCATCATCCGCGCCGGCGACGTGATTCCAGAGGTGGAAGAGCGGGTCAAAAGACCGGGAGTGAAGCGTGGCAAGTCGTTTGAGATGCCGAAACGCTGTCCGGTGTGTGACGCGAAAGTGGTGCAGGAGGGCGCCTATCACCTGTGTACCGCCGGCCTCTCCTGCCCCGCGCAGCTCCGGGGGCGTATCACGCACTATGCGGCCCGCGACGCCATGGATATCGATCATCTGGGGGAGAAGGCCGCCGAGCAGCTGGTCGGGCGCAAGCTGGTCGAGAATCTCGCCGACCTCTACGAGCTGGGAGCCGAAGACCTAGAATCCCTGGATGGCTTTGCCGAGCGCTCCGCCAAGCAACTCCATGATGCCATCCAGGGCGCAAAGGAGCCGCGCCTGGACCGCTTCCTCTACGCCCTCGGCATACCCCTGGTGGGCCGGCGTGTCGCCGGGCAGTTGGCGGATGAATTCCGCAGCCTGGAAAAGGTCATGGCGGCAAACAAGGGGGAGATCGAGAGAATATCCGGCATAGGTACGGAGATAGCCGCGGCGGCGGCGGACTTCTTTGCCGACAAGAGCAATCGCAAGGTACTCGAGCGCATGCGCAAAAGCGGTGTGAAAGTGAAATCCATGCCGGAGCGGGAAAAGCAGCCACTGCGGGGCAAGACTTTCGTCTTCAGCGGCGCACTGGAAAGCTTCACCCGCGGCGAGGCCAGGGAAAAGGTAGAGGCCTTGGGCGCCCGCGCCACCGCCTCCGTCAGCGGCGAGACGGATTACCTGGTGCTGGGCGAAAACCCCGGCAGCAAAAAGGACGAAGCCGAAAAACAGGGCGTACAGTGCATCGACGAAGACGCGTTCAAAAAAATGCTGGACGGGTCCTGATCCGAGTGGCACCAAGTCAAGGGGACAGCTGGCACAATGCAAGTCCCTGCCGCCGGTGGCCGCCCGGGAAATGTTCGCCGATGAGGCTTTTTCCCGGGCGGCCACCGGCGGCAGAGCCGAAACGAAGCCCCTCAATCAAGATCCTATACTGAATCTGCCCAAAGCAACTCCCGTTCCACTGCCATGCCTGTCCACAACAGTGAAATCGCCGACAAGTTCGACCGCCTGGCGGACCTGCTGGAAATCGAGGGCGCCAACCCTTTTCGCGTGCGCGCCTACCACAACGCCGCCAACACAGTGCGCGGCTACCCCCGCGCCATGTCGGACCTGCTGGACGACGACGTGGACCTGACCGAACTCCCGGATATCGGCAAAGACCTCGCGGAAAAAATCCAGAAACTGGTGGAAACGGGCAAGCTGCCGCTGCTGGAGGAAGTGGAGGCGCGCACGCCCCCCGCGCTCAGCGAACTGATGAAGATCGAGGGCCTGGGTCCCAAGCGGGTCCGGGCCCTGCACCTGGAACTCGGCATCGAGACCCTCGACGACCTGAAAAAGGCGGCGGAGAGCGGCAAGATCCACGAGGTTGCCGGTTTCGGCGACAAGAGCGAAGAGAAAATCAAAAGGCGCGTGGAGAAGTTCTCCGGGGAAAAGGAGCGCACCAAGCTGATCGACGCAGAGGATATCGCCAAACCACTGCTCGAATACCTGAAAAAAGCCGAGGGCCTGAAAGACATCATGATTGCCGGCAGCTACCGCCGGCGCATGGAGACCGTCGGCGACCTGGATATCCTGGTCACCGCCAAGAAGGGCTCCTCGATCATGGACCACTTCACCGACTACGACGAGGTGGAGGAAGTGGTATCCAAGGGCAAAACCCGCTCCACCGTCTACCTGCGCTCGGGCATGCAGGTGGACCTGCGGCTGGTGCCCCAGGTCGGCTTCGGCGCCGCCCTGCACTACTTCACCGGCTCCAAGGCGCACAATATCGCGGTGCGTAAAATGGGGGTCAAGAAGGGTTACAAGATCAACGAGTACGGGGTTTTCAAGGGCGACGAGCGCATCGCCGGCAAGACGGAGAAATCCGTCTACGACAAGGTCGGCCTGCCGTACATAGAGCCGGAACTGCGGGAAAATCGCGGTGAACTGGAAGCCGCGAAAAAGGGCAAGCTGCCGAAACTGATCACACTGGACGACATCCGCGGCAACCTGCACGCCCACACCAAGGCCACCGACGGCCACAACACCCTGAAGGAAATGGCCGAAGCGGCGGCCGGGCTGGGTTACGAATACCTGGCGATCACCGACCACTCCAAACATCTGTCCGTCGCCAACGGCCTGGACAAAAAGCGCCTGATGAAGCAGCTCGAGGAGATCGACAAACTGAATGACGAGCTGGACGATATAACCCTGCTCAAATCCAGCCAGGTGGACATCCTCGAGGACGGCTCCCTGGACTGGCCGGACAGCGTGCTGAAGGAGCTGGATTTCACCGTCTGCGCCGTGCACCACAAGTTCGACCTGCCGAGCAGGAAGCAGACGGAGCGGATACTGCGCGCGATGGACAACCCCTATTTCAATATCCTCGCCCACCCCAGCGGCCGCCTGATCAACGAGCGGGACCCCTACGACACGGACCTGGAAAAAATCCTCGAGGCGGCCAAAGACAGCGACTGCTTCGTCGAGCTGAACGCCCAGCCCCAGCGGCTGGACCTGACCGACGAAGGCTGCATGATGGCCAAGGAGCTTGGGGTAAAAATATCCATCGCCACCGACGCCCACAGTACCTCTGACCTGGAGCATATGCGCTGCGGCGTGGACCAGGCGCGCCGCGGCTGGCTGGAGAAGAACGACGTGATCAACTGCCTGCCGCTTAAAAAACTGCTGAAGCTCTTCGAAAGGTAGCCGATGCCGGAGTTACCCGACGTCGAACAATTCCGCCGCTACTTCAACGCCACTGCCCTGCACCAGTGTATCCGGAAGGTTCATGTGCAGGGCCCGGAGCTGTTGGTCGACACTTCACCCCAGGGGCTGGGGCGCGCACTCAAAAATCACTGCTTTGCCTCCACCGAGCGCCACGGCAAGTACCTGTTCGCCGGCCTGGACGGCGACAACTGCCTGGTGCTGCATTTCGGCATGAGCGGCTCGCTGCACTATTCGAAATCGGCGGACAGGCCCGAATACTCGCAGCTGTCGGTGGAATTCGATAACGGCTACGAACTGGACTATGTGGCACCGCGCAAGCTGGGCCGCATCGCGCTGGCGGACTCCCCGCAGGGCTGGATCGAGGCGCGGCAGCTGGGTCCCGATGCGCTGCAGATCAGCGAAGAGGACTTCCTGGCATTGGCCGGCAAACGCCGCGGGCAAGCCAAATCCTGGCTGATGGACCAGCACAGTATCGCCGGGCTCGGCAACTACTATTCCGACGAGGTCCTCTACCAGTGCCGTATGCACCCGAAACGCAAAATGGAGGCGTTGGAGAAATCGGATTACCGGCGGATCTACCAAAAGATGCGCTCGATACTGGAGACTGCGCTCGATAAAAAGGCGGAGCCGGAAAAGCTGCCACGCTCGTTCCTGTTGACGCAGCGCCACAAGGGGGGCCACTGCCCGCGCTGTGGCACTGCACTGAAAACCATCCAGGCCGCGGGCCGTACATCCTGGTACTGCCCGCACTGCCAGGCAGACTGAGGGCCCGAATCAACCCTGCCGGTCGCCCACGTCGCCGATGATCGACTGGATTTCCCCGGCCTCCAGGGTCTCCTTCTCCAGCAGCGCCTTGGCCAGTGCGTCCAGCTCGCCGCGGTGTTTTTCCAGCAGCGCCCGCACCTCCTTCTCGATGCCGCGCACCAGCTCGACGATTTCCTCGTCGATTACCTCGGCGGTGTGCTCGCTGAAATCCTTCTGCTGGGTCATCTCCTTGCCGAGAAAGATGTGCTCCTCGCCGCGGCGGAAGGCCACCGGGCCCAGTTTTTCGCTCATGCCCCAGTGGGTCACCATGTGCCGCGCGAGGCGGGTGGCCTGTTTCAGGTCCTCCTCGGCACCGGAGCTGAGTTCGTTGAATACCACCAGCTCCGCGACGCGCCCGCCCAGCATCACGCCGATGCGGTCGCGCAGGTAGCTGACGCGCAGGTTGTGGTGCTCCTCCTCGGGAATCTGCTCGGTGGCGCCGAGGCTGCGGCCGCGGGGGATGATGGTGGCCTTGTCCAGCGGATCGGCGTGGGGCAGCAGGCTGGCGGCCAGGGCGTGGCCGGCCTCGTGGTAGGCGATGGTCTTCTTGTCCTCCTCGCCGATGACCATCTCCCGCTCGCCGCCCAGCACCACCTTGTCGCGGGCCAGCAGCAGGCAGGCCATGTCCACCTCGTCCCTGTCCTCGCGCCCGGCCAGCAGAGCCGCCTCGTTGATCAGGTTTTCCAGGTCCGCGCCGGAGAAGCCCACCGTCAGAGCCGCCAGCCGCTCCATATCCACGTCGTCGGCCAGGGGCACCTCCCGTGCGTGGATGTGCAGTATGGATTTGCGGGCCCGCTTGTCCGGCAGGTCGAGGGTGATCTTGCGGTCGAAGCGGCCGGGGCGCAGCAGTGCCGCGTCCAGTACGTCCGGGCGGTTGGTGGCGGCTATCACCACCACCGCCTCGTGGGGGTCGAAGCCGTCCATCTCGCCGAGGATCTGGTTCAGCGTCTGCTCGCGCTCGTCGTGGCCGCCGCCGAGGCCGGTGCCGCGGGCGCGGCCCACCGAGTCGATCTCGTCGATAAAGATGATCGACGGCGCCTCCTTCTTCGCGCTGGCGAACATGTCCCGCACCCGCGAGGCGCCGACGCCGACGAACATCTCGATGAATTCCGAGCCGCTGATGCTGTAGAAGGGCACATCGCTCTCTCCCGCCAGGGCCTTGGCCAGCAGTGTCTTGCCGGTGCCCGGCGGCCCCATCAGCAGTATGCCCTTGGGTACCTTGGCGCCGAGCCGGCGGAAGTGTTCCGGGTTCTTCAGGTACTCGGCGATCTCGCGCAGGTCGCGCTTGGCGTTCTCCAGCCCGGCCACGTCGTCGAAGGTCACATTCGACTCGCCCCGCTCGAAGCGCTTGGCCCGGGAGCGGCCGAAACCGAAGGCGCCGCCGCCACCGCCGATACCGCCGCCCATGCGCTCCTGCATCCGCCGCCCGGCCCAGATAAACAGGCCGATGATCAGTATCCACGGCAGTATGCCGATCAGCACCCGGGTCCACAGGTCCGCCTGCTGCGACTCGGCCCGGATCTCCACCTGGTGCTGCTCCAGCAGCGGCATCAGTTCCGGGTCCTCCACCGGCGGCAGTATGACGATGAATCGTGTGGCGCGGGGATCGCCGGATGCTATCCGGCCGTCCTTGGCCCCCTCGTAGGTGCCCGTGAGCCGGTCGCCCTTCAGGGTCACACTGGCCACCTGGCCGCTGCGGACCTTTCCCTTGAATTCGGTATAGGAGAGCGCCTGCTGTTGCTGGTCCTGCAGGAAGTTGGACCAGTACTGGGCGATCAGGAACACGAAGAAGATCCAGATCAGGTACTGGCCCCACGGCAGCGACGGCCGGGGCGGCGGCCGCTGTGGTGGCGGGGGGCCCTGCCCGCGCGCCTGCCTGTCTTCGTCCTGCTCGTCTGCCATATGCCTTTCGCTGTGCCTTTGGCGGGGGAATGCGCCCACAAAGGGGCCCGGATCGAGGCGATCCGCGCTCCGCGACAGCGCGCCCCGACTGGCACCAGTATAGTTTCCCGGCCGATCGCACGAGACGCCGCCAGCCGCCCTCCCGGGGCAAAAACAGCTATCTTCAAAATAGTGCTTGCAAAGCGCCGCCCACCGCGGCAGAATGCGCGCCCTATCGAGCTTCACCGGCATCTCCCGGGAAGTCAGGAAGTTCGGTAAGCTGCGGATTTTTAAGGCCTTTTTCTTAAAAAGATCTTAAAAAAGAGTTGACGAGGCAAGGCCAACTCTCTATAGTTCGCACCCACAACGCGCTCGTAGCTCAGCTGGATAGAGTACCTGGCTACGAACCAGGCGGTCGGAGGTTCGAATCCTCCCGAGCGCGCCATACAGAGAGGCCAGATCCGAAAGGATCGGGCCTTTTTTGTTTTGGGTGTTCGGGCCGACAAATCGAATATTCGACCAATCTGCGGAATAGTATTTATATCGAGCGACGCGGCCCAGAGAATCGCGAAAAGTGCCAAGGCTTGTATTGAGCCCTACCTTCCCCCACTCCCCTCACTCACGGGGAGTAAGCCTTGCAGCGACGTTTGAACCAGTTAACCCGCTTTTTATAATTTACGGGGCAATTGTCCTGGCAGGCACTGCCCAACTCAGACAGAGCAGTTGCCTCCGGATAATCGGAAACCACCTCCCCGGAAACCACATGGCGATAACCGGGCTCGCCTGCAGTGACCAGAAAGTGGTTTTCTCTATTGCCAATTAGAATCTTATCTCCCGCAAGGGCGTAAACGTCAAATTGCCAAAGCCCCCAAGACGTCCAGTCGTGCATTATCAAGCATGTGGACATTGTGCCCATGGGCTCCTGGTCATCACTTGCAAAGGCCGACGGCGCGAAGATTAGAGAGAACACCACTATTTTTGTTATTTTCATCTGTTTTCCTTCCAGATTGCCAGTCAACACTGCCAGCCATTAACTCCAAGCGCCGGCGCCACTGTCAAATTTAACCCAGAAGATGAAATGGCTTCTACCCCAAGCGCCTTTGCTTCCTCAGCAGCCAATACTCGACAATCACACCCGCTACCAAACCAAGATAAAATTCCCAAAACCAAAACCGCAATCCCAAACCTTATGAGCACCTTCCTAGCCATTATCCTCCTCGCCATCCTTCTCTGGCTGGTTCCGCACTACTACCGAACCTGGCGCCGCCACTACCTGCGCTCCAGGCCGCTCACCACCGAACAGCTGCAACTGCTGGCGGACAGCCTCCCCCTCTACCGCCAGTTGCCGACGGAGCAGCAGCGGGAGCTGCAGGCCAATATTGCCCTATTCCTGCGCGAAAAGGCGTTCGTCGGCTGTGAGGGCCTGCAGGTCACGGAGAAAATGCGTATGGCGGTGGCCGCCCACGCCTGCCTGCTGCTTCTCGGCCGCGAAAACCACTGCTACCCGAACCTCTACAGCATACTGCTTTATCCGGGAACCTATGTGGCCGAAGAGGTCCATCACGACGGCTATATCGAGACCACCGGGCACAGTGTGCGCGAGGGGGAGGCCCACTACCGCGGGCCGGTGGTCCTTTCCTGGGGGGACCTGGAGGATGACCTGTTGCACCCGGAGAACGGGCGCAATGTGGCGCTGCACGAGTTTGCGCACAAGATCGATGAGGAGGATGGCTACTATGACGGGCGGCCGCTGTTCGGCGGCACCGACGAGGGCAAGAGCTGGGCTTCGGTCCTGCGCCCGGAGTTCGAGAAGCTGCGCCGGCGGCTGGATCGCGAAGAGGAGGACATGGAAAGCGGTGAAGAGGAAGAGCCCTCGGTGCTGGATCTCTACGGTGCCGAGTCACCGGCGGAGTTCTTTGCTGTGGCGACGGAGGCTTTCTTTGTCATCCCGGACGAGATGCGGGCAGCGCATCCGCAGCTGTACCGCGAGCTGTGCAGTTTCTACCGACTGGATCCGGCTGCACTGCTGAGTGGAAATCCTGCGGCCGGTCGATATCCAGGATAACGCCCGCATCCTCCACCGGATATTCCCGGATCGCATCCGGATGCGCGCGCAGTATTTTCTCCGCGCCGCGGCTGCCGCGCAATTTGAGCAGGTGCGGTAAGAAATATTTTCCGAACACCACGGGGTGGCCCCGCTGCCCCTCGAACAGCGGTACGCAGATGTTCTTCGGCCGGGACGCAAACATCAGCCGCTGCAGGGTTTCCGGGTCTATAAACGGCATATCCGCCAGGCAGATGGCGACGGAATCCGGCTTGCAGCCGCGGCGCAGCAGCGCATCCACTCCCGCGGCGATACTCACCCCCATACCCACCGGCCAGGCCGGTGCCTGCAGCAGGCGCTCCGGCTCATCGCGCACAATGCCGGCCAGCATCGGCGCTACCAGCGGATCCCTGGCTCGCACCACTATCTGCAGGTCGACTCTGGAAATACCCTTCAGGGCGGACTGCAGGTTGCGCAGGCTGGCCAACAGCATGGGCTCGCCGTCGATACAGGCCAGGCGCTTGTCGCTGCCGAAGCGGCGGGAGAAGCCGGCGGCGAGCAGAATTGCGGCGTGTTTCATTCGTTGACTCCTTCTGGAGGGTTCTTGCCGAAACAGGGGAATCAATTCGCTGTCTGTTCCGCGGTATCCAGATAACCGTGCTCTTGCAGCTCGCGGCGGATTCGCGCCACCTTCTCTGCAGTCACCTCGCCCCTGGAATCGCCCCAGGCGGTGCGCATAAAGTTCACCAGCCCGGCGATCCGCGCGTCGTCCAGTTCGCGATGGAATCCGGACATGCCGGCGCGGGCATTGTTGCGGTCCATGCGCTGGGCCGGCAGGCCGCGCAGTATCACGGCAATGGCGTTGTAGGGTTTTTCCGCGCGTATGCCGGCGTTGTTGTCCATCGGCGGCGCGAAGTCGAGCACTATGCCGCGCCCCTCGCGGCCGTGGCAGCCGGCGCAGTAGGCCACGAAGTCGGCGCGCCCCTGGGCGTAGCGCTCCGCGGCCAGTTCGGGTTTGCCCACGACCCGGGGTTCGCTTTCGCTGTCGTCGAGCAAATAGGTGATGATCGCGTTGATGTCATCGTCGGAGAGATGGCTGAGGCTGTGCTCCACCACGCGAAACATCTCCCCGAAGACGGTGCCGCGCTCGCTGGCGCCGGTGGTGAACAGCTGCCGCAGATGCTCCCTGTCCCAGCCCTGGCGGCGCAGTGCCCGGGGCCTGATGTCCACCGCGTCCCAGCCCTCGAGCACATTGCCGGCGAAGCGCTGGTCCTCTCGCATCGCTTGGGCCCCTTTCATGGCATAGGCAAAGTTGCGCGGTGTGTGGCACTCGCCGCAGTGCCCCAGGGCGTTGACCAGGTAGTTGCCCCGCTGCCACTCGGGACTTTTGTCCTGCGGCTGCGCCAGCGGCTCCCTGTCGAAAAAAGCCCAGTTCCAGAAGGTCAGGCCGAAGCGCAGGTTGGCGGGAAACATCAATCGGTTTTTCGGCGGTGTGTACTCCACCGGTGGCAGCTGCATGAAGTAGCCGTAGAGTGCCTCTACATCTTCATCGCTGACCAGGTAGTAGGAGGTGTAGGGCATGGCCGGGTAGAGGTTGCCGTGGGGGGCCTTGCCCCGGTGCATGGAGGCCCGGAAATCCTCCAGTGTGTAGTCGCCGATACCGGTCTTCCTGTCAGGAGTGATATTGGTGGAGTAAAGGGTGCCGAAGGGGGTGTGAAAGGGCCGGCCGCCGATAAAGGGGCGACCGTTGGTCGCCGTGTGGCAGGCGACGCAGTCGGCGGCAGCGGCCAGGTAGCGGCCTTTTTCCACAGAGGTCTGCGCAAACGCCGTACCGCCAAACAGCAACATGATAAAGGCGAAAGGAAGTATCGAAACTGCCAGCCCCCAGTTGCCAGTAAGAGAGGCTGGGGCGGCCCTGCTACCGGTGGAAGTTTGCGGGACACGGGCTAGGCGCCCCCCCGGCGAATACATCCATGTAGGCTTGGCGGCGAGGTCCCTCTCGCCGACAGTCCCGCAAACTTCCACCGGTAGCAGGGCCTTCGCATTAAGCTCTGGCATTCTTTTCCTGACCCCGAGGGGCAAGTAGTTACTCGGCATTCACTCCGCCTCCTTTACCAGCCCGGGAGTGGCTTCGATCACCTCCCTGACCGCGCGGAAGTAGCGCACATAGCCGGTGCAGCGGCAGATATGCTCGCCCAGCGCCTCATCGATGGTGTCCTCCACGCTGTCCGCGGCCACCGGTTCGCGCTTGAGACGGTCGATCAGTGCGGTGGCGGCGTTGACGAAACCCGCGGTGCACCAGCCGCACTGGAAGGAGAAATTGCGCAGGAAGGCCTGCTGGATCGGCGACAGGGCCACGATGTTGCCCTCGGCATCCCGCTCCGCCTGGCCCTCGACGGTGGTGATTTTTTTGCCGTCGAAGCGACCCACATTGTTGATACAGCTGCGCACCGATTCGAGCGAGCCGTCCTCCCGCTCGACGACGATTGCACAGGCGTGACAGACGCCGATGCCGCAGCCCAGCTTGGTGCCGGTCAGGTTCAGGTATTCCTGCAGGAAATCCAGCATGGAAGTGTATTCATCCACTTCCATAGGGCCCACCTGCTCGCCATTGATCACCATCGACACCGGAATACGGGCCATCTAAAGCATCTCCTTATTACAGCACCTGGGGATTGAGGGCGCGGCGCAGTTTTTCCGGCGTGATCGGCGTGTCGTTGAAACGCTTGCCGGTGGCCTGGTAGATGGCCTCCGCCAGGGCCGCGACAATCGGGATCATCACCACTTCGGCGATGCCCTTGTGGGGGTCTTTATCCGTCTCTGGCGGCAGTATTTCGTGCTGCTGGTTCCAAACCGGCACATGCCTGGCCAGCGGCACCTGGTAGCGGTTCAGGTTCCAGGTGCCGTTGCCGGCACCCTCGGCGAGCGGCGGCAGGACCTCGTAGAGGGCGTGGCCGATACCCATGGCCACGCCGCCCTCTATCTGTCCCTCCACCAGTTGGCGCACTATGGGCTGGCCGCAGTCCATATAGTTTTGCAGCCCGTGGATATTCACTTCGCCGGTGCCTGGATTCACCGCCACCTCCACCAGCGCCGCGGTGGGCGCATAGTAGGTGACCATGGCGTTGTTCAGAGCGGTTCTCGGGTAGCGCACCGACTTGCGCTTCACCACCTGGTACTCCTCGGCGCGGACCTTCTCGGCGCTGCCGCCGCGGCGCAGGGCCAGGCCGTCGATGACCCAGGTCTGCGGTTCGCCCCCCTGGTCGCCATTTAAATCGAAAGTCGCCTCCGCCCACTCCCAGCGGTTGAAGCCGTGCACCATCGCGCCGGTGACACCGCCGCTGCGGTGGGCCTCCGCCGCCAGCCGCGACAGCGGCAGGGCGGGCAGGGCCTCGAACAGAAGCTCGCCGTTGCGCCATTGCAGCTGCGCCGGATCTATGTCGTCTCGCTGCCACAGACGCCTGGCCGCGGGCAGTAGCCCCTGCTGGAAGAGGATGCGCGCCGCCTGCAGGGTGACGTGGGCCTGGAAATAGGAAGACATGGATGCGGCACTGGCCATGGCGGTCACCGGTGTCCACAGGGGATTGGCGGACATCTGGTCCTGGTGTTCCTGGCTCATGGTGTAGGGGCTTTCGGTCTGGAACTGCTGCAGGGCGTGCCAGGCGTCGACCGCCCCCACTTCGCAGTGATCCGCGGCGCGTCCCAGCACCTTTTCCAGTAACAGGGACTGGGAGGTGCCGATGCCGGTGCCCATTTCCATGAATTCCACCGCCAGGGACAGCCTGCCCTCGGCGTCGAACTGCACCGCGGCGCTGGGGGCGGCGGCGCCGGTGCCGTAGTCCTTGGTGGCGATGGCGTAGCCGGTGCCGAACAGGTAGCCGGGGTTCTTGCGCTCGAAGATTTTCTTGCGCTCGGCGCGCTCCTGCCAGATCGGATGCTGGCGGGCGCGCTCCAGCATTTCCCGGTAGCGCACGCCCACCAGCGGCACGGCGCCCTGGGTGTTGCGCCAGCCGGTCTCGAAGGCGTTGCGCAAGCGCAGCTCTATGGGATCCATGCCCAGTTCTTCAGCGGCCTGGTTCACCATCATTTCCATGGCGGTCATCGTCTGCAGGGTGCCAAAACCGCGCATGGACCCGGAGTCCACGTTCATCGACTGGTTGGCGACCGCGGAGATGTCGTTGCGCGGCAGGTAGTAGATGCTCTGTATCGCGCTGGCGCCCACCATGGCGACGGCGGGACTGAAATTCTGCCGGCCGCCGCCGTCCACCTGCATCTCGGATATCAGTGCCTGGAATTTTCCGCTCTTCCTGTCCACCGCCAGGGTGTTGTGCATGCGGAAGGGGTGGCGCTTGAGGCCAGCCTGGAACTGCTCGAAGCGGTTGTTGGCCAGGCGCACCGGCGCCGTACCGAAGAGCGCCGCAACCAGCCCGTAGTAGGGAAAGATGGTGTGGTCCTTGCCGCCGAAACCGCCGCCGACAAAGGCGGAGTGCACCACGATGTTGCTTATGTCCCCGGCGAAGTCGCTCTCCGCGACCATATGCGCGGCCATCTCCTGGAAATCCTGCGGCGACTGGGTGGTTAGCACCAGGTGCAGGGTGCTGCGGGCGCTGTCGAGCCAGCCGTTGGCGGTCTCCGGCTCCATCATCATCGGGTCGACGATCTGGGTTTCGTACTGGCCGCGCACCAGGTGCCAGTTGCCGGCGGCGGCCTCGCGCTCCGCCTGGTTGCGGATCTGGCTCGCATAGTAGATGCCGCGCTCACTGGCGTCGCCGGCCTGATTCGCGGTCGTGGGCCACTCCGCCTTGCGATCGCGGTAGCTGGGAAAGAAGAGGCCGTCCTGCAGCGGCGAATAGAGATCCTCACCGGTCGGGCCGCCCGGCCCCTCGACGCGGATGATGCGCCAGCTGGCGTAGGGGTTGCGCTCCACCGGCGACGTCTCCTCGCCATAGTGGATCACTTTGTTGTTGAACTGCAGCGCCTGCTTGGCGGTGGCGTATTTCTCGAAGTCGTCGAACAGCAGCATGGCCACTGCGTGGCCGTAGTAGTGGGGTGACTGTCCCTCCGGCAGCAGCATCGCCTCGCCGTAGAAGGGCGGCAGCTTCAGTTTTTTCTCGGCCAGGCTCTGCGCGGTGATGCGCGCGTAGGGTTGTGCATCGGCGGGCACCTGAGCCCAGTCGATGCCGTCAAAGCGTCGCTCTACCCGGTTGCAGCGCAATGCCAGGGCATAGTGCTGCTGTTGTGGCCAGTCAGGCATGTCCCTGGCGCGGAAGTCGCGGCCGAAGATCTTCTGGCCGGTGACCTTGGCGATACCGTCGCTGCGAAAGGCGGGATCCGGGCCGGTGCCGCGCCAGTCGAGGCTGCCCGCGGCAGCGTCCGGCTGCCGGGCGCGGCCCAGCTGCCACAGCGCCGGCGCGGCGAAAATTGTGATGCCGGCGACGGTGCACAGCTTGATGAAGTTGCGGCGGTCCTGGCGGAATCCTTCCATGGTATTTCCGGCTTATTGTGTTTCCCGGTCCCGCTGCTTGTAGCCGGATCCGTGGCGGCCCTGCTGCCGGTGGCCGTCTGGGAAAAAGCCTCATCGGCAAACATTTCCCAGACGGCCACCGGCAGCAGGGCCTTCGCATCAGGTTTCAGTATTCTTCCCGAGTCCCGAGTCCCGAGTCCCGAATACTAATAGTCCCTCTTCCACTGGAGCTCCACACTGCCGGCGCCGCTTTCCCCCTCGTCGGCGGATTGGATCTCCAAATTCAGATTGCGACGCAGTTCTATCTGCATTTCCGCCTGCCAGGGATTCAGCGGATCGGTGCTGCGCTGCAGTTCGATATAGATGCGGTTGGTGATGTACTTGCCCAGGCTGAGGGCGTACTGATCGCCTTCGTCCGTCGTATCCTGTTCGATATCCAGGGTATCCACCCCCAGCAACTCGCGGGTCCTGGCCACCGGGTCGAATACCGAGCCGCCGCTCTGCAGGCTGCGCACCACGCTGACCAGGCGCACCGCCTGCAGCGGCGATATGTCCGACATGGATTTGCCGAACAGCAGCTGGGCGAAGATCTCGTCCTGGGCGGCTGCCGGGGTGGAGCTGAAGGTCACGTCCAGGTCATCTGTGGTGCCCGATATTTCGGCGGTGATCTCGCCCTCGCTGTACTCGTGCAGTCCCTTCACATAGATGGCGGCCTCGCTGTTCTCGAACTGCACCAGCCCCTCCTGCAGCTCGAACTTCTTGCCCAGCAGGTCGAAGCTGCCGCGCACTATGCGCAGTTCGCCGGAGGCGTCGGGTTTGGCCGCGGTGCCGCCGATGTCCACCTGGCCGCGCAGTTGCGAATCCAGCCCCAGTCCGCGCACGTAGGACTGCTTGTCCAGCACCACCTCGATATCCAGGGCCATTTTCTGCAGCAATGGCGGTGCCCGCTCCACTTCGGGGCCGTCCACCTCCACTTCCACCACGTCGATTTCCGGCACGCTGCTGCCGATCAGCTGTTCTATCTGCACGGCGAGCGGGCGCAGGGTCAGGCGCCCTTCGAGTTCCGCATCCTCGGTGGTACCGGTCAGCGCCAGGGTGCCGGAGATGGCGCCGCGCACCGCCGGGGTACTGAGCAGTTGGGCCCTGTCCGCACGCAGCTCGAAGTTCATCGACGGCGGCCCTGGCGGGGAGAAAGCCACGGCGCCACCGAGAGCAATACTGCCCCTTTCGCCGTCCTCGGCCCTGGCCCGCTCGATGCGCCACTGGCTCGGTGTCAGGTGCGCGAGAAAATCGATATTGCACAGGCGGGTGTTGCTGGGGCGATGCTCATAGTCGCCGTTGGTCAGTTCTATGCGGCCATTGAGTTCGGGCCTGGCGAAGTTGCCATCGGCACTGACAGAAAAATTCAGCTGGCCGCGCATGGCGTGGATTTCCGGGTCGACAAACTCGGCCACGACGGAGAGGTCCGCGCTGCCGCTGCTGCTCAACTGCAGCGGCAGCGGAGGCACCTCTTCGCCCTGCGCACGTTCGGCAAACAGCTGCTCCAGTATCGGCGCCACCGTCAGCCTGGCATCGATGTCTACGGCCCGGCGCTCGCCGTGGTGCGCATCGAGGGCGATCAGCAGGTCCCTACTCTCGGTCTGCCAGCCGAGCAGCAGGCTGAGCGGCTTCACTTCCACTCTTTCCCGCACCAGCCCCGGCGCCTCGCTGGTGATCTTCAGCTCGCCAGCCAGTTGCGGCCGCTGGGGGCTGCCGGCGGCGCTGGCGGTGAAGGTAAGCTGGCCGCGCTCGGCGATATCCGCCGGCAGCCCGGCGTCTATATCCGCGAGCATGGCTTCCCCGCGTATATCCAGGTCCAGCTGCTGCGGGTTCAGGCTGCCGTGGGCGGACAGCCGGTTGCGCTCCGCCCACAGCAGTTCCACGCCCGCCAGGTCCACGCTGCCGCCGCCGTAGTGCATATCCCCCTGCAGCTGCCAGCGCTCGCCGCGGTACTCCCCCAGCGCCAGGATATTGGCGCCGGCCTCGGGTTTGGCGAAGGGGCCGGAGAATTCGCCGTCGATACTGATTTCCCCGGCCAGCGACGGCGGCAGTTCGACGCCGGCCAGTTCCGCCAGGGACAGGGGGATATTGCGCGCGGCGAGCTTGCCTTGGGCGCGCGCGGCCTTGGGCTCGATGACGCCATTCACTTCGAGCCAGGCCGCGCCCCTGCGACCCAATTGCTGTGCCTCCTCGGCCAGCGCCGCGGTGCGACTGTGGTTCTGCAGCGGCTGTGCGCCACCGGCGATGTCCGCCTCGGTGAGTTTTTCCGGTATCAGCGACTGGGGGCCGCGCAGCTCGCGCGGGTCGAACTGCCCCGGGCCATTGTCTGCGGACAGCTCCAGGCGCAGCCGGTCGAGGGCGATTTTGTCGAGATTGCCGGCGGCGCCGCCGCGCAGTGTGTAGCGGTAGCGATAGCGACTGTCTGAGGTGTCGAGATAACTGCCGTCGGAGCGGATGCGCGCATCCAGTTGCGGATTTGCCCAGGGGCCGTTGACACCCACACTCGCTTCCAGATCGATGGTGAGTCCTTCGGCGGCGGCCAGCTCCAGCTCTTGGGCCGGGCGGAAGTCCCGCGCGTCCACCTCCAGCTGCAGCTGCAGGGATTCCCCGGCGATGGCGACGGCGCCGCCGCCTTTGATAGTGAGGGTTTCGCTCTGCAGCCGGAATTCGGAAACCTCGAGTTCTTCCAGGTTTCCTTCCACCGACGCGGTCAGGCGGCTGTCCATCTGGCGGTAGATGGGGTTGGCATCCAGGGTCGCGCTCAGTGCCGGGCTCTTCCAGGGCCCCTCGGCCGAGACCTGCAACTTTTCCACCGAACCGTTCAGATCTGCCGGAATCTCCACCGCCCCGGTGCCCGGCAGTGCCGCCAGCAGGCGGCGGATGTCGTCCAGGCCCAGTTTTTCGATTTCGCCGCGCAGGTCCAGGGATTCACTGCCAATATCCACACTGCCCCCGGCGTCGAGGCTGGCTTGCGCGTAGCCCAGGGTCGCGGACTCGATGTGGATCACCTTGTCGCGGCTCTGCACCCTGGCCTGGAGCCGCAGCGGCTGTTCGCGCTCCCGGCCGTTGAAGCGGAAGTAGCTGTTCAGGTCGAGGATGCCGGACAGGGACGGCAATGCCCCCTGCCCATTTTGCGACAGGGGGCCGCGGACACTGAGATCCGCGCTGAGCCGGCCGCCCACCAGATAGTCCTGCCAGGGCTGGGAGATGGCCACCGGCAGGCGATTGAGTTTGATCTCGGCGTCGACCTCGTCGGCACTGACGCTACCCGTGATACGGTGGCGGCTATCGTCCACCTCCAGTAGCAGCTCCTCGGTGGCGACTTTCCACGGCGACAGCGCAATCTCGGTGCGGCCGGAGAGTGCGAAGCGGTGCTGCACCAGCGGCAGGGAAAATTCCTCGATATTCACCAGCAGCTGGTTGTCCCGCGGCTGCCACAGAGAGACTCTGCCGCGGGCGTCCAGCGCCTGTCCGTCCGGCAGCTGCAGGTATCTGCCGGCAAATCCCCCCGGCTTTTCACTGGCCGAGAATTCGAGCGTGTAGCGCCCGCGCTCCACCTCCCTGCCCTTTACCAGGATGCGCAGGTCGGCGCCGCCCAGTTCGCGCACTTCCAGGTCTATCCTTGCCAGCTCCCGCTGCCACAGGTAGCGCCCGTCGGAGGTGACGGACACAACGGGAAAATCCGGGAACCTTCTGTCGACCACTTGCAGGCGGTCTACCTGCAGGGCGCCCAGGCGCATCTCCGGCAGCGACAGGGGTTCGTCGCTCGCGTCGACCAGGTCCTCGGCACTCTGTGCCTGGGCCTCGAGCAATTCATTCAATATGTCGTTGTCGACGATCAGTTCCGCCGCAGCGATCCTCTCTATATCGATGCGGTTGCGCAGCAGTCCGCCGAGATCGATATCCACGGCGAGATCGCTGGCCTGTGCCAGGGTGCCTGCGCCGTAATCGATTTTCAGGCGGGAAAAATACCATGCGCCCAAATGCTCGCTGCCGATATGCTCCACCTGGAACTCCAGTTCCGGCAGCAGTTTTTCCGCGACAAGGATGGCGCCGCGGGTCAGGGTTACGCGCCCATGCTCGGTGCCGAGCAGGTAGAGCAGCGCCAGCAGCAGGACAAAGAAGAGGCTGAACAGCAGCGAACCGCGCCCGCTGAGCGACTGCCACAGGCTCCGCAGCAGGACGCCGAGGGCGCGGACATATCCGGTGGCCAGTGAAAGCAGGGCTTTCCACATATCAGAACGCCTGCCCCAGGCTCACATAGATCTGGAAGTCATCATCGATATCCTCGCGCTGGTCGAGGGGGAAGGCGATATCCAGGCGCAGCGGGGCGAAGGAGGTAATATAGCGCACCCCGAAGCCGGCACCCCAAAAGAGATCGGAGAAGCTCGGGCTGGGATCGGCGTAGGCGTTGCCGCCGTCCACGAACAGCACCCCGCCCCAGGTGTCACTGAAGCGGAAGCGCCCCTCCAGGGAGATCTCGCTGAGGGCGCGACCACCGATGGGATCGCTCAGGGTCGGCTCGCCGCCGGGCTCCTCCGGCGGTATCACCAGCCGCGGCCCCAGCGCCTGGTAGCCGTAACCGCGCACCGAGCCGCCACCGCCGGCGTAGAAGCGCTCATCCGCCGGAATTTCCAGGTTGGGAATGCCGGAAATGGCCCCGGCCTTGATGCGCAGCGCCAGGGTCGGCTCGTAGCGCATTTCGCTGGCGGTCTTGTAGCCGGTCAGCACCAGGGTATTTTTGACGAACGTGATATTGGAGTTGCCCAGGTCCACATAGGGCCTGACCTCCACGGCTGCGGTGGCGCCGCGGCCGGCGTCCAGCAGGTTGTCGGTGGTGTCCCACTTCATGCCCAGGGGGAAGGACAGCAACTGGTAGTTCTCGTTCTTGCCGCCGCCCTGTCGCAACACCTCCTCTTCCACCTTTTCCTCCACCTGGCTGAATTTCAGCTCGGCGCCGACGCTGGCGGTGCGGTGCTTACTGAGCTGGCGCGCGATTGTGGCACCGACGGTAAATGCCTCGGCATTGTAGCTGTCCGTATCCTCGCCGGAGAGTTCCGCCTTGGCGATAAAGTTCTGGTCTTTGCGCAGGAAACGCGGCACCAGCAGCTCCCCCTTCAGCGACTGCCGCACCGGATTTACCTTGCTCTCGATTTCGATCCTCTCACCGCGGTGAAAGACGTTGCGGTGCTCCCAGCCGGCAGACACGCCCGCGCCTTCATCCGACGTATAACCCACCCCCAGCTTCACCGTGCGATGGCGGCGCTCCTGGACCAGGAAGGTGATATCCACCGCGCCCCCGTAGGGTTCGGAGACCTGGCTGTTGACGCTGGTAACCAGGTTGGTGCGCAGCAGGCGCAGGCGCGCGGCATCTATCTTGTTGCGGTTGAAGCATTCGCCGCGGGCTATCTGCAGCTTGTCCTTCAGGTAGTCCGGTTCCACCGCCGTGAGTCCCTCCAGGCGCACCTCGCCCACCGTCACCTCCGGACTGGGCGCCACGCGGTACTCGAGGCGCGCGGCGGCCTCACTGTGAATCACTGAGGCCCGGTAGCTGACATCGATATTGAGCAGGCAGGCGTTTTCGCTGAGGTACTTCTCGATGACCTTGACGCCGTCCAGGACCTTGCTCGCCACCAGCGGATCCCCCACCCGCAGCGGCAGGCCGCTGAAACCGCGGCGCAGGTGCTCCGGCATGGCGATGGAAAGACTCTTGATATGGTATTGGGGACCGGGATTGACCCGGTAGAGGATCTCGCCGTCCGCCACATTCTGGCGCACACGGGCGTCGTAGTAGCCACGGGAGCGCAGCAGCTTCTCCAGGGTGCCCCGCTCGTAGCGGGCCACGTCGCGCGGGTCCTCGTAGCTCTTGAGTACGCTGCTGCCCTTGCGCAGTTTCTCCAGTTCCTCGCGCAGCCAGTCCTGCAACGCTGGGTCGTCCTGCACGCGCAGCTTGAACTTGGGTAGTTGGTCAAAAAAGGGAATAGCGCGCACCGGCTGCAGTGGTGACAGCAACAGAGCAGCCAGCAGGATACCTATGAAAACTCGCAAAGGACCTATCCGTTGTCAGCGACTGGGATTCCGATTCCTGTTTTATCAATAAGTTGCCCCACGGGCCCTAGGGGCGCGGGGCAGACTGATCCTGCAGCGGATTGCAGTCGCGAATGATCACCCGCCCCTCGAGCAGGTTGCCCTTGGAGTACTCGGAGAAGATGCATTGATTAGTCTGGGGATCGTAGTTCTCGATCCACAGGTTGTCCTCCTTCCAGGTGGCGCTGATATGCCGGTGCCCCTTCGGCACCGAGATGTGCATGACGCCACCGAAGCGCTTTACGAATACCTGCTCGTAGTGGAAGTAGTAGGCAAACCAGCCGATCAGGAAAATGATCAAGGCGGCTATGCCGCCTATCTTGAGACTGCCCAGGCGGCTGCCGGCGAAGAGGGACAATACGACCAGGGCGATCACCGCCGCCCAGTAGAGATATGTGACCATCGGCATTCATCCGTGATTCTTATTGCGTTGCCTTAGGGTAGCTCAGATTGGCGCCTTATTGAATGACGTTTGGATAGTCGGTGGGTGGGAGGGGCGAACCTTCTGTTCGCCCAAATAAAGCCCGACCGGGTGGCAAGGCTGACAAGAAGCCCCCGGAGCAGGGGAGCCATAGGATTGACCCGTAGGGCGGATAAGAGCAAGCGCGGGAAGCTCAGAGTCACCGAGCATGACTGATGCACCACTGTACCGCAAATACGGGGGTGTCGAGATACCGTGGAGGCGAAGGATGTCAAGGCACGGCTGGCTAACAATGATCTGGAAGCCACCGCCCATCACAGTGCCGGCAAGTTAGCCTGCACCAAGTGTGGCAAGGTGCGAGCGAAGGGTCCGGAAAGGCGTTAGCCCTTACCGAGGCGGGCTTCCGCAGTCTGCGAACCTATCACGGCCGATTAGCTGGCACAAATGAAGAAAACTCAGGCAGAGCCGAGAAGAAGAGCGTCGTCTCCGCCGCCAGCTATTCCCTTGGTTTCATCCGCCAAACGCCCCAGGTCTTCGATTTCGGGGCTTGAGTAGCTGACGCCAGTATTGTTTTCCATGTCGGTAGAGGTGTCCATTAGTTGTTTCCCCAAGTGGCATTGCCCAGAACATAGACCAGTTTTTTCTGGAGTTCAACAATCCGCCTTTGTCGATGCACTTTTTCACGCCCGGGTATTAACTGATCGATGTTTGGCGCCAGCGCTGCCGGGTCTGAGAAGTCGATCTCCGCTGCCTTCCCTTCCGGCAAAACTCCACCCCATAGGCCCTTGTCGGCGCGTTCCACTCCAGCCTGGGGTGCGAGGGGCTTGAAGGCTTCGGTGAAGAGTTCTTTGGTACGCGGGCCGAGCCGGTGGCGCGCGCGCGTGCTCCACAGCAGAGACAGGGTTTCTCGGGTGACCAGGGGAAAGCTGCGACGAATCCCCAGCCGGGTGCAAGCCTCCCAGTTCATGGTCAGTATCGGGGCGTATTCCCGCTGGTAGCGAATAAGCATCCGCTCAGCGGGAGAGTCTTTGCTTCCCAGGACCCGGGCAAGCAGGCTGCGAACCTCCTGGTGCAGCGCGCGATCAAAGGCGGTATGCAGCAAGCGCGGATCCGGCTGGCCGCGCAATCGGCTTATGGCCTGGTCCAGCCATGCAAAACGGTACCTGAGCACCTGTTTCCAGGTCAGGGACGCGCGCTGGGTGATAATCGGCGCTTTTTTTAGTGCGGAAACAAGGCCAACATCGGCCAACCATTCGTCGAAGACGGCTTCCCCGCCGATAAGCTCGTCGCAGAACTCGCCGCCCAAGTAGGTATCCACTGCTGTTTTTTCCAGGAGGCCCGGCATTTCACACAGCAGGGGGTGCAGCGTCGGCTGGATGGACGGTTTCGCTTTTTCCAATATGTTGGCCTGGTAATGGCTGTCCGGCCAGTCGAGCACGATGCGCTGCCCGTCCGGCAGGCCCCGCAGTGAGGGTTCGGCGAAGGCCAGTTCCCTGGCGCGCGTTGCGGGATCGGTCGGCAGCAGGGACGCCGTGGTCAGCGGCAGCTTCAGGTGCTGGTGGACCAGGGCGGCGAGGGTGGAGGAATCCCGCCCGCAGCTCAAGGCCAGTAAGTTGACGCCGTCTGCGACCAGGTCCCGCCGGAGGTTGTCGAGCACGGCCTCGCGCAGCCATTCGCCGCAGGCCTTGCGGTCCAGGTGGGCTTGCCCCAGTTCCGGGCCCAGGAACTCGGTGTCGCCGTTGATGATGCTCGGCTCCCCGCCTACCTGCGCCCTGACCCGCGATCCCCTGGGGTATTCCGCCACGCCTTTGAGGATTGAACGGCCAGAGAAAAATAGTGGGTAGGCATTGCACCAGGTGGCCAATATGGCGCGGTCGATGTCGGGTCTTTCCGGGCAGGCCATGGCCATGAGGTTCAAAGAGGTCGACCAGGCCAACCAGTCCTTCTGGCTGGCAATGAACAATGGCATCAGCGTGGCATGGGTTTGCACAACATTGATGGCCCCCCTGGGCTGGAGAGCGGCAAGCGCAAAATCCCCTCGGGTCAATTGCCCACAGTAGCGGGTGGCATCCCGGGCGTCTCTGGCGAGTTCTTGCCAGAGGGGTTCCAACAGGCCGGGAGGGCGCAGCAGGTCGGCGCCCTGCGGTAACAGAATGCCGCGCTCCGCATTGTAGACATCGGAAATTCGGGTGCCCGGCAGGCACTGGATGGCGACTACCCAGCCGTCGGGAGCGGGTGGCAGGGCGACGCCCTCCAGGGCGGAAAGGCGCCGGCAAGCCTCGGCGACCCGCGCAGGATTGGGCTGCCACAAGGCCAGCATATTGGCGAAGGGGCGGCGCTGGCTCACAGGGGCGCTCCACCGTTGAGTTGTTGAACGGCAGCCATAAGCCCTTCGGGACGCAGTTGGCCGCGCCGCAGGTTCAAATGAAAGGCCGGCGTGGACTGTGCCAACCTGGACAGGCGCTCCAGGTCGCGCCGGCGCCACTGGGGATCTCGCACGCCCAGTGAGCGCTTACCGTGTTCCAATAATGCCAGCAGGGCCTCTTTGGGCGCCAGGCGAGACAATAAGGAAGGCGTTTGGCCGTCGACAAAACGCGGGAACAGCAGGCTGTGGATGGGCAATGGTTGTTGTGAGCACAGGCGACTCGGCTGCCACAGGATACGCTCATCGGCGGTGATGGCGGTCGCTGCGCCGGCGGGCAGAAAGGCCTCGCCAATGCTGCCCTGACGCAGGCGCAGGGATTGGGAACAGGGGTGTGTCAGCAGTTGCCCGCCGCTCTCCGCCAGCGGCATGAAATCGTCGGTGCAGAGGCTGGCGCCTGCAGCCATCAGCGCCGCGGCGACGGAAGTCTTGCCGCCACCACTGGCGGCGATGATGGCGATCAGGCGCTCATCCACCACCACACCGGAGGCGTGTAAGGGGGTATAACCGCGCAGATTGAAGGCAGGCGCCAGGATGCTGGCGGCGAGCATCACTTCCAGCATGCCGGCTGGAAAGTCCGGGTCCCGCCGCAGGGTGATGCGCGTAGCACCGGCGGCGTAAACTGCCTCCAATTTGCCCCAGTAGCGCAGGCAAAAATCCTGCTCTCGCTGACTCAGGCTGACCCGCCAGCCGCCGAAATCCACCTCTTGCAGCAGCCGCCCGTCGGGCCGCGATGCGGGCACCAGCCGCGTGGCGAGCAGTGCAATGTCCACATCCACACCCTCGCTGGTGGCGAGCCGCGTTACAGGCAAGGGGATGGGGCTGCGAAAGGTCAATCCGCCCAGTCGGTATAGTGCGCTCACTGGTTTACCCCCAGGCGCCAGATGATGGAAAAGGCCCGGTTTGGTGGGCCGCCGCTGATGACCCGTCCTCGACTGAGCAGCCAGGCATGACTTTGGAATTGTCCACTGCTGTCAAAGCGCACACCCACCAGGATCTCTGAGGGCTGAGACAGCACGCTCAACAGCCAGCTAGCGGCGAGGGCCAGGCTCAGGCAGTTCAGCGTTATTGGGGAGTGGCGCTGGAGCCAAGCTATGGACGCCGCCGCTTGGTGCAGTGTTTTTGTGCCGGACTTATAGGGCGCGCCAACGGTGAATTGTTGGGTGGATTCGATCTGCGCCCGGGTTCCAGGCAATCGGGATCGGAACTTGCGTTTTCGCCAAATAGACGCTGCAGGCAATAACAGGATAAGGGCGGCAGCCATGGCCGCCTTCTGACAGCGCTGCGATTGAATCACCGGCTTTCCACCAGTTTTCGCTCCCGGCAGGCGGCCAGGAATGCGGCGACATCCTGCCGCGCCCGCTTATCGGTGATCCCAAAGCGTTCGACCAGGGCGGCGACCAGTTCGTCCACAGTTTTTGGCGCCACCAGTGCATTCCATAAGCAAGTGCCGGAAGCGTTCAGGGCATGGTATGCGCCGGTCTGCAGCTGCAATAAGATGCACCTTCCGGGCTCGGGCTCAGTGGAGACCGCATCGGGATCGCGCAGGTAAAGCAGTGACTCACTCATATCCCTATCTCATGAAGCGATTTACTGGAGAGAAGCTGCCAATATTCGCCGGGCCAGGCGAATAGCGCGCGATGCTATGGCGAGGAGGGGGTATTTGGAAGTGAGGCTAAAAAGCCTGTCATGAGTCGGGGCATGATCCATTGAAAAATATCTCGCATGCAATTGGAGGCGATTTCGCCAGCCCGTTTCCAGCATCATGCGGGTCACATAGTGCAGGCACTTGAACCGAATGGCCAACAATAGTGCCTGCGCCTTGCCCGGTTCGATTGCACCCCGCTCGCAGAGCGCCCTATATTGAAAAGCCTTGCTGTAGGCAACAAGTATCGGGGTTTGACGGCGGATGGCGGGAGGCGCTTTGTAGGCCGCAATCCCGAGCCTGCGCGCCATGATGGCAAGGGCCAGGTGTTCGGCCCGTGTTCGTTGCGCTTCCTCGCGCCACGGTGGTCCGCCAGTAGCCTGACAGACCAACTCCAGCACGTCGTAGCCCCATTTCCAGCCGCTGCTCCCCTCCCGCACCGCATGTTCTGCAACCGCTTGGCTGAGCAACCGCCGAGACAGGACCTGTATGTTCAGCGTTCCGACGGATCCGTTTTGCAGCTCGTCTCGCAGCATGCCCAGCGGCGGCAGTGAGCGGGTCATCGAGGGTTCGTTTCGCCAGTGCAGCTCCACGCACTGCCCACTTGGGGACAGCCACACCATATGATGATCCGCGCGCAGGAGCATGGCCACTTCCCTTGGGTCCTGCGGCTGGCCAAATTGACTGATAAAACCCGCCTCGTTCAATGCGGTGAACGCCTGGTTAAATTGTGAGGGGTCTATCAGAATATCCACGTCAGCGCCTTGCCAGACGCCGATATCACCGTAGAGTGCTTGCGAGAGCAGCAGCCCCTTGAGCGGCACGTGGAGTATGCCGGCCGCTGTCAGCGCGGTGGAAGCCTGGGTCAGGGCCTGGAGCTGACGAAGTACCCGCGGCGCATGTGCTATATGGAGTTCCCGCGCCGCATCCCGGTATGCAGGCGGCAGGCAGTGGAGGGCATCGGCATGTTTTTTCATCACGATGCCGGCCAGGCCATGCCAAGCCAGGGCTTGCCGCCATTGGGCAGGCGTACAGCACTGGAGGCGTTGGGGGATACGCGTCAGTCGTTCGCCATCCCAGCGGGATGCGATGACGGTTGCCAGCAGGGCTTCGCCGGGGGCGAGCGGCGCTGTACCCGCCATCGCCTCAGAGCGTTGAGGGCTTGAGCATTCTTCCATGAATGTCATGTTATTCCACATGTGGCATTATCTGGCCCGGTGGCCGCCTATCTTACGGTGAAACGCCGACCTTTAAAACTCCGGCGGAATCTCGCAAACACGCTTGCCATGATCGACCAGGTCTTCTATTCGCCGTTGGACAAATCTTGCCTTGGACCCGAGAAAGTTAGCAGCTGCAAAAGCAGGCTGCACATTAAAGGGTATTCGGTCAGTGGTCGGTAGAATCGCAGGGGGGAACATTGTGTCCGCCCCTTCGCTGTTCTCTCGTCATACCGGCGCAGGCTGGAAGTCCAGGTGCCACAGAACTGGATACCGGCCGGCGCCGGTATGACGCCAATAAATTACTTGGTATGCAGTAGAGTATCTACAGTCAGTCCTGTGCCAGCTCCGGCAGGTTTTCGTACAGCTTCAGTGCCTCCGGGTTGGCCAGTGCCTCCTTGTTCTTCACCGGCTTGCCGTGCACCACATTGCGCACCGCCAGTTCGACGATCTTGCCGCTGATGGTGCGGGGGATATCCGCCACCTGGATTACCTTGGCCGGCACGTGGCGCGGGGTGGTGTTGGCGCGTATCGTGCTGCGGATTTTCTGCACCAGTTCATCGTCCAGTTCGACGCCTTCGCGCAGCACCACGAAGAGCACCACGCGCACATCGTCGCGCCAGTCCTGGCCGATGCAGATGCTGTCCAGCACCTCTTCCACCTTTTCCACCTGGCGGTAGATCTCGGCGGTGCCGATGCGCACACCGCCCGGGTTCAGCACTGCGTCGGAGCGACCGTAGATGATCACGCCGCCGTGTTCGGTGATCTCGGCATAGTCGCCGTGGGCCCAGACACCGGGCCAGTTCTCGAAATAGGCGCCGCGGTATTTGGAGCCGTCCTCGTCGTTCCAGAAGCCGATCGGCATACAGGGGAAGGATTTCGAGCACACCAGTTCGCCCTTCTCCCCGACCACCGCCTGGCCGTCGTCGTTCCAGACTTCCACCGCCATGCCCAGGCCCCGGCACTGCAGCTCGCCAGCGTAGACCGGCAGTGTCGGGTTGCCGAGAGCGAAGCAGGAGATGATGTCGGTGCCGCCGGAGATGGAGGACAGGCAGACGTCTTCCTTGATGTCGCGGTAGACATAGCGGAAGCCCTCGTGGGCCAGGGGCGAGCCGGTGGAGAGCACCGCGCGCAGCTTCTCCAGCTTGTGGCTCTCGCGCGGCTTGCGCCCGGATTTTTCCAGCGCGGCGATATATTTGGCACTGGTGCCAAAGACGCTGATGTTCTCCTCGTCCGCCATATCCCACAGACTCTCCGCCGCCGGGTAGAAGGGCGAGCCGTCGAAGAGCACCAGGGTGGCGCCGCAGGCCAGGCCGCTCACCAGCCAGTTCCACATCATCCAGCCGCAGGTGGTGAAGTAGAAAAGCGTATCGTCCCGCTTCAGGTCGCAGTGCAGCCGGTGCTCCTTCAGGTGCTGCAGCAGTGTGCCGCCTGAACCATGAACTATGCACTTGGGCACGCCGGTGGTGCCGGACGAATACATGATATAGAGGGGGTGGCTGAATTCGGTCTGGGCGAAGGTGAGCGCCCGCTCCGGCGCAGAGTCAACAAAGGACTCCAGGGTGACGGCCTTGTCCAGGGATTCGATGGCCGCGGCAGTATCCGACCCGCTGCGCGCCACCGGCACCACCACCAGTTTCTCGATGGAGTCGATGCGCGCGACTATCTCCTCCAGGCGCGGCAGGGAATCGATGGTCTTGCCATTGTAGAAGTAGCCCTCGCAGGCGAAGAGCACCCTGGGCTCCACCTGGCCGAAGCGGTCCAGCACGCCGTTGATGCCGAAGTCCGGCGAGCAGGAGGTCCAGATGGCGCCGAGGCTGGTGGTAGCGAGCATGGCCACCACGGTATCGATGATATTGGGCATAAAGCCGGCGACCCGGTCGCCCTTCTCCACGCCCTGCTCGGTCAGGGCCGCGGCCAGGCGCTCCACCCGCCGGTAGAGTTCGGCATAGCTCAGCTGGCGGCGGCTACCGTTCTCCAACCGCTCCACCAAGGCGATCCGCTCATCACGATAGCGCAGCAGGTTCTCGGCGAAGTTGAGCCGTGTCCCGGGGAACCACTCGGCGCCGGGCATGGTGTCCCTTCCCAGGACCTCATTGCCACGCTCGCTGGCGATCACCTCGGTGAAGTCCCACAGATCGCTCCAGAACTGCTCGCGCTCGTCCACCGACCACTGGTGCAGCTCGGCGTAGTCCGCCAGGGCCAGGCCGTGGCGCTCGTTGACGAGGCGACGGAACTGGTCCATCTGGGTGGCGTGTATGGCTTCCGCGGTGGGCTGCCACAGGAGCTGGGCGTTGTTGTTGTTCATCTCAACTGACCTTGTCCGTTCGCTTGTTCTCAAGATTTATAGTTCTCAATGGTTGACCATTATTCGCGCGGACGCGATTCGGGCAATCATGCCTTGGTCTGACAGTTAAAACTATTTTAAACTTTCTTATATTTGTTAAATTTTACTTAATTATTGAAATCGCGCCTGTAGGAGTGGCCCATGGCCGCGATCGATGTCCGGGGTGAACTGAGAGCCCGATCGCGGCCATGGGCGGATGGCCGCCCCGCCGCTCCTACAAAGCCCTCTCCCCCGGCCCCTCTTCCGCGAGCGGGAGAGGGGAACAAGAGCGGGGCGTCGAATCACAGGAGAGTTCGTGAGCGCCACCATCAAACAACTCCGCGCCTTCACCACAGTCGCGCGCACCCGGAGCCTGGCCGAGGCCAGCGCGCAGCTGCATATCTCCCAGCCGGCCCTGTCGGTGGCCATACGCAACCTAGAGACGGCCGCCGGCGGACCCCTGTTCAGCCGCGACAGCCGCCAGTTGGCACTGACGCCGGAGGGACGCGAGTTCCTGGGCCGGGCGGAGCAGCTGCTGCACAGCTGGGACCAGTCCCTGGACGCGATCCAGCAGCGCTTCCGCCTGCAGCGGGGCCAGCTGTCCCTGGCGGTGATCCCCGCCTTCGCCCTGAACCGGCTGCCGGCGCTGCTGGCGGATTTCCACCGGCTGCACCCGGAGATCAACATCCTGCTGGAGGATATTGTGATGGAGCGGGTGCTGCAGGCGGTGCAGGAGGGGCGCGCGGAACTGGGAATCAGCTTTCGGCCGGACGACCTGGGCGGACTGGAATTCACCCCCTTCGATCGCGACCGCTTTGTCGCCGCCGTGCCGCCGGATCACTCACTGTCGGGCAGGAAATCGGTGCGCTGGAGCGATCTGGCGGCGGAGCCCTTTATCGCCATGAACCGGGGCTCCGCCGTGCGCCGCTGGACCGACGGGGCCTTCGCCCACTGTGGCAAACCGGTGCAGCTGCTGTGCGAAGCGAACCAGCTGAGCACCATAGGCCAGTTGGTGAAAGTCCGGCTGGGCGTCAGTGCCGTGCCCAGCCTGTGTGAGGGACAGATGCGGGATTGCGGCCTGGTGTGCCTGCCGCTGTCGGCGCCGGTGGTCGCCCAGGAGGTGGGTGTACTGGTAAAGAGCCGCGGCGCGATTTCCGCACCGGCCAAAGCTTTCCTGGACTTGCTGACTGCCGTAAACAGCTAGGGGCAACTCCGTCGTTCGCCCCTCGCTGCGAAGGACTGCGCCTATTTCGACGTGGCCCGCAGCATCCACGCGGTTTTCTCGTGCACACGCATACGGTCGGAGACCAGGGCGATGGTGGACTCGTCGTCGCCTTCCTGTGCTGCCTTGAACACGTCGCGGCAGGTTTTTACCACCTGCTCGTGGCCGCGGGTCAGTATCCGCACCATTTCCTCCGCCGGCGGAATCTCCGGGACTTCCTTGATGGAACTGAGTTTGGCGAACGCCTCGTAGGTGCCCGGTGCCGGCACACCCAGGGTGCGAATCCGCTCGGCGATGTCATCCACCGCTTCCGCCATCTCGGTGTACTGCTCCTCGAACATCAGGTGCAGCTCGCGAAACAGGGGCCCGGTCACGTTCCAGTGAAAGTTGTGGGTCTGCAGGTACAGGGTATAAGTGTCCGCCAGCAGGTGCTTCAATCCGTCGGCGATCTTCTCGCGATCACGCTCGCCAATGCCAATATCGATCTTGCTCATAACAACCTCGTCCATTTGAGTTTCGGGATCAGATGACTCTCTGACTGTTAGGGTATCCTGCCAAACAGTGATTAAAAAATTTATTTAAAGAATAGAAACCATAAATAATGACTATAGGAAAGCGATGGTAATATTCTGCAAGCCTAGCCGGATTTCGATCAGTTAGTCCTCGGCACACCCTGGGCCAGGTAACCGGTATCCACCCCGAACCAGAAGCTGCCGTCCTCGCCGTTGAAAACCATATGCCGTATATTGCCGCCACTGGGCACCCGGCTCTCGCTGACAAATTTTTCCGCCACCATATCAAAGGCGAGAATACGGTTCGGGATAGCGCCGGTATCGGCGATCCAGAGACGCCCCCTGTCGTCCAGGACCGTGCCGTAGGGGCGTGGCGACTCGCCGGGAATTTTCCACTCGGTAAATTTCTTGGTTTCAGGTATATAGCGGCCCAGGTAACCTTCCGCATAGTCCACATACCAGATATTGCCGCCACCATCGATCTCCAGCCGGCGCGGGCGGGCATCGGCGCGGGGGAGCACTATCTCGGTCAGTGCCATGGTCGCCGGATCCACCCAGGCCAGCCTGTTGGTGCCGAACAGTGCTATCCAGGGCCTGCCTTTGCCATCCATCTTGATGCCATATGGGCGCGCCCGGGGAGTCTGCGGCGCCACCACCCGCACTTCGCCGCTGGTGACATCCAGCAGGCCGACGCGATTGCTGCTCTGGGCGGTAAACCAGATATTGCCGTCGCCGCCGAATACCATGGTGTGGGGGTCCTCGACCCCTTCCGGCATCGCAAAGCGCCTTATCTCACCGTTTTCCGGATTCAGGCGGCCGATATGGGCGTTGCGGTTGCCGGCATACCAGACCTGGTTTTCATCGTCGACGATCAGGTTGTGCGGATGGGAGTTATCCGGTACGGAGAATTGCTTGAAGATGCCGCTGACCGGTGCAAAGCGGCCGATATAGTTGCCGGCCTGGCCGCAAAACCAGACATAGCCCTCGCCGTCCACAAAGGGATCCCGCGGGCGCCCGGCCCAGGGCACCTTCCACTCGTTCAGTGCCAGCTTGTCCGGCAGGGATGTATCCTGCGCCGCGATATCGGCGCAGAACAACAGAAGAGAAATGAAGGCGAGAATGGAAGGGAGGGAGAGACGGTACCGCCGGGAAGAGGCGCACATGGCTGACTCCAGTCGTCGATGTCTGTTTACTCCGGTTCAGTATTGGCCATATATCGAATCAGTGCGGCGAATTCGGCCTCATCGCAGTCAAAGCAGAGGCCGCGCGGCGGCATCGCCCGATAGCCGTTGATCGCGCTGGCGACCAGCGCATCCATGCCCTTGGCCAGCCGCGGCGCCCAGGCATTGGCATCGCCGGTGCGGGGTGCGCCGGCGACGCCGCTGCCGTGGCAACTGTGGCAGCTGCGCAGGTAAGTTTCCCGGACCGCTGCCTGGCTCAATTCCTGTGCTTTGGGCTCGGCGGCAACGGCGGCGCTGCCCGGCGTCCCGTCGCGCGAACAGCCTGCCAGCGCGGTCACCGTCGCGAGTGTCGCCAGTAGAAAAAACTTTGCTGTCGATTTCACTGCTTTTTATTTCTGACTGCATAGCGGGCAGTCATTATCGCCCTGCAATTGCAGCGGCCGCAACTCCAGGGTCTCCGCCTCGAACAGCTGCAGCCGCGCCAGGCTGGCCAGCGGCAGGCCGAGCAGAAACTTGAGCGCCTCCAGGGCCTGCATGCTGCCGATCACCCCCAGCGCCGGACCTATGACACCGGCGGTGGAGCAGTTCTGTATCTCCTCTTGCTGCCGCGGCGGAAACAGGCAGGCGTAACAGGGGGAGCTGCTGGTGAAAAAATCGAAGCTGATCAGCTGCCCGGAAAAGCCACGCACCGAGGCCATGATCACCGGCCGCCCCGCGTCGCGGCAGACGCGATTGATCGTGTGGCGAATCTCCAGATTGTCGGTGCAGTCGAGCACCAGATCCATTTCCGGCACCCTGTCCCGCAGCCAGGCCTCATCCGCCATGCGGGGGTGGGCGTGTATGCGGATTTCCGGATTGGCTGCGGCCAGTTGCTGCGCCGCCACCTGGGCCTTGGGTTTGTCGCGGTGATTGGTCTTGTAGAGAATCTGCCGCTGCAGGTTGGAGATATCGACCTGGTCGCCGTCCACCAGGTGCAGCTCGCCCAGGCCCGCCGCGGCCAGGTAGAGGGCCACCGGGCTGCCGAGGCCACCCAGGCCGACAATCATCACCTTCGCATTGGACAACTTCTGCTGCCCGACCTCGCCCACCTGGGGCAGCATTATCTGGCGGCTGTAGCGCTGCAGTTCTTTTCGGCTCAACATAATTCAGGGTACCTATAAATTGCGAACGTAGGGTGCGCCGTGCGCACCCTACGGCAGGAGCCAAGGTAGCGATTTTTAGAGATTCCCTTCAGTGCTCGATGATAGCCCGAAGCTGTTGCGTGGCGCTCCTGTAGTCCCCCGCTTTGGTCACTGCGCTGACCACCGCGATGCTGCCCACACCGGTCGCCGCCACCGCCGGCGCCCGCTCCAGGTTGATGCCGCCGATGGCCACCAGCGGGTAATCCGGCAGCAGCGCCACCATGCGCGCGAGTTTTTCCGTGCCCTGCAATTGGTCGCTCATATCCTTGGTGTCCGTGGCGAATATCGCTCCTATGGCCAGGTAGCTGGGGCGATAGCGATAGGCGAGCAGCAGTTCATAGAAGCCATGGGTGCTGATACCCAGCTTCAGGCCGGCCTGTTTGATCGCGGCCAGATCCGCGCCCTGCAGATCCTCCTGCCCCAGGTGCACGCCGTAGGCGCCGCAGTCTATCGCCAGCTGCCAGTAGTCGTTGATAAACAGGCGCAAGTTGTATTTTTCACCGACGGCCACCGCACGCGCCACCTGCCCGCGAAGGTCATCGCCGGGATCCTTGATCCGCAGTTGCAGCGTGCGCACGCCCTGCTCCGCCAGCTTCTGCAGCCACTCCACCGAATCCACCACCGGGTAGAGTCCCAGCGCCGAGGTATCGGGCGCGGCAAAACCCTGCACGAAAGCCCTGCCGTCCGCGCTTCGGGAGTAGCCGTAGGCCGCTGCCCGCTCTTCATTGGGCAGCAGTATCTCGGGGAAGTCCTGCAGTTCGGTCGGCCAGCCGCAGTGTCCCACGGGCCCGGCGCCGGAACCGATGCCGCCGGTATTCCCCAGGCGCAGTCCGCGCTGCACAGTGGCCTTGGCCACCACGCAGGCATCCCGCAGCGGATAGCCCAGCGCCAGGCAGGCGGCGATGGCGGAAGACAGTGTACAGCCGGTGCCGTGGTGGTGGTTACCGGTAATTTTTTTGCCGATAAACCAGTCGGCCCTGTCACCGTCCCACAGGAGATCGGCGATTTCCCTGGCGACCAGTTCGCCGTGGCCACCGGTTACCAGCACGGCGCCGCAGCCGCTAGCCCTCAGCTGCTGCGCGGCGCTCACTATCTGCCCGGCGTCTCCCACCGGGGCGCGGGCCAGCCACTCCAGTTCGTGCAGGTTGGGCGTAACCAGGTCGCACAAGGGAAAGAGTTTTTCCACAACAACTTCACCGGTGCTGCCCTCGGTCAGTATCGCGCCGCTGCTGGCCACGGCCACCGGATCGTAGACGATGGGCACCTTTTTGATCTGCAGCAGCGCGCAGAGAAACTCCGCCACGGCGGCGACCTGTTCGGCGTTGGCGAGCAGGCCTATCTTGATGGCCGCGGGGAAGAGGTCGCGCTGCAGCGCTGCCAGCTGAGAGATCAGTACATCCCGGCGCACCGCGTTGATGGCTACTACTTCCATCGTGTTCTGTGCAGTGTTTGCGGTGATCGCTGTGCAGCCATGGCAGCCGAGATCGGCAAAGGTCAGCAGGTCCGCCTGTATGCCGGCGCCGCCGCCGCAATCGCTGCCGGCGATGGACCAGACAATGGGTCTGTGAGTCGGGGAAACGTTTTGCATCACAACTCTTCAATCCTGTAACGCCTTGTCGGCCTGCTGCCAGAAGGGCATGTCCAGGGTGGGCGTGCTGGGACTCGCGGTCTGGCGCTTCACCATCAGGCCCGCCTCGTAGGCGCTGCGGCCGGCTTCGATGGCCAACCTGAAGGCCCGCGCCATCAGTACCGGATCCTGCGCCTTGGCGATGGCGGTATTCAGCAGCACGGCGTCGTAGCCCATCTCCATCGCCTCCGCCGCCTGGGAGGGCGCGCCTATGCCGGCGTCGATAATCAGCGGCACGTCCGGCAGGCGCTCGCGCAGCGTCTGCAGGTTATATTTGTTAAGCAATCCCTGGCCTGTGCCTATGGGCGCGCCCCAGGGCATCAGCACCTCACAGCCCAGATCGAGCAGCTTGCGGCACACCACCAGGTCGTCGGTACAGTAGGGCAAGACCTTGAAGCCGCGCGCCACCAGTTCCCGCGCCGCCTCGACCAGGCCGTAGGGATCCGGCTGCAGGTTGTAGTCGTCGCCGATGACCTCCAGCTTGAGCCAGTCGGTCTGGAAAATTTCCCGCGACATCTCCGCCAGCGCGATCACCTCCCGCGGCGTCTTGCAGCCGGCGGTATTCGGCAGCAGCTGGCAGCCGGAATCGCGGATATAGTCCCACAGCATTTTGCCCCGCTGCTGTTCCGGGTTCTGCCGGCGCAGCGAGAGTGTGATGATTTCCGCTGCCGAGGCCTGCACCGATTCGCGCATGATCGCCGGCGAGGGATAGAGGGCGGTGCCCACCAGCAGGCGGCTGGTAAAAGTCTTGCCGTATAAATTCAGTTGATCAGTCATGCTCAGCCGCCCTGCTATCCGCCTACTACCGGCGCCACCACATCCAGGGTATCGCCGCCCTTGATTTCCGTGCGCCGATAGTCCGCGCGCGGGACAAAATCGCCGTTCACGGCCACCGCAAAGGTGTCGCCGCTATATCCCAGCTGTTGCAGGAGGCTGCTGAGGTCAGTGGGGCTCTCGATAACCCGCCCTTCCCCGTTGACAAAAATCTGCATCAAGCTACCTGTAAAACCTGTTCTGTGACCAATTTTTCCACTTTCTCTGCCAGCGCCGGCGCCAGCAGATAACCGTGGCGGTAGAGCCCGTTGACCCGCACCAGCCCCGGCTCGCTGTGTATATGGGGCATATTGTCCATCGTGGCCGGCCGGCAGTTGACCCGCGTCTCCACGATACGTGCCTCGGCAAAGGCCGGGTGCAGTGAATAGAGCGCGGAGGACAATTCCATCGTGGAGCGCACCGAGATGGGGGACATATCCTCGCTCTCGATCTCCGTTGCCCCGATTACCGTGCGGCCGTCGCTGCGCGGAACCGCGTAGAGTTGGTAGCGCGGGTGCAGCAGGCGCACCGGGCGCTGCAGTTCCACCTCGCGGGTCTCCACCACCAGCACTTCCCCGCGCACACCACGCAGGCCATCGACCTGCGCCCTGGCGCCCAGGCCGCGGCAGTCGATCACACAGTCGAACTGCGCGCTGCCTTCCTGACTTTCGACCCGGTAGCCATCGCACTCCACCGGCGTCCGTTCTTTCAAGCCGACACCCTGCTGGCGCAATACGCTGAGCAGTACCGGCAATAGGCGGCGGTTGTTGATATCGCCCTCGCCGCGCAGGTAGAGGCCCCGCTCGAAACTCTCCAGGGCCGGTTCCAGTTGCTGCAAACCGGCAGCATCGAGCGACTGCACGTGGTCGGCAATATCGCCATCCAGCTTGCCGGCCAGTTCGCGCTGGAATTGCAGCAGCTCACTCCTGTCCCGCCCGTGCGCCACCAGCAGGCTGCCGGCGCTGCGGAATTCCACCGGGCGCTCGCTCAGGGCCTCGAGCCTTTCCACCCAGTCGGCCCAGAGCGCCAGGCTGCGAGTGCCCAGCTCGTAGATGTCCCGCTGGCTGTGCACCAGTTCCGACAGCGGCGAGATCATGCCGGCGGCGGTCCAGCAGGCACCGCTGGGCGTCGACAGGTCGCCCGCCTCGAACAGGGTGATGTCCAGCCCCTGCAGCGACAGCCGCCAGGCCAGCAGGCGACCCATCAGGCCGCCACCGGCGATGGCGATTCGGGGTAAATTGCTATTTGTCACAACACTTTTCCAGCGGTTTTTCTGTGTGGTGCCGTAGGGTGCGCCGTGCGCACCAAAAGGCCTGAAACCCGCACCAGCCCGGGCCGGTGCTACGAACGACGGTAGAAAGCCCAATGCATTCCGTATGTGGCGGTCAAGTATCAGCCCTTGTGATAAATCTCACTCCCCATATCCCTGAACTTGATCGCCATCTCCTCCATGCCCTTCTCCGCCTCCTGCTTGGCAGCCCCCAGCTGTTCTGAATAGGCCCTAACGTCCTGGGTGATCTTCATCGAACAGAACTTTGGACCACACATGGAGCAGAAATGCGCAACCTTGCCGGATTCCTTCGGCAGCGTCTCATCGTGGTAGGTGCGCGCGCGCTCCGGATCCAGGCCCAGGTTGAACTGGTCCTCCCAGCGAAACTCGAAGCGGGCCTTGGACAGGGCGTCGTCGCGCTGCTGCGCGCGGGGGTGGCCCTTGGCCAGGTCTGCCGCGTGAGCCGCGATCTTATAGGCCATCAGGCCCTCTTTTACATCCTCCTTGTTGGGTAGACCCAGGTGCTCTTTCGGAGTCACATAGCAGAGCATCGCACAGCCGTAAGTGCCGATCAGGGCCGCGCCGATACCGGAGGTGATATGGTCGTAGCCGGGCGCAATATCCGTGGTCAGCGGGCCGAGGGTATAGAAAGGCGCGCCGTGGCAGTGCTTCAGCTGCTCATCCATATTCTCCTTGATCTTGTGGATGGCCACGTGGCCGGGCCCCTCGATCATGGTCTGCACATCGTGCCGCCAGGCGATCTCGGTCAGCTCGCCGAGGGTGTGCAGCTCGCCGAACTGGGCCTCGTCGTTGGCGTCGGCAATGGAGCCGGGGCGCAGGCCGTCGCCGAGACTGAAGCTGACATCGTAGGCCTTCATGATCTCGCAGATTTCCTCGAAGTGGGTATAGAGGAAATTCTCCTTGTGGTGCGCCAGGCACCATTTGGCCATGATGGAACCGCCGCGGGAGACGATGCCGGTCACCCGCTTCGCGGTCAGCGGTACATAGCGCAGCAATACGCCGGCGTGGATGGTGAAATAGTCCACGCCCTGCTCCGCCTGCTCGATCAGCGTATCGCGGAACACCTCCCAGTTGAGATCCTCGGCGATGCCGTCGACCTTCTCCAGCGCCTGGTAAATCGGCACGGTGCCGATGGGCACCGGCGAGTTGCGCAGAATCCACTCGCGGGTCTCGTGGATATTGGCACCGGTGGACAGGTCCATCACCGTATCCGCACCCCACTTGGTGGACCAGACCAGCTTCTCCACCTCCTCCTCGATGGAGGAGGTCACCGCGGAATTGCCGATATTCGCATTGACCTTGCAGAGGAAATTGCGGCCGATGATCATCGGCTCCAGTTCCGGGTGGTTGATATTCGCCGGGATGATCGCGCGGCCCTCGGCCACCTCGCGGCGCACGAATTCAGGGGTGATCTCCTCCGGGATATAGATGCCGTCGCGGGCCTTCTGGTAGTGGGATTCCTTCAGCGCATCGGCGATCCGGGCGCGGCCCATGTTCTCGCGCACGGCGATGAATTCCATCTCCGGGGTGATGATGCCGCGGCGCGCATAGTGCATCTGCGACACATTTCGGCCCGTCTTCGCCCTGCGTGGCGAGGGCAGGTTTTCGAAGCGGATATGGTCGAGGCCCCGATCTGCCATGCGCTTCTGGCTGTAGGCGGCCTGGCGGGTATCGAGCACTTCGGTATCGTCGCGGGCCTCTATCCAGGCCTGGCGCAGCCTGGGCAGTCCCTCGTGCACATTGATCCTGTATTCCGGGTCCGAGTAGGGCCCGGAGGTGTCGTAGACCCGCAGTGGCGCATTGGGCTCCAGCAGCGGATTCTGTTCATCGCCACCGACGACGCTGTCGCCGAGGCAGATCTCCCGCACGCCCACGCGGATATCCGGCGTGCCGCCCTGCAGGTAGACCTTGCGGGAATTGGGGAAAGACTGCGCGGTGAGGTTATCCAGAAATTCCTTGGCGGAATCGCGGCTGGCGGCGCGGGAGGACTTTGCGGTGCGGCTGGGCTGCTCGGTGATCTCAGACATGCTTACCCCTGTGGCTTGCGGATGGTTGACGCCGCAGCGCCCAGGGGCAGACAGAGAAAAATCGCACATTTTTATAATGTATGCGACTTCAGACCTTGTTCCCTCCGCGGGGGTTACCCCGATCAGGTTCAACGGATCTCGCGACAGCGATCTCAGCCCACAGGCACTCCGACAAGTAGTGGTCGAGTATAGTAGAAGGCCGCTGGCTTGAACAGGAGCCCACTCACAAGGCCCCTTCCAATTCGCCCCTGTCCCCGCCCGTTTTGCCACTCCCCCGGATTTAAATTCGCGCCAGCGCCTGTTGCATAGCGCGACAGAAGTAAAACCCAGGTCAAAATCCAGAAAACTGACCAATCAGTCCGATTCGTTCACATAGGCCGCTACCAGCCGGGGGATTACACTGCAACGCGTTCACCGTAGTAACCCGAATTGCAATGACAAAAATAAACGGCTTCTTCAGAAGCCGGATGGGAGACAACAAAATGTGGAAGAAATACGGTGTAGTAACAGCAGTGGTCCTGAGCCTCATGTCCATTGGCCAGGCGTCGGCGGCGCCCGCCAAGGCCACCGCTGCCGGCGACAGCATCACCATGGGTTTCGGCGCGGACTGTACCCGCAATCGCTATTTTTGGGATCTGTTCTGCCTGCTGGGCGGAGACCAGCCGGAGCATTCCTGGTTTGACGGCTGGGATGATTCGGTAACCAGCGTGCACGACAAATACAAGGCGCTCGATCCCAATGTTGCCGCCAACAAGGATGCCGCCGAGTCCGGCTCCGAGATGCGCGGCGGTGACAACAACTTCTCGGTGCAGGCGGACCAGATACTGGCCCAAACCACAGTGCCCGACCATGTGGAGGTGGTACTCGGCGGCAACGATATCTGCAACCGCGACTGTGTCGATCCGGCCAACTGCGGCGATCCGCTATACAGCGAGAGCGAATGGCGTTCCGCGGTGCAGGCCGGACTGGACAAGCTGGTGGCGGGTCTGCCCAACGGCTCGACGGTACTCTTGGGCTCAGTGCCGCGGGTACAGGACCTGCGTGCTGCGGGCCTGGAGAAGCAGGCTTCTGATTCCGGAGTTGACTGCGAGAATATCTGGTCCAGCTACAGTATCTGCCGCATAGCCACCAACGGCGACACCATGAACGGCGAGGACTTCGCTACCCGCTATTCCGGTATCAATGCTGCGCAGCGGCGCTACAACGAAATCCTCGCCGAGGAAGCTGCCAGCTATAATGGCATCAACGGCGTGGAAGTGGTGGCCGACTACAACGGCGAGGAAAACCTGAACGCGGGCACCTTCCAGTTCGGCAAGGACGATATCGATGGAGGGGACTGTTTCCACCCCAGTATTCAGGGGCAGAATACAGTGGCCGATCTGTTGTGGAGCGGCAACCCGGATAAGTAACCAGCCAGACCACGGATACGGTGAACACTGGGCTTCGAATACCCGAAGCCCGGTTCAATCCGCATCATCCTGTTCGCTATTACCGGATTCCCCTTCCCTTTCCTCCTCGAAATAGCCCCGCTCCTCGACAACATACTGCAGCCGCTGCGGCAGGCCGTTGCGCATAAAGGCCACGTCCACCACCTGGCCACTGGTCAGGGCCTGCCAGAGGGTGTTCTGCCCGCTGTGCACCCAACTGTCGTTCACCCGCAGCAGCACATCATTCTCCTCAAACCCCAGCGCGGTAAAGAACTCGCTGTCCGCGATTCCTTCCAGGCGCAGCAGGTGGTGCCCCTCCACCTCCATCTCCGCCTCGACGAACTTCTTCTCCAGGGCAGCGCGATTCTGCAACTGTCGCTCCAGCCACTCCCGCCCCAGGGGCAAGACTCCAGATGGCTCGACCAGCTTGCGGCTGCCCTCTCCCAGCGGCTGCTCGATGCGGCGCAGGGTTTCCTCGTCTCTCTCCCTCGTCGCGGTCAGCGGAACCCTGGTGGCCTCCTCGCCCTTCAGCGGCAGCCTTTCTCTCTCCCCGCGATTGTCGAGCACGACAAAATTCTGGTGGATCTCGCGCAGCAGCACACCGGGCAAAATTTCGCCACCCCGGGGAAAACCCGTCGCCCGGCTTCCTTCCACCTCGATCAACGCGCTCGAGTTTTCCGCCTTATCTGACAGACTGACACCCACCAGAGCCAGGGGCAATTCCGTAACGGGCAGGTCCTTGCCCGGCTGTCGGCGCGTGGCCCAGGTGTGTCGCTGCCCTTTCGGGACACCCAGGTGGCGCAGTTCCTTCTCGACCCACATCGCATAGTGGTCGTATTCCCGGGGCCCCTTGATATAGAGCCCGTTGATAAATACCACCGGCACATTTCTCAAGCCCAGATCGGACGCAAACGCCGCGTCGGAACTGATTTCATTCCGGTAAGGCGCGGCCTGCATACAGCGTCTGAACGCACTCGGCTCCAGACCTGCCTGCACCGCCAATTGCCGGTAGATATCCTCGCTGAGCTTGCCGGTGTATGCGTAGAGCCCATCCTGGTAACTCCAGAGCGCCTCCTGTTCCCCTGCGCAGCGCGCCGCCATGGCCGCGGGAACACCCTCGCGGTGAAACTTCAGCGGCAGGTCGTATATTACTTGCTTGACCCACCCGACATATTCAGCCGCCAGTCGGCGCAGTGCGGGCTGGATGGCCTTGCAGTGCGGTGACTGGTAGGAGCAGAAAACGGCAATGGTAATCGGCGCCTCCGGGTTGCCCCGGGGAGTGCGCGTATTTTCCGGCAGGTCTATGCGCGGTGGTTGTGGCACCGGCAGGTAGATTTCAGCTTTGCCTTCGCCCTGGCGCACAAGCTCCGAGAGCTTGTTGAGGCGCAGTTCATACTCCGCCAGCGCCAGGTCGTGAAGCTCCAGTTTCAGCGACTCGTCCAGCTCGGCCGCGGTGATTTCGCGCTCGCCAACGCGAGCAACAACCTGGGCGGAACCGGCTCCGGGATTAGTAACTTCGCTGTTTTTTTCCGACTCTGAACAGGCGGAAAGGCAGAGGGCGATAAAAAAAAGCAGGATCCATCGCGGCGCGGTTCCGGGATTTCTCATGGCTTGGTGTTATTGTTATTGGCGACCAGGCCATGCTAGCAGCAAGGCGCAGGAGGGAAAACACTCCCGCGAATGCAGCCGGGATAAAAGCCTCAAATTGAGAAGTAGCTTTCAGGCACGGCGGGTAAATACACTCCGGTCAAAGCACCAGGGTTTTCCGGATACTCATTTCCCGTATCGCATAGCGCACCCCTTCGCGCCCGACGCCGCTCTCCTTCACCCCTCCGAAGGGAAAATGCTCGGCGCGGAACCCTGGGCCGTCGTTGACCGCCAGCAGGCCTACATCCAGTTGGTTGAACAACTGCTTGGCCAGTGCCAGGTTCCCGGTGAAGACGCCGGCCTGCAGGCCGAAAGGGGAACTGTTGACCAGTGCCACCAGCTCATCGAGGGTATCAAAGGGGCGCAGGGGTATCACCGGGCCGAAGGTCTCGTCAGCCACCAGTTCCGCGTCGTCCGCCACCTTGTCGAGGATAGTCGGCCAGATAATATTGCCTTCGCGCCTGTTGCCTGCGAGTACGCGGGCGCCGCCGACCACCGCCGCGTGGATGCGCTGCTCCACCTGATCCGCCGCCCCGCTGTGAATCAGCGGGCCGACGAAGGTGTCATCCTCGGCGGGATCGCCGACCTTCAGTTTCCCTGTCGCCACCACCAGCTTTTCGGCAAAAGCGTCGTAGATTTCCCGATGCACGAACAGGCGTTTGGCCGCGGTACAGCGCTGGCCGGCGGTGGCGAAACGCTGGTTGATCGCCGCCTTGACCGCCGCATCCAGGTCGCCGTCCGGCATCACGATCAGTGGATCGTTGCCACCCAGTTCGAACAACAGTTTCTTGTAGCCGGCCCGCGCGGCTATCGCATTGGCCGCTATCGTGCCGCCGGTGAAGTTGATCCCATGCACCTGCGCGTGTGCCACCGCATAGCCAGTTGCGTCAATGTCGGGGATCGACATCTGTAATACAGAGCGATCCATACCGGCGGCATAGCAAAGTTCTACCAGCAGCTCCGCAGAGCATTTGTTCTGGGGACCCGGCTTGAACAGTATCGTATTGCCGGCGGCGAAGGCGGGCCCTATCTTGTGCATCGCAATATTGATCGGGAAGTTGAACGGGGTAATGCACAGGACTGTGCCCAGCGGTTTCCACAGCACCACACCGATCTTTTCCCGCTGAGGCGGAAAGGCATCCGAGTCCAGGGCCTCACCGCTGATCCCGCGCGCTTCCATGGCACTGGCCAAAGCCGTGTTGTAGGCGCGGTCTATCTCCACCCGGCTGTCGCTGATGGTCTTGCCGGTCTCTTCGGTGATCAGGCCGGCCAGCGCCTCCTTGCGCTCCAGCAGTAGCTGCGCCAGGCGCAGCAGGATATTGGAGCGCTCGAATGCCGGCGTGGCCTGTTGCAGCTTCCTGCCGCCGACCAGCAAAGCCAGAGCCCTCTCGACATCCTCCCGACCGGCAAAATCGTACTCCTCGATCAGCGTACCGCTGTAGGGGTTCAGTATCTGGTAGTCCGCCATGTCGCACACCTTATCCCATTGTGACCAGCTGATAGACGATCCGCAGACCGGCAACCAGCAGGGCCGCTCGCATCAGCTTGAAAAACAATTCGCTGTTCAGCCTGTTCAACAGCGTCACACCGACTCGGGTGCCGATTACTGCGGCCAAGGTCAACAGCAGTATCAGCCCCAGATGATCGGAGAAGGCAAAGCCGAGATAGATAAACGCCGGAATCTTGAGCGCGTGGCACCACGCCTGCATCACCGACTTGTTGGCCACTACCTCTTTTGGGCTCAGGTCCCCGCGCACAAAGAAGGCGGCCAGCAGCGGGTCCACTGCCCCGGCCAGAATTCCCAGGGTGCCCGTGGCCAGGCCTACCCAGAAATAATTGTGCGGCGCCAGGCGGACCTCCGGCAGCCTTTTGGGTTTGAATACGGTATAGAAGATCAGCAGGGCCAGGAGCGCCAGCGGCAGTTGCTGCCAGCTAAGACTCGCGAGGCCCAACGTCATCGCCGCGGAACCCAGGGTACAGCCGATAAAGAAAGGAACGCACAGATCCCAGCGGATATGCCCGCGAACATACCAGATACGCGCGAGATTGTTCATCAGCTGCACGGCGCCGTGGATGGGAACCAGCATCCGCAGCGGAATGGCCGTGTTCAGGGCCGCGAACATCAATACACCGCCAGCCCCGCCGGTAACCGCGGAGATAAATGCACTGGCGACGCACACCGTCAGCAGCAACGCCAGTGTCAGATTGGGAATCTCCCCCAGCTCCGCCAATTTGAGCCTCGTTGTCGAGTTTCTTGATCGGGGCAGTCTATCTGGAGGCGGGAAGCAGACCCAGTATTCATGGGCCCTGGGTCGGTTAAATAAGGACAGTGTGTGTACCACTTGTAGGAGCGGCCCATGGCCGCGACCGGAGTTTAAATCTGGCGGGGTGGTATCGGCGGGCTTTGGGTATCCATGTGCCGCAGTTCCTTCGGGCAGCCTTCGGCTGTCCAAATCGGCAGTCCCGCCGATTTGTCACAAAGGTGTTCGGCACCAAGTCGTCGCCAGGCTTCTAAACAAAAAAAAAGGGCCACCCGTTTGGGTGGCCCTTTCTTTATTTAGAAGCCTGACGATGACCTACTCTCACATGGGGAGACCCCACACTACCATCGGCGATGTTGCGTTTCACT
>NZ_JCBAJA010000030.1:0-62376 GCF_059834885.1 Microbulbifer sp. SE14 | reverse complement strand
AACGGCGATTTTTCGTATGAGGTGTTGCTCTTCTGTGCTAAGTTTTCTGGCGTCGTATTTCATGCGCGCCATGATACCATGCTGTATTGATTATTTCCGCTCTATTAGTAATAGGAGCTGTTGGGGTAACCCACTAGCCGGTTTTCGTCAAGTGGGCGTAGGGGTCAACATCCATGTGAGCCGAAAAGGCTGCCCTACAGCGCCGAGCTGGAGAAGGAACTGAAGTCTGTGAGCCTGAAACTCGGCGTTTAATCGGTTTCCGAAGCGGCTCCCACCCTGCGGCAATCCTTCAGCACGACCTCTTCCTCGCTGTCACCGATGGATACCTTCGACAACACGCCTTCGCCGCCCTTGGTGTGCCAGCGGTAGCCCGGCTGGCCCTTGTCGGCCACATAGAGGACGCCGGAGGCGGCGGGTTCCTGGTGCATGGGGACTATGGATCTGTGGTAGGTCAGTACGCCGAGACCCGGCTCGCCGTCGGGGGTTACGTACTTGAATTCCAGCCGCTCGTTGTTTTCGCAGCGGTACTCCACCGTCTCCACCTTCACCTGCGGCTCTTCGTCGCAGGCGCTGAGGAAAAAGGCGCCGAGCATTAGGGCGCATCGGGCCGGGGTGAAGGGAAATCCGGTAAACAGGCTGGGTTTCATCGCGGCCGATCCTTCAGGTGACTACAGCCGTTTGAAAGCAGCCGCGGGAAAAAATTCCCGGCCCCCGCCCCGGGCGGCGCTCAACGCTCCTTGTCGATATTGCGCAGGACCAGGCGGATGAAATAGGCGGCCATCAGGCAAACGAAGGCGATCACACCCAGGCTCAGCAGGCCGGAAAAACTGGTAAACAGGTCGATCAGTGCGTCCATCTCTGGCTCCGTCTCTTACATCGGTGACGGTGCCAGTCTAGGGTCCCGCTGCGGGCGCGCCTTGACCTGGATCAAGCCGACGGCCCACCGCGAAAAGAAGCTAGAATGTCCCGGCTGCGTTGATGGAAACCAGCACCGCGGCGGCGGGCGCCGTGCCTGGCCCGATGCCTGTCGGCTCCACGCAATCACCTCTTGCAAACGATCAACGATGGTTAGAGCCAATATCAGCATCCGGCGATCTATCGCGCCACTGGCGGCGGCCGCCCTGGCGCTTTCGCTGTTGAGCGGCTGCGAAACGGCGGGTTACTACGCCCAGGCGGCCACCGGCCAGTGGCGCATTCTCGCCGCGCGCGAGCCGATCGAGGAAGTGGTAGCGGCGCCGGGCACCGGGGAAAAACTGCAGAAGCAGCTGCGCCTGGTGCAGGACATCCGCGCCTACGCCGGTGCTGAGCTGGGGCTGCCGGTGGGCAGGGCCTACGGCGCCTACGTAAAGCTCGACGAGGACTACCCGGTGTGGAATGTGCTGGCGGCTGGGGAGCTGTCCCTGCAGCCGAAGCGCTGGTGCTACCCGTTTGTGGGCTGCGCCAGCTACCGCGGCTACTTCCGCAAGGCCGCGGCGGCGGCCAAGGCGCAGGAATTGCTGGGCGAGGGCTACGACGTCTACCTGGGGCCGGTGCCCGCCTACAGCACCCTGGGCTGGTTCGACGACCCGATACTGTCCAGCTTCGTCAACTGGTCACCGGAGCGTTTGGCGGGACTGTTGTTTCACGAGCTGGCCCACCGCCGCGTCTATATCTCCGGCGATACCCAGTTCAACGAGAGCTTCGCCACCGCGGTGTCGGAGCTGGCGTTGCCGGACTGGCGCCGCCGCTATGGCATCGAGGGGATAGGCGCGGACGCCCGCGCCCAGGCGCTGGCGGTCAACCGCCTGATGACGGCGGCGCGCAAGCAGCTGGAGTCAATCTATGACGCGGAGATTCAGGACGAAGCCAAGCGCGCGCAGAAGGCCGGCGTGCTCGCCCGCCTGCGCCATTGCTACCGCGAGTTATCCGCCGACTGGCCGAACCCCGAGCGCTACCGCAACTATATCGACAAGACCAACAACGCCACCCTGGCGCTGGTGGCCGAGTACCAGTCCCAGGTGCCGGCCTTCAAGCAGCTGTACCGGGAGAGCGGCGGCTGGGACGAATTCTATGAAGCCGCCGAGCGGCTGGGAGAAGAGGACAAGGAGACGCGCAAGCAGCAGTTGAAACAGCTGGCGGTCCGCTATCGGGATTCCGGTGCTCAGGTCTCCAACAGGAAAGTCACCGGTCCGTCGTTCAGCAGCGACACCTGCATGTCTGCGGCGAATACCCCGCATTCCACCGGCGCAAACTGAGCCCGCGCCCGCTCGACGAAGTAATTGTAGAGTTCCTCCGCCTGCTGCGGCGTGGCGCCGCGGCTGAAGCTGGGCCTGAGCCCCCGGGCGGTGTCCGCCACCAGGGTAAACTGGCTCACCACCAGCAGGCCGCCAACCGCCTGCTGCACGTTCAGGTTCATGCGCCCCTGCTCGTCGCCGAACACCCGGTAATGCAGCACCTTGTGCAGCAGCTTGTCCGCACTCTCTCGCGTGTCCCGCGCCTCGACGCCGAGCAGCAACAGCAGGCCGCGATCGATGGAACCCACCGACTCCCCGTTCACATCCACCCGCGCGTGGCGCACGCGCTGAATCAAACCCTTCATCGCAAATAAACCGCCTGGAACCCGAAAAGGAAATGCCCTAGATTAGCCAACTGTTCGGGTCGAATAAACCGCGGAAGTGAAAGAAGAGACGGTAGGGTGGATAAGCGCTAAGCGCACCCACCAATTACGGCGGATGCGAGGCCGCCATGGATGGCGGTCATGCAGAAAATGCATGGAGCAATTTTCTGCCTAGACGCTTATCCGCCCTACGAGGGCTAAAGCGGAGAGGGGAATAATAATGCACGCATTCGTCACCGGCGGCACCGGCTTCCTGGGCGCCAACCTGATAGAGCAACTGGTCGCCGACGGCTGGCGGGTGACCGCGATGCACCGCCGCGGCTCCAACATACAGCTGCCCGAGAAGCTGGGTGCCGAACTGGTGGAGGCCTCGCTCACGGATGTCGATTCCCTGCGCGGCGCCCTGCCGGAAAAGGTAGATGCGGTCTTCCACCTGGCCGCCAACACCAACATGTGGCGCGGTGGCAACGCCCAGCAGTGGCGCGACAACGTCGAGGGCTCAGCGAATATCGCCCGCGTGGCACGGGAGAAGAGTGCCGGGCGCCTGGTGGTCACCAGCTCCATCTCCGCCTACGGCTACCACAAAGACACCATCACCGAGGAGAGCCCGCAGCTGGCGGACGATCCGCGCCACCACTACCTGTATACCAAGAAGCGCGCCGAACAGGCGGTGCGCGCGGAGATGGCGCACGGCCTGGACGCGGTCTTCCTGAATCCCTGCGGCATAGTCGGCAGATACGATAGCAGCAGCTGGGCGCAGACCTTCTTTATGATCGAGAGGGACCAGCTGCCCGGCGTGCCGCCTGGGGCGGGATCCTTCTGCCACGCCGGCGCCGTGGCGCGCGCGCATATCGACGCCTTCCACCGGGGGCGCCGCGGTGAAAACTATATCCTCGCCGGCACCGATGCCAGCTTCCTGGAGTTCTTCGGCAACATCGCCGAGCTGCTCGGCAAGCCGGTGCCCAGACGCACCACCCCCGCCTTCGCGATCCGCGCGCTGGCCCGGCTGTTCGATATCGGCTCGCGCATCAGCGGACGCGAGCCGGTGATCACGCCGGAAAAGGCTGCCATGGTCACCCGGCGAGTCACCGCCAGCAGCGCCAAGGCGGAGCGGGAACTGGGCTACCGGTCCGGTGTGGAACTGAAGACGATGCTGCGCGAATGCCGCGACTGGCTGATCGAGCAGAATCTTCTGGAGGCCCGATGAACCGGGGCAATATCATTTTTGTGCTGATAATGTTGTTGCTGGTACTGCAACTGATACAGCACTATTTCTTCTCCGGCGCCCAATAATGCCTCCATGTAGGAGCCTGCTTGCAGGCGAACAGCGAGGCTTAATCGAAGCGCCGGGAACATTCGCCTGGAAGCAGGCTCCTACAGGATTTTATTAACCATGGCGGACAAACGCTGCAGCTGGTGCCTGAGCACCCCCCTCTACCGGAAGTACCATGACGAGGAGTGGGGCCGCCCGGTCACCGATGACGCCACCCTGTTCGAGTTCCTGATCCTGGAGGGTGCCCAGGCGGGCCTGGCCTGGATCACGGTGCTGAACAAGCGTGAGAATTACCGCAAGGCCTTCGACAATTTCGAAGCGGAGAAGATTGCCCGCTACACGCCGAAGAAAATCGAAAAGCTGCTGCAGGACCCGGGCATAATCCGCAACCGCCTGAAGGTGGAATCGGCGGTGAAAAATGCCCGCGCCGCACTGGCCCTGCGCGACACCGGCACAGGCCTGTCCGAATTCCTGTGGCAGTTCACCGGCGGCCGTGTGTTGGTGAACCGCCGCCGCAGCATCGGGCAGGTGCCGGCCAGCACGCCCGAGTCCGATGCGATGAGCAAGGCACTGAAGAAGGCCGGTTTCAGCTTTGTCGGCACCACGATCATGTATGCCCATATGCAGGCCACCGGCATGGTCAACGATCACCTGGTCACCTGCCCGGCGCACCGGCAGTGTATAGATGAGGCGGCGGCAAAAAATCTGCTATAAATTCCCCTCCAATTAATCTGCAACAGGGATGATCGCCGGATGGATCTGAACGAGCTGATAAAAGAATACTGGCCGCTGGTCATCGCCGGGGCCATCAAGCTGGCCGCGGCGCTGGTGGTACTGGTGGTTACCGCAATCGCCGCAAAGCTGGCGCACCGCGGCGTACACCGCCTGTCCAAGCGCCTGGACGCGACCCTGATCCCGGTGCTGGCCAATATCGCCGTGTGGGCAGTCTATATCGTTGGCGGGCTGGTGATACTGGACAAGTTCGGTGTCAACACCACCAGCCTGATCGCCCTGCTCGGCGCCGCCGGCCTGGCCGTGGGCCTGGCCCTGAAGGACACGCTGCAGAATATCGCCGCCGGCTTCATACTGCTGGGCCTGCGCCCCTTCCGCGTCGGCGAGACCATCCAGTTCGGCGACACCACGGGTACGGTGCGCGAGGTGGGCCTCTTCACCACCGAACTGGACACGGTGGATGGCCTGCGGGTCAGCGCCCCCAACAGCGCCATCTGGGGCCAGACGCTGACCAACTACAGCCGCAACGCCACCCGCCGCATGGAGATAGTGGCCAGCATCGCCTACGGCGACGATATAGAAACCGGCATGGAGGTGCTGCGTCAACTGGTGGCGGAGGAGTCGCGCATCCTGGCCGACCCGGAGCCCGCCTATGCGGTGCGCGCCCTGGCGGACAACTCCGTGGACCTGCACCTGCGCGCCTGGACCACCAATGCGGACTACTGGGACGTCTACTGGTCGCTGATGCAGAAGCTGAAACCGGCCCTGGAGGGCGCGGGGCTCAGCATTCCCTTCCCCCAGCGGGAACTGCATATCATCAACCAGGCCCCGGAGCGCCGCGAGAAGCTCACCGCCGACGCCGATTCCGGCGAGACTTGATCCCGCGATTCCGTCGGTTCGGCGCAACGGCGCCGGGCCCTGCGGGCGGGTCAATCGACACCCCGGCAAATTCGTGTCAAAGTAACCGGCGTTTTTTTGCACAAAAACTGACCGAGATACGACGATGCTTGAGAAGCTGCACAAGCCCCTACGCCGGGCGCCCCTGATACCCAGTCTGCTGGCCCTCGCCATCCTCGGCGGCTGCCAGCGCGACGAGGCCCCGGAGGCCGGCGCCAGCGCGCTGCAGGCGCAGAATGCCGCCGCCACCGCAGATGCCAAAGACAGTGCTGTCGACCCCGCCGCCGAGACGCAGCGCCTGACCGAGTGGTTCAACGAGCGCTACGAGGAAAAGCTGCAGTTCAGCCCGATGCAGCTTTCCTACCTGGGTCGCAAGGACCTCTACGACCAGATCGACGACATGGGCGAGGAAGCCTCGAAGCGCAAGCTGGCCTGGATGGCGAAGACCGTCGAGGAGCTGAAGAAAAACTTCGACTACGACAAGCTGACCCCCGCCGGCAAGGAATCCTACGATCTGTGGGTTTTCCAGTACGAGCAGGACAAGGCGGCCGAGCCCTTCAAGCGCCACGGCTATTTCGCCGGTGAGCTGGGCGGCCCCGAGGCCTCGCTGCCCAACTTCCTGATCAATATCCACAAGGTGGATTCCGTCGAGGACATGCAGGCGTACATCGCCCGTATCGACGGCATCAGTCGCGCCATGGACCAACTGCTCGAGCGCGCCAAGCTGTCCGCCAAGGACGGTATCCGCCCGCCGCGCTTCGCCTACGACCTGGCCGTCGAGCGCGCGCAGAAAGTCACCGCCGGTGCACCCTTCGGGGGCGAGGGCGAGGCCCCGCTCTACGCCGACGCCAAGGCCAAGATCGAAACGCTGCAGAAAGACGGCAAGATAGATGACGACACCGCCAAGAAACTGCAGGCGCAGGTGGAGCAGAGCCTGAACGAGAAGCTCAAACCCGCTTTCGACGCCTATATCGCCTGGGCGCAGGCGGACCGCGAGAATGCCAGCGAAGAGCCGCAGGGCGTCTCCAGCCTGCCGAGCGGCGAGGCCTTCTACAACAATCGCCTGGCCAACTACACCACGCTGGACCTGACCGCCGACCAGGTACACCAGATCGGCCTGGACGAAGTGGCCCGCATCCGCAAGGAAATGGAAACGATCAAGGAGCAGGTGGGTTTCGAGGGCAACCTGCAGGAATTCTTTACCTTCATCCGCAATGACGACCAGTTCTATTACCCCAACTCCGACGAGGGGCGCGAGGGCTACCTGGCGGAGACGCGCAGCTTCCTCGAGGACATCGAGAAGCGGCTGCCGGAATACTTCGGCATACTGCCCAAGGCGAAGCTGGAAGTTAAGCGGGTGGAACCCTTCCGCGAAGTGGCGGGCGGTGCCCAGCACTACCAGCCCGGCACGCCGGACGGCTCCCGCCCCGGCACCTACTATGTGCACATGTCCGACATGACTGCCCTGTCGACCACCGACATGGAGACGGTGACCTACCACGAGGGCAGCCCCGGTCACCATATGCAGATCTCCATCGCCCAGGAGCTGGAAGGCATTCCGCAGTTCCGCACCCAGGCGCACTTCACCCCCTACGTCGAGGGCTGGGCGCTCTACTCGGAAAAACTCTCCAAGGAGATGGGCCAGTTCCGCGATCCCTACAAGGACTTCGGCCGCCTGACTGCGGAGATGTGGCGGGCCATCCGCCTGGTGGTGGACACCGGCATGCACGCCAAGGGCTGGACCCAGGAGCAGGCAGTGGAATACTTCCTGGAAAACTCCGCCATCCCGGAGAGCGCGGTGCGCTCCGAAGTGCGCCGCTACCTGACCCTGCCCGGCCAGGCCACCTCCTACAAGATCGGCATGCTGAAAATCCTCGAGCTGCGCGATCAGGCGAAGGAGCAGCTGGGAGACAAGTTCGACATCCGCGGTTTCCACGACACGGTCCTCGGTGCCGGCGCCCTGCCGCTGCCGATGCTGGAGGTGCGGGTTGCTGCCTGGGCCGACCAGGTCAAGGCCGGCTAAGCTGCCGACCTGGATTCACTCCAGACAAACAGGCCGGGCATTGCCCGGCCTGTTTGTTTCTGAGTACCGAAGCAGCCGCCACAGAGGGGGCATCTATGAAATTGTGTGTGGCGCAAACCCGGCTGGACGGTAAAAGCCAAGGGCTGAAAGTATTCGATACAAACAGCGGGGCAGCGGCTGTAAAGTACCTGTAGCAACTGACGGTTTGCGATAAGAGTTTGCCGGGCGGGCGCGGGAACCCTTATCGACGGGTTTGCCCGCCTTTGCCGCGATAGGAGCACGCAATGAAAACAACCATGAAAAAACTCCGCCGCTGGCTGGCGGCTGCAGCGCTCGGCGGTGTCGCCGCCTGCGCAGCCGCAGCGGAGGTGGTGCGGGAGAAAATCGACAGCGAGGTGCACAGCTTCCGCCTGGTGCGCCTGGCCTCCGGCCTGCATCACCCCTGGGCCGTGGTGCGCCTGTCGGAAGGCCGCTTCCTGGTCAGTGAGCGTCGCGGCCGCCTGGCGCTGATCGAGGGCGGCCGGGTCGGGTATCTCGACGGCGCGCCGCCGGTGTCGGCGCTGGGCCAGGGCGGCCTGCTGGACCTGGTGCTGCACCCGCAGTACGGTGACGGCGAGCACGACTGGATCTACATGACCTATTCCAAGCCCGGCGAAAACGGCACCGCCACGGCCCTGGCCCGCGCGAAACTCAAGGGAAATGCGCTGGCGGATTTCGAGGAGCTGTTCGTACAGGACCGCTACTCCCACCCGGGGCGCCACTACGGCGCGCGGCTGGCCTGGCGCGCGGACGGCACCCTGCTGATGACCGTCGGCGATAGGGGCGTGACCCCGGAGCGGGCCCAGGACAGGCGCGACCACGCCGGCAGCGTGCTGCGCCTGACCGAGACCGGCGTGGCGCCGGCGGACAACCCCTTCGCCGGCGACGACAGCGGCCTGGACGAAATCTACAGCTACGGCAACCGCAATATCCAGGGGCTGGTGGTGGCCGATGACGGCCGCATCTGGGCCAGCGAGCACGCGGCACTGACCGGCGACGAACTGAACCTGATAGAGGCGGGAGCCAACTATGGCTGGCCCGTGGCGACCCGCAGCAAAGACTACGGAACAAAAGAACCGATAGGCGTGCCGTCCCTGCCCGGCGTGCGCGAGGCGAAACACATTTACAGCGGCCGCTTTGCCCCCTCGGGCCTCGCGCAGGTGGACAGCGACCATTTCCCCAAATGGCAGGGCAACCTGCTCGCCGGCGGTCTCGGCAGCGAGAAACTGCTGCGGCTGGTGCTGCGTGATGGGGAGATCGCCCACACCGAGCCGTTGCTCGAGGGAGAGATAGGCCGTATCCGCGACGTGCGCCAGGGCGCAGACGGCTATATCTATCTGCTCAACGACAGCAGCGACGGCGGTCTCTACCGGCTGGAACCCACTCGATAAAAAACGGAGTCACGACTATGAAAACCATCCAATTGCTCGCGGCCATTCCCGTCGCACTGCTGCTGATACTGGCAGGACCCGTGCTCGCCGCCGAAGCCGTACCCACCGAGATCGTCGTGCGCGCCAAGGCCAAGGACGCCAAGTTTATCGGCACCTCCATCGGCGGCGCCATGGTGCGTATCCGCGACGCCGAGAGCGGCGATATACTGGCCCAAGGCCTGACCCGCGGCAGCACCGGCAACACCGAGGTCATCATGGAGAAGCCCCGCGGCCGCTACGATGCCATTGGCGAGGGGGCAGCCAGGTTCGAGACTAAACTCGATATCAGCGAGCCGGTTTTCCTGACCGTGGAGGTGCTGGCGCCCTACATCAAGAAGCAGGCGCGGGTGCTGGCGCAGACCCAGACCTGGCTGGTGCCGGGCAAGCCGATCGGCGGCGACGGCCTGGTGGTGGAGATCCCCGGCATGGTGGTGGACGTGCTGAGTCCGCAGACGCACTTCTACACCACCGCCGACAAGAGCCCCTTCGAGATTCGCGCCAACGTGGTGATGATGTGCGGCTGCCCACTGACCGACGGCGGTCTCTGGGACGGCAGCCAGATAGAGGTGACGGCCATCGTCAAAAAGGACGGCGAGCCTTACAGGACAGTGCCGCTGAAGATGCTGGACACCATGAACACCTTCAGCGCACCGCTGCAAACCGCAGAGCCGGGTGTCTACGAGATTCTCGTCTACGCCTACGACCCCAAGACCGGCAACACCGGCGTGGACAGGGTCAGTTTTATCGTCAAATAGGGACAGAGAGGGGGAGCCAAGCCATGCATATTCGCGAGGCGGTCGAGGACGACCTGGAAGCCATGTGGGGAATCTTCCGCGCGGTGATCGCCGGCGGCGACACCCTGCCCTTCTCGGACTCCATCGACAGGGAGACCTTCCGCGCCCACTGGTTCAGCGAGGGGCAGGTCACCTGCGTGGCCGAGGAGGATGTGCACCTGCTGGGCATGTACAAACTCGGCGCCAACTACCCGGACCTGGGCTCCCATGTGGCCAGCGCCACCTACCTGGTGCGGCCGGAGGTACAGGGGCAGGGAGTCGGCCGTGCCCTGGTCGAGCACAGCATTGCGCGCGCCCAGGATGCGGACTACCTGGCGATGCAGTTCAACTATGTGGTCAGCACCAACAGGGCGGCACTGACACTGTACGAGGAACTGGGTTTCGAGATTGTCGGAACCCTGCCCAAGGCCTTTCGCCACTCTGAACTCGGCCTGGTCGACGCCTATGTGATGCACCGCTTTCTGCAGTAGGTTTTCCACTTTCCCTCCCCCGCGCCGGTGGCGCTTGACTCGTCGGTGCCAAAACGGTGGAATAGCGCACCGGTAAATCGGCTGGCGCCGTTTACATCTCAGATCTGGGCCGCTTTGGCCGCAGGTCGTCTCCGGTGACTGCTTTTAATCCGGTCACCACTCCATGGCCCGAAGCTGCGGGCCCCACATTGGCGGACACACCGCCGCATTTTCGACGCTCACAGCCGTGTGAGGCGGCGCCGTGTCCTGCGCAAAAAACGAAGTTACACAGGAGGAAACATGTCTATGGCAGGTGATCTGTACCCTTCCCGCGTCGGCGGCAGGGAGCAAATCATCGAAAGAAAAGATCCGGTGGTCTACGGCGATGCGGGCGCGGACACGCCGCTCGACCGCGCGCAGCTGGATTGCTATGAAGAAAACGGCTACCTGATCCTGCCGGACCATATGCCGGAAATGGTGCAGCCGCTGCGCGCGGAGATGGAAAGGTTGCGCGGGCAGCTGCGCGGCCGCGAGGAGCTGGTCTGCGAACCGCAGAGTCAGGTGCTGCGCACCATATTCAGCCCGCATAAATTCAGCCCCCTGGTGGATCGCTTCTTCCGCCACGAAAAAGTGCTGCCGCTGGTGCGCCAGTTACTGGGCTCCGACGTCTACCTGATGCAGTCCCGCCTCAACAACAAGCCCGCCTTCACCGGCCGCTCCTTCGCCTGGCACTCGGATTTCGAGACCTGGCATGTGGAGGACGGCATGCCGCGCATGCGCGCGCTGACCGCCTGGGTCATGTTGAGCGAAAACCACGAGCGCAACGGGCCCCTTTACGTGATTCCCGGCTCCCACAAGCTCTATGTGTCCTGCCGCGGCAAAACCGGCGAGGACAACTACAAGTCCTCCCTGCGCCAGCAGGTGCTCGGCGTGCCGCAGCCGGACACCATGCGCGAGATACTGCGCGAGCGCGAAATCCACGCGATCACCGGCGGGCCGGGCACCCTGGTGATTCACGAGTGCAACCTGCTGCACGGCTCTCCCGACAATATCTCCGGCGACTCCCGCCAAGTGTTGATGTGCGTCTACAACAGCGTGGAGAACAGGCCGCTGGCGCCCTTCGGCGGCCTCAGGCAGCGACCGGCGTTTCTTAGCAGCCGCGACTGCACCCCGGCCAGGGTGGCCTAAAATGCGGTAAACGAATCGCAGGGGAAGCGGCGATGAAGGAATCGGGCAGGAAGGCACTGCTCCGGGAACACCGGCCGGAAAACATCGCCCAGCGCCTGCAGCGGAAGCCGGAGTCGCAGAAGGTCTCGGATTTCGTGCTGGGCGCCATCGACGGCTGCATCACCACGTTTGCCGTGGTGTCCAGCGCCTTCGGCGCCGGCTTTCCCCCCCTGGTGATACTGGTGATGGGTTTTGCCAACCTGCTCGCGGACGGCTTCAGCATGGCGGTGAGCAATTACGAGGCGGTCGATGCCCAGCGCGAGCATTTCGAGGCCGCCAGGCGCACTGAAGAGCGCCATATCAAGCTGGTGCCGGAGGGGGAGCGCGAGGAGGTCCGGCAGATCTTCGCCAACAAGGGCTTCAGCGGCGAGACGCTGGAGCAAATCGTCGCCACCATCACCGCCAACCGCAAGCTGTGGGTGGAGACGATGCTCACCGAGGAATACGGCCTGAGTTTCGAACGCTTCAGCCCGGTGGCCTCGGCGCTGGTCACCTTCGCCGCCTTTGTCGCCGTGGGTGCTGTACCGCTGGTGCCCTTCCTGTTGCCGGGTCCGGGAATGGAGGCGCAATTTATTGCCAGCGCGACACTGGCCGGCCTGGTATTCCTCGCGATCGGTATGCTGAAGAGCCTGGTGTATGCGCGGCCGAAACTGCGCTCGGCGATCAGCACCTTCCTGCTCGGCGGTGGCGCGGCGTCCCTGGCTTTCCTGGTCGGTTATCTGCTGCGGCAGCTGTTCGGTATAGAGGCGGCCTGAATTTTTTGGGGCCGCTCCTACCGGGAGGGAGTCGTCAGTCGATGGCTACCGCTTCCAATATTTTGTCTCTGTTTGCACGCGTCTCCTCCCCGCCGACAACCCGGTCGATATGGTACCTGGGCCGTCGCTTCACCTCCTCGAACAGCTTGGCGATATACTCGCCGATCACGCCCAGGCACAGCAGCTGCACGCTGCCGATAAACAGCAGCGGCAGCAGTATGGACGCCCAGCCGGGCACGGCATCGTCGGTGAACAGCCGCGTCGCCAGCACCCAGGCGATGACAAAGAATGAGAAGGCGCTGGCGGCCAGCCCCAGCAGTGTGATCGCCCGCAGCGGCGCGGTGGAAAAGGCGGTGATGCCGCTCCAGGCCAGGGACAGCATGCGCCTGAGCGGGTACTTGCTCTCGCCGGCGGCGCGCTCCCGGCGGCGGTACTCCACCTGCGAGGAACTGAAGCCCAGTTCGCGCACCATGCCGCGCAGGAAGAGGTTGGCCTCCGGGTATTCCAGCAGCGCGTCCAGGGCGCGGCGCGACAGCAGGCGGAAGTCGGCGTGGTTGAACACCAGGTCGACGCCCAGTTTGTGCATCACCTTGTAGTAACCCTCGGCGGTGAAGCGCTTGAAGAAGGTGTCCGTGTGGCGTTCGTTGCGCACGCCGTAGACCACCTCGCTGCCCTGTAAATAGTGGTCCAGCATCGCCTCGATGTTGTCCGCACCGTCCTGCAGGTCGGCGTCGATACTGACCACCGCCTCCTCCACCGTCTGCGACAGGCCCGCGTGCAGCGCATTCTGGTGGCCGCGGTTGCGCGACAGTTTGATCGCGACTATGGACTCTTCTTCAGCGGCAATTTCCCGCATCAATTCCCAGGTCCCGTCGCGGCTGCCGTCGTCCACCAGGTAGATCTTCGAATCGGCGGTGGCCTTGCCGATGCGCACCAGCCGCTTGAGCAGCCGCGACAGTTCCGCGCAGCTGTCCCGCAGTATCTCCTCCTCGTTGTAGCAGGGCACCACTATCGCCAGGGAGGGCGCGTCTTTCATTAGTGGGCCGCGGGCGCTATACGAGCTGTCAGACATTATTCTCTCCGGTAGATCCAGTACTGGTGCAGGGCGAAGTTGCACACCAGGGTGATGCCGGTGGCGATGCACTGGGCGGGCAGGTAGTGGAAGGCGATCAGCAGTACCGCGAAGCTCGCGGTGTTGACCCCCAGCCCGATCAGGGCCACCAGGACAAATTTGGGCAGCGTGCGCCAGTGGCTGGCGCGGCTGGCGAAGGTGAAGCGGTAGTTGAGCCAGTAATTGAATGCGGCGGAAATCGCGAAGGCCGACGCGGAGGCTAGTACCGCGTTGATGGACAGCAGTTCGACAAACAACGCCAGCAATAAAAACTGCAGCAGGGTCGCCGCCCCACCGACACAGGCGAAGCGCACGAAGCGCCGTTGCAGCAGCCACTCAATCACTGCCCGGCTCCTGTTTGAGGAAGCGGGCCATGGCCCAGGCGGCGTGGTCGTGGTGGTTGCTGTCCAGCGGCTCCACCAGCAGGGTCAGTGTGTCGGCGCCGTTCAGTGGCAGCAGTATTTCGCCGGCACTTCCGTGGGTGAAGCGGCCGCTGCTGAAAACTTCCTCGCCGTCGAGCAGCAGCTTGAACTCCACCAGGCCGCGGCGGCCGCCGTCGTCGCTGAGGCCGTAGTGGCTGTGGAAATACTTGGCACCGGCGGGAATTTCGTAGCGCGTCTCGCTGCGGGCGTGCACGCCGAGGCCGCGGGCAAAGCGCTCGCCGCCGATCGCAATGGGCCTGCGCCCGACGCTGCGATCGATACCGAGGTTGCCCCACTGCTGGTGGTGGCTGTCCGTACTCAATTCACTCAAGAAAAGGGCCCCATCGCGCTCGAACTGCGCCGCCAGCGCCCACTGCTGCCAGGCGTAGCCGCCGCCGAAGCAGAGCAGCAGGCCCGCACCGGTCAGCAGGGCGACACTGGGCCCGTGCGCCTTTTCTTCAGTCTCTTCGCGTCGCCGGCGCGCTGCCACACCCAGGCCCAGCAGCAGCGCCGCCTGGGCCAGCAGCAGCCCCTCGGCGGGCTTGCGGTAGCGGCCCTCGTTGACCGCGATCGGCATCAGCCCCTGCACCAGTATCCACACCGCGATCAGCACCGGCAGCAGCCGCCGGCCGCGCAGGCGGCGCCAGTAAATCGCGGTGGCGGCGATCAGCAGCAGCGTCAGCGGCGCCCACAGCCAGCGCATGTGGAAATTCGCCCGGTCGACCGCCCGCTCCAGGTTCTTGTCCGGCCAGGAGGCGCCGAAGAAGAGGTAGATCAGGTTCTCCTTGGTTATCCACAGGTAGTCGGAGAAAGTCAGCGGATTCTCCGCCAGCGCCTTCTGCCAGTCCTCGCCGCCGCGCTCCAGGTCGATGGTCACCTCGACGTGGCCGCGCCGCGCCGTCTGCCAGTCGGACAGTGGCGCCAGCGGCTGCTCGCCGGTGGAGGGCGACGAGAACCAGTAGTCCCAGCGCTCGCCGCCGCGGCGGTAGTGGATATTGATCTGCTTCTTGCCGGAGCGGGTGTAGACGGACACCAGCTTGCCGTTGCCGTGGGGGGCGAATAGCTGCATCTGCTGGTAGGCGCGGTAGGTCAGTGGGCCCAGCACCAGCGCCAGCAGCAGGACCGACCAGGCGGCCTTGCGCAGCTTGTCCCCCTGCTCCAGCCACAGCCAACTGCAGGTGACCGCCGCCAGCGGTATGGCGATGCCGCGGGTCAGCCCGGCCAGGGCCCACAGGAAGGCCATCAGCAGGAAGCTCGGCAGCGTCTGCTTGCGCCGGCAGCGCCAGCTGGCGTAGAGGGCCGCGCCCAGCAGCGGCAGCAGCAGCGTCTCCTGCATGAAATAGCCGTAGATGGCGGTCCAGGATGGCAGCAGCGACAGCGCGGCCCAGCCGCCCAGGGCGACCAGCTTGCCCGGCTGCAGCTCGCGCAGGAAGCGGTACCAGATCCAGGGCGTGAACAACGACAGCAGCGCCGTGTAGAAGGCGACCAGCAGCGGGTCTTCCAGGGTCAGCTTGCCGAGCAGGCCGATATACAGCTGGTAGAACACCGGATCGGTCAGCGTCATGGGGTCGTTGCGCAGCGCGTCCACGCCCTGTTCCCAGTGGCGCTGGGGATCGCTCCAGATATGGTCGAGGGGGTTGAACTGCAGGATATAGTCGATCCGCAGCCAGGCGCCGACAAACACGAGCCCATACAGCAGGGCATAGAGGCATTCGCGCCGGGTCAGCCGCAGTTCGAGTTGCGGCAGGAGAGTGGCGAGGGAACTGAAGCGGCGGTTTCCAGTGGCGGCGGCTGTGTCCGCCGGGTGGCTGTGCATGGGGACTGCCCCGATTATTGTTGTTGCGGGCTGGCGGCCATCTTAACCGCAGGACGGTAGCGGTAACACTGATTGAGGCGCCAACGGTGTCGGAACCTGCCTCAGACAGCGACCACCTTGTTGCGCCCGCCGTCCTTGGCGCGGTACATGCGCGCATCGGCCTCGGCCAGCAGCTGGCCGTGGGTGGCGCTGGCGGGGTCGCCCTCGGCGACGCCGAAGCTGATGGAGATGGTCACCGGCGGGTCGTATTTCTGGCTCAGGGCCTCCACCTTGCCGCGCAGCTTCTCCGCGAGGATGCCGCCGCCGTGCAGGTCGGTGTTCGGCAGCAGCACCAGGAACTCCTCGCCGCCCCAGCGGGCCACTATGTCGTCGGCGCGGGTGTTGTCCCGCAGTACCTCGGCCACGTCCTGCAGCACCCGGTCGCCGAAGGCGTGGCCGTAGGTGTCGTTGAGGGTCTTGAAGTTGTCCAGGTCGCCGATCAGCACCGCGTAGCGGCCGGCCAGGTGGCGGTTGCGGCGCTCCAGCTCGTGCATGGCGCGGTAGGCCTCGCGGCGGTTGGCCAGCCCGGTCAGCGCATCGGTGGAGGCGCGGTTCTCCAGCTCCCGGGTCAGCCGGTGCAGCAGCTTCTGGGTCTGGTGGCGGCTGCTGTCCAGCAGCGCGGTGAGGGCGGTCAGGGCGCCGAACACGGCGATAAAACGCGCGCGGTAGGCGGTGTCGTACTCGGCGGTGAGGCCGGGGAAATCCGGGTAGAAGAGCACCAGCGCGGTGGCGCCGCCGATGGCGGCCAGCGCCGCCACGCCGCCCTTGTAGCCATACAGGTTGATAAAGCCCGGCACCAGCATCACCGCCCACATCAGGCCGGTGTTGTTCACGCCGCCGGACAGCAGCAGGTAGAAGTAGAGCACCAACAGCAGGGTGCCGACCAGCAGCGGCGTCTTCCTGCTCGGGCCCACCAGGTTGATGGTGATATAGGCGCCGAGGATCAGCGCGGCCACGCCGAACAGGGTGGTGGCCTGCCAGACATCGCCGCCGGTCAGCGCGATGGCCGCCATGGCGCCGGTGATCGCCATGGAGAAGATCAGCATATAGCCGGAGGCCTGGATGCGCCGGCGCAGCTCTATCTGGCGCGCCTCCTCGATGGGGTCGCGAAACGCCAGGCTCTGATTGTCATACCCTAGGTTCATGGGGGGCCCTGTGATTGTGCGGGCCACTACCTCCGTCCGGCCCGGCGCCGCGTCATTGCGGCGCGACTTTAATAATTAGTTTTTCTGATCCTTGCATTCCCCCGGCCCAACCCGGTGCACTGCGAATGCGGAGTGGCGGTCAGTATATTGCGATTCGCCCCGGCACCAAAGCGCCGCGCTACAGTATCAGTAGTCCGGAATGCGAAATTGAGAAACCGTGGCAAAAATTGAACTGACTTGCGGCGATATCCTGGCGCTGCGCGGCGACGCCCTGGTGTGCCCGGCGCACAAACATCTGATCCGCGGGCGCGGCCTCTCGGCGCAGATCTACGACCGCGGCGGCGCGGCCCTGGCGGCGGCCTGCGAGCAGCAGCCCGAGTGCACCGTGGGTGAGGCCAGGATCACCCGCGCCTACGGCCTGCCGGTGCAGTATCTTTTGCATACGGTGACACCCCAGTGGAGCAGCGGCGACCAGTGGGGCGCCCAGGCGCTGGTGCAGCTGCGGCGCTGCTACGAGAGTGTGCTGGCCTTGGCGCGGCAGAAGAAACTGAAAAGGCTGCTGTTCCCCGCCCTCGGCGCCGGCACCAACCGCTTCCCCCACTCCATCGCCGCGCACCAGGCGCTGGAGGCGCTGCACGGGCAGAAGGAGGGCTTCGAGAAACTGACGGTCTGCCTGCACACCCCGGCGGCGCTTGGGGAGTGGCGGCGGGTGGAGCAGCGCTTTTTCGGCGGTGACTGATTCCCCCTCCGGCCGCGGTTATTGGTAGTATTCGCAAACCGCAAATGATGACAGGGAGTGTTTATGCGAAGGCCGGTCTGTTTGTTGCTGATTCTGGGGGCCCTGGGCCTGTTGGGCGCCTGTGCCAGCGGCCCGCAGGTGTCCGGGAAAAATTTCGTCTATGAAAGGGATATCGGCGAGGGTTATGCCACCCTGTACGTCTACCGCCCCTACCAGCGAATCGGCAGCTGCTGCTGGCCGAAGCTGAAGGTCGACGGCAGACCGGTTGCGGACCTGGGCAACGGCTCCTACAGCGTCATCCATATTGCGCCGGGCAGTTACGATTTTTCCTTTGAATATCTCGAGGGCGCGCTCGACTCGCCGCGCCCGACCCTGCAGATTTTCAACAAATCCCGGGTCTTCAACTTTGCCGCGGGCAAGGAGTATTTCCTGAAATTCAATATTCAGGTCGATCGCGATATCAGCTTCGGCAACATCGGCGGATCTTCTGCACCCGTCTCTTCCAACCGGGTATACGATATGGGCATCGATCTGGTTGAGAGGGATATCGCCATGATCGAGTTGCAGGACACCGGCGAGATAAAACCGATCGTTGCGAGAGTGGCCTTGTAAACCCCCGCTAGCGCGTCAACACATCTGCCAGCGTCAGCAATATCAGCAGCGCAATCCACAGCAGCCCCCCCACCGCTACCAGGCGCAGCAGTTCGCCGGCGGAGCGCAGGCGCATGAATACCAGCATCACCAGCGCGGCCATGGCCGCGGCGCAGAGGAAATGCACCGAGTAGCGCAGCGCCGCGGACTGGAGCATGCCGGCCAGCAGGGTGATGCCCAGCAGCAGCATCAGCGCCAGCCAGGTCAGGATTGCGGGGCGGTAGTGCATGTCAGGCTCGCAATAGATAGAAACATGTAAAAATAAAGATCCACACCACGTCGATAAACGCCCAGTAGAGTCCGGCGATATGCAGTTGCCGGTCGAGGCGGTCCGGCCGGCGCCAGCGTCGCGCCAGTGCCAGCATCACCGCCAGCACGCCCAGGCCGATCAGCATATGCAGCGCGTGTAGTCCGGTGGCGATGAAATAGAGGTTGAAAAACAGTTCGGCCACTTCCGGTTGCTCGCCAGGATAGTGAAACGGCAGGCCCAGCACCGGCATCAGCTGGTGGCGGAATTCCTCGTACCATTCAACTCCCTTGATCACCAGGAAGGCCGCGCCCAGCGCCATGGTCGCCAGCAGCCAGAAGGCGGTGGGGCCGCGCCGCCGCGCGCCCGTCGCCAGCTCCGCCAGGGCCATCGTCAGGCCGCTGCTGAACAGCAGCGCGGTGTTGATCGCGGCCAGGGTCAGGTTCAGGTGCTGTGCCGCCTCGGCAAAGATAGCCCCGTGGCGCAGGCGCAGTATCGCGAAGGCGGCGAAGAGGCCGCCGAACAGCAGCAGTTCGGTGAGTAGGAACATCCACATGCCCAGCAGGCCGGCGTGGCTCTGCTGTGCCATGGAGTCGAACTGTATTTCCGGCGGCGTCTCGCTTCCGGACTGCTCACTTGTAGGCATAGGGCTCCTCGTCTACCACGGGTGTCTCGGCAAAGTTGTGCACCGGCGGCGGCGACGGCGTCTGCCACTCCAGTCCCTTCGCATCCCAGGGATTGGGGCCGGCCTTTTCGCCGCGGCGCAGGGACCAGGACAGGTAGATCAGCGGCAGCAGGTAGCCCAGTGCCAGCACGCCGGCGCCGAGGCTCGACAGCACGTGCAGCAGCTCGAAGTCGTCCGGGTAGGAGTGGTAGCGCCGCGGCATGCCGGCGTAGCCGAGCAGGAACTGCGGGTAGAAGGTGAGGTTCAGCCCCACCAGCAGCGCCAGCGCCGCGGTGGTGGCCCAGGGGCGCGAGTACATGCGCCCGGTGAGCTTCGGCCACCAGAAATGCAGTCCGCCCATATAGGCGGTCACCGCGCCGCCGACCATGATGTAGTGGAAATGCGCGGTGACGAAATAGGTATCGTGCAGGTGCACGTCCAGCGCCAGCGCGGCGAGGAAGACACCGGTCAGGCCGCCGACGGTAAACAGCTCCAGGAAGGACAGGGCGTAGATCATCGGCACCGAAAAACTGATGGAGCCGCGGTACAGGGTCGCGGTCCAGTTCAGTGTCTTGATCGCCGAGGGCACCGCCACCAGGAAGGAGAAAAAGGAAAACAGTATGCCGGCGTACATGCTCTGCCCGGACGCGAACATATGGTGGCCCCAGACCACGAAGCCGAACAGCGCTATCGCCATGATCGCCAGCACCATGCCCTTGTAGCCGAAGATCGGATTGCGCGAGAAGCAGGCGATGATTTCGGAAACGACCCCCATCGCCGGCAGTATCATGATGTACACCGCCGGATGCGAGTAGAACCAGAAGAGGTGCTGGAACAGCAGCGGATCGCCCCCCAGCGCCGGATCGAAAATGCCGATGCCGAGGCCGCGCTCCAGTCCGATCAGCAGCAGGGTGATGGCAAGCACCGGCGTGGCCAGCACCATGATCAGCGCGGTGGCGTAATTGGCCCAGACGAACAGCGGCAGGCGCAACCAGGTGAGCCCCGGCGCGCGCATGGCGTGTATGGTGACGATGAAATTGATCCCGGTGAGGATCGACGAAAAGCCGACGATAAAAATCCCCACCGCTGCGGCCAGCACCGCGGAGTTGGAAAATAGCGTGGAATAGGGGGTGTAAAAGGTCCAGCCGGTATCCACGCCGCCGGCGATTACCGCCGCCAGCGTGAAGAGACCGCCGAGGGTGTAGATATACCAGGACAGCAGGTTCAGTTTCGGGAACGCCATGTCCCGCGCGCCCACCATTATCGGTATCAGGAAATTGCCCAGCGTGGCCGGTATCGATGGAATCAGGAAAAACCACACCATCACGATACCGTGCAGGGAAAACATCCGGTTGTAGCTCTCCGCGCTGAGCAGATCCCCGGCCGGTGTAAGCAGTTCCAGGCGGATCAGCAGCGCGGCACCGCTGCCGAAAAAGAAGAACGCGGTGATGGAAAACGCGTAGAGCCAGGCGATGCGCTTGTGGTCCACGGAGAGCAGCCAGGAGCGGATACTCCAGCCGCCGCTCAGGTAGTCGCCCTCTGTCGCGTGGCGGTCCTCGCCCTCCGAATAGACGATGCTAGTCATTTTGCCCGTCGGCCTCCAGTGACTGGATGTAGGAGATCAGCTGCAGGATTTCCTCTTCGGAAACCTGCCCGGAATAGCTCGGCATGATCGGTTGGAAACCGGAGACCAGTTGTTTCTGCGGTTCCAGGATCGAGTCGCGGATATAGGCCTCGTCCGCGATCACCTCGCTGCCGCCGGCCAGCGGCACCCGGCTGCCGAAAAGGCCCCCGAGCTTGGGCGCCAGCGCACTGCCGCCGGGCTTGTGGCAGCCGCTGCAGCCGTAGTTCTGGAACAGCTGTTCCCCTGCCTCTGCGCGGCTGGGGCCGGCGAGCCGCCCCGCCAGCCACTGCTGGTAATCGGTGCGGTTCAGCACCACTACCTTGCCCCGCATGCGTGCGTGGTCGGTACCGCAGTACTCCGCGCAAAAAAGCCGGTACTCCCCCGCGCGGGTGGGGGTGAACTGCGCGCTGGTGTACATGCCCGGCACCGCATCGCGCTTCAGCCGGAAGGCCGGCAGGAAAAAACTGTGGATCACGTCCTGCGAGGTGATGCGCAACTCCACGGTCTCGCCCACCGGCACATGCAGTGTGTTGATCTCGCGGCTGCCGTCCGGGTGCTGGATCTTCCACATCCACTGCTTGCCTACCACGTCGATAGTGATATCCGCGTCCGCTTCTCCGTACAGATTCAGGTATAACTGGCTGCCCCAGTAAAAGAGCCCGAGAAACGACAGCAGCAGGAGCAGGGCGAAGGTAATCTCCACACGCCGGCTGGTGTGTTCCGACAGCAGTTCTCTGCGCTCCCGCTGCAGGCTGCGCCGGTAGCGCGCGGCGAACACCACCACCAATCCTGCGAGTATTGCCATCAGCAGTGCGGAAATGCCCAGCAGCGCGTAGTAGAGGTAATCCACCTGGGCCGCATAGTCCGACGCCTGCGTCGGAATCAGCTGCAGGCCGAGTAGCGGGTCTTCGATCGCCGACGGTTGTTCAATTGGCGCCGTGTTTTCGCTCATGATATTTTCTCCGCCCGCTCACGGCTGTCCCGCCGGCGCAGGCCGACTATCAGGGCGAGCAGCGCGAGCACAGACAGGCCGCCGGCGATCTGCAGCAGGCGCACGACGGCGAAACTGTAGCGGCCGTTTTGCGGATCGAAGTGGTAGCAGCGCAGCAGCAGCTGGTCCACCGGGCTGCCGAGCCGGCCCCGGCCGGCATCCACCAATGCCAGGCGCAGGTCCGGCTGCGCCGGGTCCAGGCGCAGCAGGTAGCGGCTGATGGGGCCGCCGCTGGCCACCACCACCAGCCCCGCCGGGTGCGCGTAGCTGTTCCGTGCGGCGTCGTAGGTGTAGTGAAAACCCACTGCCTGTGCCAGTGTGTCGATGGCCGCGGATACGCCGGTCAGCAGCTGCCACTCGCCCACTATCGATCCGTGGCGCCGACTCAGGCGCTGCAAAAGTTCCGCGGCCTGCGCCGGGGTTTCGCGCGGATCAATACTGACCACCGCGACCCGGTAATCGTCGGGGGCAAACGGCAGTGCACTCACACTCTCGGCGAGGCGGTCCAGCACCATCGGGCACAGGTGTGGACAGTTGAACCAGGACAGCACCAGGATCAGTGGCTTCTGCTGCGCCAGCGCGGCCAGTTCAATATTTTCATTCCGGGCGTTGAGAAAGTGCACCGCAGGCAGCGGCTGGCCGATGTGCTGCTCAAAGGCAACCCTGTCCAGGGTTTGCTGTTGGGGCGAAGACGGCTGTGCAATGGCCTGAATGGCAAGCGAGAGCAATAGCAGTGCACAGAGTGATTTCATTGCATGCCCTCCCCTCGCGTATTTCCTGTCCCGGTTTTTTCTTCATTCGCCTCTTCCGGCAGCCCGCGCTCCAGCAGCAGTGTCATGGCGCGCTCTATGGGGATATGCACCACGCCCGCGCGCCGGTCCACCCAGCCGACACCATGCAGCCGCTGTTCCACTTGCCGCTGGTACTCCGCCATATCCGCGCGCGGATTCCGCTGCAGGCGCGGCTGGCCCTGCGGTACCGGCAACGGCTCGAACAGCGGCGGCGGCGGTTGCGGTCGCCAGTAGAGGTAGGCCGCCCACAGCAGCAGCCCGCTCACCAGCACCAGTACCAGCGTCAGCAGCATGGTCCAGGCGATGGGCCCCACGGTCGACAGGTCCGGTTCGTGTTTACGCCGTCCGGCCATGCTCTTCTCCGCGATGAGCGGCCGCGCGGATGGCGGCGACGTAGACGGCACCGATCACCAGCACCAGTGCACACAGCAACAGCAGCTGCGCAACGCTGCCGCCGCCGAACGCCGGCAGTACCAGCCAGCCGATCTGCAGCAGGTGACCGAGCAGGCAGCTGGCGGCCGCGGCCGCCAGCCAGTCCGCGCGGCCCTTGGCTTTACCCGACAGCAGCACGACAAACGGCAGCAGGAAAAAAAGCGCAAAGGAGATGACGCTGAGCGGGCGCCAGAGGTCGCGGCTGCGGTGGACATACCAGAGGATCTCGTCGGGCAGGTTGGCCGACCAGATGACGATGTACTGGGAAAAGGCGAACAGCGCCCAGCCCAGCAGCACCCCCAGCCACAGGTTGGCGATATCCCGGCGCGCGTCCGGCTCCATGCCGCCCGCGCCGAGCAGCAGCACCCAGGCGAAGGCCGCGACCACCGCATTGGCGGCGAGCATCAGGCCGTAGACATCGGAATAGAATTCCGGCTCCAGGGACATCAGCCAGTCGAAGGAAAAAAAGGTCAGCGCCAGCAGCCACAGGATCAGTCCCGGCGCCTGGATGCGATTGTTGCGCGGGCGCCAGACGCCGAGGGCGTGGGCGAGCCACAGCCACAGGGCGAAATAGACCAGGCTGCGCAGGATAAAAAACGGCGGGTTCAGGTAGGCGAGTTTGTTCTGCACCAGTTCCGGCAATTCCTGCGCGGGTGCCGTCCAGGCGAACAGGGACTGCATACCGAGCAGCAGCGGCAGCAGCGCGGCGGCGAACAGCGGCAGTGTCGCCGCGACCGCCAGCCACAGCGGCCTGCCGGCCTCGCCCCAGCGGCCGCCGGTCAGGCCGTGCACCATCAGGATCGCCAGGGCGCCGAGCGGCAGGCATCCCCACACCAGCGCCGCCGCCAGCCAGGCGGCCGCAAACGGTTTTCCGGCCAGAGCGCTGGCGGCCGCGCCCAGCGCCAGCGCGACTGTTCCGGTGAAAAGTATCGCGCGCGGCTTCACGGTGCCTTCTCCAGCGTCTCGCGTTCTTGCGGCGTCAGGTCGTCGAGGGTCGCGTGCTGGGACAGCTGCAGCGCGCGGATATAGGCGGCGATGGCCCAGCGATCTTCCGGCGGCACCCGCGCGCCGTAGTCATACATTTTGCCGAAGCCGTCGCTGATCACGTCGTAGAAATGGCGCAACGGCGCCTCGCGCAGGCGCGCACTGTGCAGCGACGGCGGCGCGGGAAAGCCGCGCTGCACTATCATGCCGTCGCCGTAACCGGCGCCACCGTGGCAGGGGCTGCAGAAAATGTCGAAGCGTTCGCCGCCGCGCTGCAGCAGTGCGCGGCTCAGTGGCTCGGGCAGCGTCTCCGGGCGCGGGCCCAGCGGGTCGCCGCGGGCGACGGTACCCTCCGCCGGCACGCGCGCGGACTGGTCGTTCGGCCAGCCGGGCGCAGCCGCCAGCGGGTCGTAGCGCGGCTGGTCGCGCATATCGTTGCCGCAGGCGCACAGCATCAGGATTGCGATCAAACTGATGTAGGGCGGATAAGCGCAGCGCATCCGCCAGGGCCAAATGGTGGATGCGCTGCGCTTATCCACCCTACAAAATCGTACGCTGAGCCGCATCACAGCGTCAGCTCCCGCACCGACAGCGCGTCGCAGTCGCGCAGCAGTGCTTCCAATTGCGCCGGTTCGCCGCCGCGAACGCTCAGGAAAAAACCGTCCGCGGAGGCGCGAGCGAAGTCGTCTTCGTTGAAGACCGGGTGATAGAAATGCGGCAGGCGGTTTTTCACCAGCATGGTGATGGCCGCACCCATCACCGCATTGAAAATACCCACCGCGAAGGTAATCGGCAGGAAGGCCGGCCAGCTGTCCAGCGGCTTGCCACCGACGACGATGGGGTAGTCGATCACCGCCGTGTACCACTGCAGCAGATAGGCGATCCCCGCGGTGGCCAGCCCGGCCGCGAGGGAAATGCGCCGGATCCCCACCTCATCAAATTCCAGCGCCTCTGCCAGGCCGGGCACCGGAAAGGGTGCGTGCGCCTCCAGGCGGCGATAACCCGCCTCGCGGACGCTGCGGGCCGCAGTCAGCAGGGCCTCGCTGCTGTCGAAGCGCGCGAGCAGTCCGTAGTGTCCGCTATCCGAGCCCTTCACTCGCGCTTCTCCTGTTGATTTCTTCTCGCTGCTCTCTCTTGTGCTCTTCCCTATATATGGCCACACGCATATCGTGCATGGACACCACTGGCGCCAGGCGCACGAAGGCCAGCAGGAAAAATGCGAAGAGCCCCAGGGAGCCGAGGGCGAGCAGAATGTCCCAGGCGGTGGGCATCGCAGTGCCCCAGGTGGCGGGGATAAAACTCGCGTGGGTGCTGGTGAAGAGTATCTGGTAGCGCTCCAGCCACATGCCGATATTGCTGGTGATGGCGAGCGCGAAGAGCGCGCCGGGCGAGCGGCGCACGTGCTTGAACCACAGCAGCTGCACCAGCAGCACATTGCACAGGAACATGCCCCACCAGGCGGGGGCGTAGGGGCCGGTCCAGCGGTTGATATAGACGGCGCGCTGGTAGAGGTCGCCGGAATACCAGCCGGTGAAAATTTCCTGGATATAGGAATAGTCCACGACCAGTGCGAACAGCAGCATCATGCGCCCGAGATAGTCCAGGTGACGACGGGTGATCAGGTCCTCGAGATGGAAAAAGCGGCGGGTGATCACCGCCAGCAGCGATACGGTGGCGAAGCCGGAGAAGAGCGCGCCGGCGACAAAATAAGGCGGGAAAATGGTGTAGTGAAAACCCGGCACCAGGGACACCGCCAGGTCCAGGGAGATGATGCCGGTCACCGACACCACGATCGGCGCCGCCACCGCCGCCAGCACGCCGTTGACCTGCTCGTAGCGCGCCCAGTGCAGCGCCGAGTTGCGCCAGCCCAGCGCCAGCAGGCCGTAGAAAATCTGCAGCCCGCGGGGCTGGGCGCGGTCGCGCAGGGTGGCGAAATCCGGCAGCAGGCTGAAATAGAGGAAACCCAGGGTGAAGAGGAAATAGGTGGATATGGCGAAGAAGTCCCACACCAGCGGGCTGCGCCACTGGGGCCACAGCCCCATGGTATTCGGGTAGGGCAGCAGATACTGCATAAACTGCGGCCGCCCCAGATGCGCGATGGCATAGATGCCGGCGCAGACGATCGCGAACATCGCCATCGCCTCCGCCAGCCGCGCCACCGGCGCACGCCAGGGCTGGCGCGTCAGTAGCAGCACCGCGGAGATCAGGGTGCCGGCGTGGGCGATGCCGATCCACCAGATGGTGTTCACGATCGGGAAACCCCAGGCCACCGGAATATTGATGCCGAACAGGCCGACGCCGGTGCTGAACACCGTGCCCAGGCAGAAGACGAACAGCAGCGCCAGGGCCCCGGCCAGCGCGAACGCCAGGCGCCAGCGCCTGCGCACACGGGGTGCCAGCACCAGGTCGGCGATGCGTGCGGTCATGGCGCCGTGGGTCAGGCCCTCGGGCAGCAGGGTTTCAGCCGTATTCTGGGGCATCTCCTTGCCTCAGTAGCACTTGGTGGATGCGAGGCCGCCATGGATGGCGGTCATGCAGACCAAATTGCCAGGAGCAATTTGGCACAGCGAAGCTGCCCGAAGGGCCGAGCACACGGATGTGCTCGGTGCAAATGCCTGGAGCAATTTTCTGCCTTGGCGCCTATCCACCCTCAAATCCAAGAAGAAACAGCTTCTTGTAGGAGCCTGCCCTGCAGACGATCAAATCGCCCGGAGCGATTTGACGCAGCGAAGCTGCCGAAGGGCCCCGGGCACAGGGATGTGCCCGGCGAATGACCTAGAGGCCCCCTTCTTGTTCGCCTGCAGGGCAGGCGCCTACAGCACAATTCCGGAAGTCCCGAGTCCCGAGTCCCGAGTCCCGAGTCCCGAGTCCCGAGTCCCGAGTCCCGAGTCCCGAGTCCCGAGTCCCGAGTCCCGAGTTCCGAGTCCCGGACTTACGAATTGTCGTCTTCCTTCAGTTTAGGATTCGGGTTATGCACCGCTGCCAGATAGGTGGTGCGCGGCCGGGTGTTCAGCTCTTCCAGCATGGCATAGTTCAGCGGATTCGCCCGCAGGCGGCTGACGCGGCTGTCGGGCTGCGCCAGGTCGCCGAAAACAATCGCCTGTGTGGGGCAGGCCTGCTGACAGGCGGTCTGCAGCTCGCCCTCTGCTATCGGCCGCCCCTCAGTCTCTGCATTGCGCCGCACCGCGACTATGCGCTGCACGCAGTAGGTGCACTTCTCCATCACGCCGCGGGCGCGCACGGTGACATCCGGGTTCTGCAGCGGCGGCAGCGCCGGGTAGGCGGCGCCGGTTCCGGTGTAGTCGAACCAGTTGAAGCGGCGCACTTTATAGGGGCAGTTCTGCGAGCAGTAGCGGGTGCCCACGCAGCGCTGGTAGATCATCTGGTTGAGACCGTCGCCGGAGTGCATGGTGGCGCCCACCGGGCAGACGTATTCGCAGGGGGCGTTCTCGCAGTGCATGCAGGGCACCGGCTGGAAGGTGGCGCGCGGCTGTGATTCTGCGTCGGTGAAGTAGCGGTCCACCCGCAGCCAGTGCATATCGTGGCCGCGCGCCACCTCCTCGGCGCCTACGATGGGAATGTTGTTTTCCGCCTGGCAGGCGGTCACGCAGGCGTTGCAGCCGATGCAGGCGGACAGGTCTATGGCCATGCCCCAGGCGTGGCGGCCCTCATCGGCGGGTAGCGGCTCCGGCTCCGGGTAGAGGGACAGCTCCGGGACGTGGCCCTGGGCGAAATGGGGATTGCGAAGGTACTGGTCGAGATCCGCGGCGCGCACCATATCGCGACCCTCGATATTGTGGTGCACCTGTGTCAGGGCCAGCGTCTGCTCGGCGCCGATATATTCAATCGCCGCCGGCGCGGCCCAGGAATCGTCGCCGGCGCGCAGCCGGTAGGCGCTGACGCCGACGCCGTCGCCGACCCGCCCGGCGGCGGTGCGGCCATAGCCGAGGTGCAGGGTCGCGGCGTTTTCCGGCTGCCCCGGCAGGATCAGTATCGGCACCGTCAGGGTGCGGCCGCCGCTGGTCAGTTTTACCAGGCTGCCGTCGCGCAGTTTTTCCCGCGCGGCGAGTCGCGGGCTGACCAGCAGCGCATTGCCCCAGGTCAGCGTGGTCAGCGGGCGCGGCAGTTCCTGCAGCCAGCCGTTGTTGGCGTGGCGGCCGTCCCACAGTGCCGGGTCCGGGCGGAACTGCAATGTGAGTCCGACCGGCGCCGGTTTCGGCGCGGGCAGCCTTTTGCTCCAGTCGGGGGAAATTTCTATGCTCACGGTTGCCGCCGCGCTGTCCGGCACCAGGCCGTCGCGCAGGCTGTGGCGCCAGAAGTGTTCGAAGTCGTCGCCCCTGTACTGGCCCTGCCAATAATCCTGCAGCAGTTTCAGTGCATCGCCGTCGCTGCCCTGCTCCAGCGCGTTGAAAAATTGCAGCGCGGATTTGCCGCCGTGCAGCGGCCGGATCAGCGGCTGCAGCAGCGCCGCGCTGCCGTCGTAGGCGCGGGCGTCGCCCCAGGTTTCCAGCGCCTGGGCGGCGGGAATATGCCAGTGGCACAGGCGCGCCGTCTCGTCGAGATATTCGCCCCAGTGCAGCCGCCAGGGGACTTTCTTGAAGCGCTCCGCAAAATCCAGCTCCGCCGGCGCGCTGTACACCGGGTTGCTGTCGAGCAGCACCAGGCTGTCGATCTCGCCGGCATCCATGGCCGCGGCCAGTTCGGCCAGCGGCCGGGCTTCGGCGTCCAGGGCGATCGGCGGCAGCCATTCCACGGTGTTGCCGAAGGCGTTCAGTTCCCGATTGATCGCCTGTACCAGCGCGTGCACCGTGGCCGGCTGCTGGTCGCCGGGAATCACCAGGGCCGAACCCCGGTGGCGTTTCAGATCCGCCGCCAGCGCGGCCAACCAGCGCTCGGGCAGCGGCTTCTCGAGTGGTGGCGCTACGGTGATGCCGAGCGCAATGGCCAGCTGGCGCGCGGTGTCCTCCATCTGCGGGTAGGCCAGGGCCAGGCGCTGGTCGGCGTTGGCGCCGGTGACACTGGGGGTGGATTCGACCGCGTAGAGCCGGGCGAGATTTCTGTCGTTGTCCCGCGGGCGGCGGCGGGCGGTGAAATCCCGCGCGTAGCGCAGGAAGCCCGGCTGCGCCTGCATAAAGTCCGCGTCCAGGGAGGCGGCCACGTTTACCCGCTCGAAGCGGTAGCGCGGCTCCAGCGGCCGCCCGAACAGTATCCGGCTGCCGGCGTAGACGCCGCTGCGGTCCACCGGCTCGTGCAGGTACCAGCGCGCGTCGGGCCAGCGCTCGCGCAGCGCCTGAATGCGCGCGCGCTGGCTGGGCGAGGTGACGGTGCCGGTGACGAAGGCCAGGCCGCGGCCGCGGGTCGCGTTCCACTGTTGCCGTTTTTCGCCCAGGGCGCGCAGATATTCGTCGCAGCTGGCGATGGCGCCGCGGTGGCGCACCGAGGCGGAGCGGTCGGGATCGTAGAGGGACAGCACGCAAGCCTGGGCTATGGCGTCACAGGCGCCGAGGGTCGCCGGGTGATCCGGGTTGCCCTCCAGCTTGATCGGGCGGCCCTCATGGCTCTCCGCCAAGACCCCGTGCGCATAGCCGCCGATCAGGGCGGCGCTGGCGTAGTAGCGGGCGCGGCCGGGCACCAGCATCTCCGGCTGCTGCACGTAGGGCACCAGCAGATTGCGCGGTTCGCGGGTGCAGGCGGGCAGTCCCGCCAGGGCCATGCTGGCGCCGAGCAGTTTCAGCAGGCTGCGGCGGCTGATCGACCGGGCGTCGCCGTCGCTGCATAGGATGTCGTCCTGCTGTGCGGCCAGTTCCGTCAGGCTGCGCCAGTAGCCGGCGCCGCGCTTGCCGGCGAGCCGCCGGTCGCCGGGTTTTAGCGGTGGCATGTTATGCACTCGGTCATTCGATCCGTGGGAATCAAGTGGTGCAGCAATGCCGCTGCATCGCTGGCAGGCGCAATGCCCATCGCGGTGATCTGCCCCGCGGCGCGAAGGTTGGGTGCCGGATTGCGGTGGCAGTCCAGGCACCACAGCATCGTCATCGGTGCCGCCTGGCGCATCAGTGGCATGCGGTCCACGCGTCCGTGACAGGACTCGCAGCCGATGCCGCGGGTGACATGGGCCCGATGATCAAAGTAGACAAAATCCGGCAGCCTGTGCACGCGGATCCAGCGCAGCGGAATATCCCGCTCCAGGCTGTCGCGCACCGGCGCCAGCATCTGCGCGTTGGTCCACAGCTGCGAGTGGCAGCTCATGCAGGTGTGGGTATCCGGCAGCCCCGCAAACGGCGACTTGTCCACCCCACTGTGGCAATAGCGGCAATCGATACCCAGGCCGCCGACGTGGTGCTCGTGACTGAAAGGCACCGGCTGCTCGGGAATCGCCCCCTGGCCGGTGCGATAGGGGGATCGATTAATGAAATAAGCGACGACAGCCCAGGCCACAAGCACCAGCCCACCGCCGGCGAGCAGTATGCGCGTCAGGCCGTTCATTCTGGGGTGGAATATCTGTGGCATGGATGGCTGGACCGCGTCGAGTGCCTCGCTTGATTTCTAGCAGCCTAGCGCACTGGGAGGGTACACGGTAACTGGCTTCAATTTTCACTGCGGGATATGGGGTTGTGAAATTCTGGCCTTTGAAACCGCGGCACAATTTTTAGTGCCATTCAGTTTGTAGCATAGAACAGGGCCGCGGGTGGGCGGCCCCGTCCGAGCGACTTTTAATTTGCACTGCTGGCAATTACGGACCTGCCCTTCGAGTCCAAATTCTTGGCAATCAGCTCTACGCTCCCGGCAGCACGTAAGTATGCCTCTATCTCGTTATTGTCGATGTAAAACCCATCGAACGCGATATCAGAAACGCTGCCCCTTAGTGTCGTCTTTCCAAGGTCGTAGCCCTTTGCCAAGTCTGCGTTGGCCTGTGCCAGTATCCGGTCTATATCCTCCCCGATTGCATACTGCAAGCCCTCGATCAGCTCCGCGTACTTCAGTTGAACCACCCAGTGCAGGCCGGCATCAAGCAGGGCTGAGTTGGTTTCAGATGTCAGCTCCAGATCGTGCAGGAAAACGACGCGTTTGGCTGCGTCGTAGCCAGGAGTTGCTGTGAGATATAGAGTGCCGGAGGCACGTTTCAGAAAGGGGTCATACCAGCGCACGTTGCGATGCGCCTTGAAGTCCACTCCAATCAGCACCGATGATCGATTGTCGCGTGTCAGGCCTGTCAGCCTCAGGTCCTTCACCTTGAAGCTGTATTGCTCATTGCTGAAGTTTCTGCCCTTGACCTTGCTGGCTAACTCACTTTCAAGGGCGTAAAACGTCGAATGCAGCGGCAGCAGCATATTGAAATGTGGGTCGGTATTGTCCACCCGGACCAACTGGGGTGGCGGAGCGCTGATCGGCTGTGGTTTGGCCAAGCTCACGCGCAGATTGCCGTCGATGCCGATACCGAGGTTCAGCTGGCTTGCGTCCCTGCTTGGATAGATGCCGCGGAACAGAATTTTTTCCGGCAAGAGCTGCACCCATGTGTCACCAGCCTGGTGTGGCTTACTGGCTTCGGCCCAGTAATGGCGAACCTTGTCTTTTAATGCCAGTTCGGCCAGCTCTCGATCAATCTGTTCCTGCACCTTGGCGATCAGTTCCGGGTACTTGTCATTCAGCTTTTTACGCAGCTGGTCAGTGATGTCGATATTGATACGAATGGCATTGCCAATCAGATCCATTTTCAGATGCACCTTGCCATGAATTTCAGCGTGGCCGCTGGTCTTGACCTGCAGCTGGTAATCGGGGCTCAGGTCTACACCTACCCGGAGGTGTGCCGTTATATTGGCGTTCGCATCACCGTGTTCAGTTTGCGTAGCCCCGCGGCAGCGGCCCCTGTGCCACCAGCCCAAGCACGCGGTGTAACTGCCTCTGGCACTTGCCTTTAGCGGGATCGCGATATTGAGCGCACCTTCCGCCGCGCTCACCCGGATATCCCCATCCCGGCGCACGGAATAGGAAAAGCGTTTGGTGTTCCCTTCACGGCCGCCGCCTGATGCGATCTCGCCACGCGGCAGTTCCGTGTTGGCCAGCTTTTCCAGTTCGGCGATTTGCAACGCTAGCGGCATAAACACTGTAGTGCGGCCGGGGTTCGGTGTGGCATGGACACCACTCTGTGGAGGTGAGGGATTGATAGATTGACAGGCTGCCAGGGCCAGCAGGGATAGTAAGAGAATGATTTTTTTCACAACCTGCTCCTTATAGTTGCTTTGTTTAGTAATAACCGGCGGCCCACGGCCCTGATGAACAGCAAACAAAGAGAGACATGGCGATACCCCCGCCACACGGTTTATTTGGACTTTATCACAGTTATGTTTTGGGCTATATCGCAAAAATGGGGCTTGAGACCTGGTTCGACGTATTCTTTGCCGGCAGGAAAGGTTTGGCACTGTAATCGAATGTTTGCGCGCCGCTGCATTGCCGCCCAACACGACAGTCGAGGCAAGCATTTGCAACGCAAGGTGCACTCGGAGGGCCGTATCAACTGGAATAGGAACATAATCAGTGACGCGACAATCTACACGCTCTGTTGACAGCGCTATCATTTGATACCTATTGTAGTGTCGCCGTAGGCCAAAAGCCGAAACTGACTGTTCTCAAAAGGAGCTCCAGCCGATTGCATGCTAGAAAGCCGCCAGGCAGCTTTCTCAATTCGCGGCAGTGGTCGGCGCACAGCAGTGTCGCGCCGGGATCCATACGGATTGATCGCGAAGGAGTAAGCGCTGCAGGTGGCGGCAGTGCAGGGAGCCGATGCTCAAGGATATCGGAGAAGACTAGTGACCGATTATAAGTCGAATAAAATCAACCGGTTACCGAATGCACTATCCCGCGTTCCGTATTTCACGCCCAGAACCCACGCCTTCAGGGAAAGAGCGTTCTACCGAACAGGGTGATCAAGAAACCGTAGCCGCGCAGACAGGTTCGTGTCATTGGAACCGCTTCCTGGCGACAGCCGTGTGCAACTGTATTGGGATCACTGCTCTTAACCGGATCACCGGGCCCTGAGGTGCCGTTCCGGCCGCGTTACTGTTTTTTTCCGGTCCGCGTAGACGGCAGCTTCCCCCAGATGCATCCCAGGTCAGACCACTGCGGCACCCAGCGGCAGTCCAAAGGTTGACAACTGCGGGGGACGCACTTGGTTCCGCCCCCTTCCCGGCCTTGGGTTATATATGGTTGACGGCGGCTGGTGCCGTAAAAGAACAAAGCGGAAGCATGCTCCTCATGCGATCTCGGTCGCCGGAAGGACTGATCCTGCCTCTGCGCAAATCTGCGGGAAACTTAAAAAGGGCGCTGGTTAAACCACACTACAAATACAATAAAAAGGCGCGTTTTTACCAATACGCCGGATTCCAGTAAGTCCCTTATCAATAGCGTTTTCCGGACTGCAATCACTTTTCCAGTCGGCATGCGAGCCTTCGGCTGGAACAGGCTTCTGCACGCCTGTGAAAAGTCCGCACCAAAATCTCCGGCATTGCATGGGTCTTTGCATGCTGAGGGGATGTTGTAGTTGCAGTAACTGTAGTTGTTGTAACAGCCCGACAGGTTCTCCCTGTCGGATTTCAATCAGTAAAAAATATCTATAAAGAGAGTATCCAGCATGAAATTACTACGAAAACTAATAGTTCCCTTATTATTAGCTGCAAGCCTTCCATTTTCTGTCGGCGTCTTCGGTGCGGCGAAGATATTGTCCGCCGAGCCCGATAGCGCGATACCAGACCAGTTCATTGTGGTGCTGAAAGACGAAGCCCGGTTGAGCACGATGAGTACGTCGCAGTTCGTCGTATCCGAGTCCAATCGCATGGCGTCGAATACCGGTGTGTTGGTGATGCACCGCTATGACAAGGCGATTCTCGGGTTTTCCGTCAAGGCGACGCGGGAACAGGTTCAGAAACTGGCCGAGGATAGTTCGATCGACTATATCGAGCAGGATCAGTTGGTGTACACCAGCGCTTCACAATCCCCGGCGACCTGGGGCCTGGATCGCATCGACCAGCGCGATCGCACGCTGGACAACACCTACAACTACGATAGCGACGGCAACGGTGTCCACGCCTATATCATCGATACCGGCATTCTCGGCGCGCACAATGAGTTTGCCGGACGCATGGGCAACGGTTACGCGGGTGTCAGCGACGGCCGCGGCACCGAGGACTGCAACGGTCACGGCACCCATGTCGCCGGGACTGTTGGCGGCACCACCTGGGGGGTGGCCAAGGATGTCATCCTGCATCCGGTGCGTGTGTTCGGCTGCTCCGGGGGAACCAGCAGCTCTATTATTCTCGACGCGGTGGATTGGGTTGCGGCGAATCATATCAAGCCGGCCGTGGCCAATATGAGCCTGGGAGGCGGCGCCTCGGTCGCCATGGATTCGGCGGTGCGCAACGCGGTCGATCGGGGCGTGACCGTGGTGGTCGCCGCGGGTAATGAAAATTCCAATGCGTGCAATACCTCGCCCGCCCGCGAAAGCAGCGTGATTACGGTGGCCTCCTCGACCATGAATGACGCCCGCTCGAGTTTCTCTAACTGGGGTTCCTGTATCGATATGTTCGCACCGGGATCGGACATTACCTCGGCCTGGTGGACCGGTGCCAGCGCCACCAATACGATCAGCGGCACGTCCATGGCCTCACCGCACGCGGCCGGCACCGCGGCGCTGTTCCTGGAGGAAAACCCCGGCGCATCGCCGTCCGCCATTGCCGATCGCATGATCAGGCTGTCGACCTCCGGCCGCATCAGCGATACCAACGGTTCCCCCAACCGACTGCTGTTTACCGATCCCGGCAGTGGTGGCGGCAGTTCATCCAGCAGCAGTGGTGGCAGCTCGTCCAGCAGCAGCTCCGGCGGTTCATCCGGTGGCGGCTCCTGCAGTGCGCCGCAATACGTGGCCGGCACCAGCTACAGCACCGGCCAGCAGGTGCAGAACCTTGGCGACGAGTACAGCTGTGATGTCGGCGGCTGGTGTTCATCCACGGCGGCCTGGGCCTACGAGCCGGGTGCCGGTCTCCATTGGGAGACAGCCTGGAGCCATATCCGCAGTTGTGACGGCGGCAGTTCCTCCGGTGGCAGTTCCGGTGGTTCCGGCAGCGGCAGTTCCAGCAGCTCATCGGGCGGTTCGTCCGGCGGCGGTTCCTGCCCCAACCTGCCGGTCTGGAGTTCCGGCAGTGTCTACACTGGCGGCGACAGGGTGCAGCACGAGGGCGTGCGCTACGAAGCCAACTGGTGGACACAGGGCGACAACCCGGAAACCAACAATGGCGGTCCCGGCTCGGGCCAGCCGTGGACCTCGCTCGGGGCCTGCAATTAATCGCTGAATGATTGAGTTGACCCGGCAAGCGCGGGTCGACGGAACAGATCGGCGATCCGGCCGCAGCGGGGCCGCTGATCCGCGAAACCTTTCCGGCAGCGCTGCGGGAAAGGGCCGGTGGCGCGGCTTATTCCGGCTCTTTCATATCCCACTGGCTGGAAAGCATTTTGTACTACCGGGTACCCGAGTGGGTGTTTGTGATTTGCTATACCTTGTTTGGAGCGCTTGTGGTGGCCTGCTGGTTCTGGGTTTGCCCACAGCCATTGACCAAACGATGAATCCACGGTGTCTCCCAACTGCGCCGATCAGGTACGCATTGGCCCGCCACCAACCTGGAGACTGCAATGCAACCTCACTCCTTTAGCCGCCGCGATTTTCTCCTGGCCGGCGCGGCCCTGGGACTGGCTCCCCTGTTCGGGGCGCCCGTCGTGGCCCGGGCCGCCCTGCCCCAGGTGTTGCCGCCCCTGCCATACCCGGAGAACGCCTTTGAGCCGGTGATCTCGGCGCGGACCATCAGCTTTCACTACGGCAAACACCACAAGGCGTACCTGGACAAACTGAACAAGCTGGTGACCGGTACTCCCATGGCGGATATGACCCTGGAGCAGGTGATCCGGGCCAGTGCGGGGGCGGCGGACAAGGCGGCGATTTTCAACAACGCGGCCCAGGTATGGAACCACACTTTCTATTGGAACGGGATGCGACCCAAGGGCGGCGGCAAACCCGGCGGCGAACTGGCGGCGCGTATCGAGAAGGACTTAGGCGGCTACGATGCGATGCGCAAGAAACTGTTCACCGCCGCGTCCACTCAGTTTGGCAGTGGCTGGGCCTGGTTGGTGGAGGACGCCGGGGTGCTGAAGGTGGTGAAAACCGGCAACGCGGACAACCCCATGACCCGGGGGATGAAGCCATTGTTCACCATTGACGTATGGGAGCACGCCTACTACCTGGATTATCAGAACCGCCGCGCGGATTACATCAACGGGGTACTGGACAAACTGGTGAACTGGGATTTCGTGGCGGCGAACCTGGCGCGCTGAGACACCAGGCTCCGCATGGGAGCCCGGTATTTCTCTCCGGGTCCCGGGTGAGTAGTTTTTGAGTTTTTAAATCAATGGGTCGCGCCTTAACTTAGTACCATACAGGGCTGGCACCGCAACCTGGCAGTGGTTATCAGCGCCTTGTATGAGATTGCCGCCTAAAATTTCATTCAACAGATTCAACACAGGGCTCCAAATATGCCCGTGTTGCGGGGTGTTATGCGGAGCATGGAATCAGAAGAACTCTATCTCCTGGCGGCAGATACAATCCTTTTTACCCATGTGTTGTTTGTCGCATTCGTCGTCTTCGGCCTTGTGTTCATCCTGGCTGGCAAGCTGTGCTCCTGGTCCTGGGTGCGCAATCCTTGGTTTCGTTTGCTGCATCTCGCCGCAATCGGTGTGGTTGTGCTGCAGTCGTGGCTCAGTGTCATCTGTCCGCTCACCATATGGGAAATGGCGCTGCGCGAGCGGGCGGGCGGGGCGGTTTACTCCGGCTCTTTCATATCGCACTGGCTGGAAACCATCTTGTATTACCGGGTGCCGGATTGGGTATTTATCGTCTGCTATACGGCTTTTGGGACGCTTGTGGTGGTCAGCTGGTTCTGGGTTCGTCCGCGGCCGTTTACCCGGCGCTAAACTATGGTGCCGGTCGGTCGGGCCTGCGGCCCGTTTGCCGAGCTGGAGCCTTCAGCGCGCTGAAAAAATAATTCGGCGTTCCCAGGGGGAAACCGGTATACGAAAAGACGGCGCACTTCTTGCGCCGTCTGGTGGCCCGTCGATTAACGATGCCGGCTCGGGGTATCAACCGGCTTTCTTTTGCAGGCTGTCGCGCACGCTCAGCGCGTCATAGCTGTCTCCGCTGGAAGGCCTCACCCCCTTGCCCATGCGGATTTCCAGGACCGACTCCGCGCGGCTGGGCCCGCCGGTACTGACACCCGCGGAATAAGTGGGCGGGGTCGAGTAGGATCTGGTGGTACAACCGAGCAGGCCGCAGTCCCGGGTGATCACCCGGTCGTCGCTGCTGAACCCGCTTTGCATTTCAGTCTCCTTGCGGTCCACCAGGGTTTCGCGGCTCACCACCACGAACCAGTCGTAACCCTTGAGCAGGGTCAGTTCCGCGGCGCGCAGCAGCGCGTAGTCCGTGGCCCGGTCCCGGTCGTCGCCCCGGGCCTTGAAAGTCACCCGGTAGCGGTTCTCGGAAATCTGGCTTTCCTGATAGCCGTAGCCGGCGCCGCTGGCGGGTTTGTAGGTGGACTGGGAGGCGCAGCCGGCGGCGAGGAGCAGTGCAAAAACGAGGGCGGCATGGATTTTCATGGGAATCTCCAACAGGTTGTTTTGTTCGTGTAGGCGGCATTGAACAGAGGCCGTTATTGAGCTGACGGTTGGTCTGCGGTTTTATTCCATTGATTGGCAATAATTTTTGCCTCGGCACGCGGGTCTATGCCCTCGGCCACCATGGCGTCCAGGGCGCTGTCCAGCAGCGAGCCGCCGCTGGCGGTTTGGTAGCTGCCGGGTTGCTGCACGGCCTGTTGAATCGAGGCGATCAGCCGCCACTCGCCGTCCCCGCTTCGACAGGCGATGTTTTCGGATCCCTGCGCGCCGCTTACCAGCTGATACTGTCGGCAGTAGCTGCCCTGCTGGCTGACAAAGGTGAGCCGCGGCGTCAGCTGGCGGTCGTCCGCCAGTGTCTGGGTTGCGCCACTGGGCGCCTGTTCCAGAGTCGCGGCTACGGTCCGCCAGTCGCTGTCGATGTCCTTGCCCGGAAGAAACTGGCCGGCGCCCAGGCCGATGGCCAGGGCCACGGCGGCGGCGAGGCCGGCGTGGCGCTGCAGCTGCCGGTGCGCGCGCCGCCACAGGGGGAACCGGATCACCTGCGCCGATTGCGGGGCCTCCTCTTCGGCGAGCATGGCGGTCACCGTACCCGGCAGTGGCTTCTCGTCGATGGCGGAATAAGTGGCGGTCAACTGCTGATCCACGCTCGCCAGCTCGGCGAGGCGGTCACTGAGGCGTTCGTCCTCGCTCAGGCGCTGGCGAATGCGCTCCATTTCCGCCGGCGGCAGCTCTCCGTCGAGAAAGGCACAGAGGGTTTCGTCGGTCACTTTGTCGTACTCGGAATTTTTGTGCTCGTTGCTGTTCATGCGGTCCTCGCCGGGGATGTGTTCAGGAGGTCGATCAGCGCCGCGCGGGCGCGGGCCAGGCGGCTCATAACGGTGCCCAGGGGTATTTCCAGGGTGGCCGCCACGTCCTTGTAGGCCATGCCCTGGATGGCCACCAGGGACAATATGGAGCGCTGGTCACTGGGCAGCCCGGCCATGGCCCGGTGCACCCGCTCCAGCTCCATCTGGCCGGCGATGGCCCGCTCGCCGTCGACGATCTGGCCCTCGCTCAGCTCGGGCTGCTGGGCCGCCTCCTGGCGGACCTTGCGCGAGCGGTACTCGTCGATCCACAGGTTGCGGCATACGCGGAACACCCATTTGTTCAGATCCACGTCCTGTGGAACTTTTTTGCTCAATACCCGCTCGACGGTGCTCTGCAGCAGGTCGTCGGCATCCGCCATGGAGCCGGTCAGCGAGTAGGCGAAGCGCCGAATCGCGGGTAACAGCGACGTCAGTTCTTGTTTCATTGTGCATTCTTGCGATGTGTTCACTGGGGTGACGGCCGGCGAGCGGATTTATTCCCGGATTCTATGTCCGGGCGGGAATTTTTCGCAGGCGCAAACGTGATTAAATAGAGTACAGAACGAAAGGTATCCGCGGATATGAAACACGACACACAAAAACGCTGCCTGATGGTGGGGACTCTGGGCCTGCTCCTGTGTTTGCAGCCGGCGGCCCGGGCGCAGCTTTTGAGCCCGCAGCCGATTCTGGGCGGCGTGGAGCGGGTGACCCGCGAGGCGGATCGGGCGGCGCGGGAACTCCGGCGCAACGCCGGGGATGCCGTGCGCGAGACGCAGGACGCAGTGACCACTGGCGTGCAGGCGGTCGAATCCGCCCCGGATCCGCTGGCCGATCTCCCCGCGCGCCTGCCCATCGTCGGCGCGAGTGGCGATACGCTGTTTGTCGAGGTGGAGGTGGAAGGCGGCTGGCGCGCGGTGGAGCGCCAGTGGCTGGCGACCCTGGAGCCCGGCGAACTGGACATGCTGCAGAAATTGAATATCGAAATTCTGCAGCAGACCGATTACGACGGCCTGGGCCTCAGCCTGCTGCGCTTCCGCGTGCCGGAGGCACTGGATTCCCGCGACGCCCTGCGGCGGGTATTGCCGGAGCCGCTGGTGGAGCGCCTCGACCGCAACCACATATACAGCCCACAGCAGGACAGCCCGCAGCAGGCCGGTGGCAGCAGTGTTTCGTCTGACGCAGAGGAAAGCGGCGCGATTTGCACACGGCCCCTGAAGATCGGCATGGTCGACACCGCCATCCAGGTGGATCACCCCGCCTTCGCCCGGGGCCGCATCCGCGAAAAGCGTTTTCTCGCAGGGGCGCTGGAGCAACCCGATGCCCACGGCACCGCGGTGGCCGGTTTGCTGGTGGGCGACGGCGGGGAAATCGCGCCGCGTCTGCCCGGCGCTACCCTGTATAACGCCTCGGTGTTCTATCCGCGCAGTCAATACGCCCAGGGCGCCACCATGATGCACCTGGTGGCGGGGTTGAACTGGTTGATGGGCAAGGAGGTCAGTGTGATCAATATGAGCCTGGCCGGCCCGGACAACCGCGTGCTCGCCGCGGCCCTGGCGCGGGTGATCGGGCGCGGCACCCTGGTGGTGGCGGCGGCGGGCAACGCCGGGCCGGCGGCACCGCCGCTGTATCCGGCGGCCTATGCCGGCGTGATTGCCGCTACCGCCGTGGACGGCGAAGCGCGCATCTACCGCTGGGCCAACCGCGGCGAGCAGATAGATTTTGCCGCGCGCGGCGTCTCCGTGCTCACCGCCCGCAGCGGCGGTGGCATCGGCCGCGAAAGCGGCACCTCCATGGCCGCGCCCGTCGTTTCCGCCTTCGCGGCCTGCGAACTGGCGGACAGGGCCGGCGGCGCGGACGAAGTGATGGAGCGCCTCGCCAGCCGGGCACTGGATCTGGGTGAGCCGGGGCGGGATCCGGTATTCGGGTACGGGTTGCTGCAGTGATTTTGCCGTGGCAATGAAATAGATGCGGGTTCATCTGTTTCTTTGCCGGGTTGTCACTGCTCATCCCTAGGAGTGGCGGGGCGGCCATGGCCGCTCCTACAGCTGCACCGGGATCGGGTTTCCGGTTAAAAGCTGGCCTTCAGCATCAGGGAAGTGACGGTTTCGTTGTAGTCGGCGCTGGCCAGGTTGGAATCCTGGTTGCCGTATTCCACCTTGCCGACGGCGGAGATGGCCGGGGCCAGTTCCATTTCCCAGCTGGCCTCCAGGGTGCGGCGCTGGTCCTTGCGGTGGCTGTCGGCAGTGGAGTCCAGGGCGGGATCGAAAGCGTCGCCGAGCGCGGGATATTCCGGAGCGGGATCTCCAGGAGTGAGGTGGTCCCGCGCGTAGTCCCGCGACCTCTGGCGCCAGGCCAATTGCACTTGACTGTCCCTGCCCCACAGGGAAAAGCGCTTGGAGTAGCGGCCGCGGAAAGTCAGGCCCCGGTAGTCGAACTCGTCTGTGCGAGCGTTTTCCTCCTCGACGCCCAGGCCGATGGAAACAAAACTCGCGGCGCCGTCAAAGAACACAAAAACGTCCGCATCCAGGCCATCCGCGGTGGCGTTGCGCGCCGGATTGCCGGCAAATTTCTTGTCGCGCTGGTTACAGGCGGCGCGCAGATAAAACCGTTCGTTCAGCAGCTTGCCCCCGTAGAGACTGCGCTGTTCCAGTTCCAAAAAAGGCTCGCTGGCCAGGTCCGCATCGGCACGGTGATAAGTGCCGCCCAGGGTCAGCAGGCTGAAATCGTAACTGGCCTTGAGGGACAGGGTGCCCAGCACCTGGTCGAAATCGTCGAGCTCGCGGTAGGACTTGCGCCCGTGGCGGTAGCCGCCTTTCAGGGTGAATTTGTTCGTGAGCCGGGCGCGGCCGTGAAGTTCCGCGTTCAGCAGTGTGGCGGTGTCGGCGCTATTCGAAACGCGATCCAGCTCCTGCAGCGCGAGGTTGCTGTCGTATTCCAGACCGGCGCGGGCTTCGAAATTTACGGCTACCTTGTCTTCCGCCGCGGCGGTGACGGCGAGAGTGCAGCAGCACAGCGCCAGCAGCGATTTTGTAAAACGATGGCTATTCATGGTTCGGACTCCTTTTACTTTTTGGATTCCTTTTGACCGGATCCTGGGATCCGTCGAGCCGAGGCGGGGCCGTTGGCGGCCCCGCGTGCGCGGGAGAGGTTTTACAGCTGGCCCAGCAGACTGGCGTCCAGGCTTTCCTCTACGGTGGCGTTCACGGTTTCCTGCACGGCGGCGGTAATTTCGCCGTTTACCGCGGCCTCCACCTGCCCGGTCACTTCGGCGGCTATCTCGGTGCTTGCCGCAGCCTCGGTGGCGGCTTCCAGGGCCTGCGCGACGCTGCCGCTGACGGCGGCTCCGATACCGGCGGAAGCATCCGCATTGACGCTACTTGCCAGCGCGGCGGCGGTATTGGCGGAGTTGCTGATTGCGGTGGAAGCCGTGCCCTCGGCACCGGCGCGGACGCTGTCGATACCGGCGGTGGTTTTTTCCTTCGCCTCAACTGCCGCGTCTTTCGCCATTTCCGCTCCGGCCCGGGCCTTGGCGCCGGCGCTCAGGGTGGCGGAGTGTGCGAGGCCGACCACGGCATCGAGGCGTCCCGGTGCCTGATTGCCGGCCCACGCCGTCCGATCCGCCGCCACTTCCGCAGACTGGCCGGCTTCCCGACCCTTTTGCGAAGCGGCGGTACCGTCCGCCTGCGCGCTGCCGTGCGCGGATATGTTTGACTGCAACTGCACATCCGCACTGACTGCCCCACTGGCGTTGGCTTCGGCCTGCGCGCCGGCAATCGGCGCCTGGCTGGCGGTGGCGATCAGGCTGGCTGCGAGAAAGGAGCGGTAGAGTTTCATGGTTGTGTCCTCGTGTTGGTTTCACAGGGACGACGGGCGGGCTCGGAATTTATTCCGCGAGGGGGAATTTTTTCTGGTGAAATATCCGGGCGGGCCTTTCGGCCCGTTTGCGGAGCTGGGGCTCCGCGGTCCCGGGGGAATACTTTTAACGCTGGGGCAACAGCAATAAAAAACGGGCCCGATGGGCCCGTTTTTTCGGCGGCAACTGCGCTTATTTCTTCGCGCGCTTGCGCATATTCTCCTGCAGGATTTTCTTGCGCAGGCGGATGTGGTTCGGCGTCACCTCCACCAGCTCGTCGTCCTCGATAAACTCCAGCGCCTGCTCCAGGGTGTGGCGGATCGGCGGGGTCAGGGTCAGGGCCTCGTCGGTGCCGGCGGCGCGGATGTTGGTCAGCTGCTTGGCCTTGGTGGGGTTCACCACCAGGTCGTTGCCGCGGGAGTGAATGCCCACTATCTGGCCCTCGTAGATATCCTCGCCGTGGCCGAGGAAGAGGCGGCCGCGGTCCTGCAGCGCGTAGAGGGCGTAGGCCAGGGTCTTGCCGTTGACCATGCTGACCAGCACGCCGTTGATGCGCTTGCCCACCTCGCCCATTTTCACCGGGCCGTAGTGGTCGAAGATGCTGGTCATGATGCCGGAGCCGCTGGTCAGGGTCAGGAACTGGTTGCGGAAGCCGATCATGCCGCGGGACGGCACGACAAATGTCAGGCGCACGCGGCCCTTGCCGTCCGGTTCCATGTTGGTCAGGTCCGCCTTGCGCAGTCCCAGCTCCTCCATGATCGGGCCCTGGTGCTGTTCCTCGACGTCGATCACCACCTGCTCGTAGGGTTCGTGGATCTCGCCGTCGACCTCCTTCTGCACCACTTCCGGGCGGGACACACCCAGCTCGAAACCTTCCCGGCGCATGTTTTCGATCAAAACGGAAAGATGCAGCTCACCGCGTCCGGAAACCTTGAATTTATCCGGAGAGTCTCCCTGCTCTACCCGCAGGGCCACGTTGTGGATCAGCTCCTGATCCAGGCGCTCCTTGATGTTGCGCGAGGTCACGAACTTGCCGTCCTTGCCGGCGAAGGGGGAGTCGTTGACCTGGAAGGTCATGCTGACGGTGGGCTCGTCCACGGTCAGGGCCGGCAGCGCCTCGGGCTTTTCCGGGTCGCACAAGGTGTCGGAGATGTTCAGCTCGCCGACACCGGTGATGCAGACGATGTCGCCGGCGCTGGCCTGCTCCACTTCCATCCGCTCCAGGCCCAGGTAGCCCATCACCTGCAGCACCTTGGCCTTGCGCGATTTGTCCTCGCGGTCCAGTACCACCACCTGCTGGTTGGGTTTCAGGGTGCCGCGGGTGATGCGGCCGACGCCGATGACGCCGACGTAGCTGTTGTAGTCCAGCGCGGAGATCTGCATCTGGAAGGGGCCGCCCAGGTCCACTTCCGGCGGCGCCACCTTGTCGACGATCATCTGGAACAGCGGCGTCATATCCTCGGCCAGATCGGTGTCGTCGAGGCCGGCGATGCCGTTCAGGGCGGAAGCGTAGACCACCGGGAAGTCCAGCTGCTCGTCGGTGGCGCCGAGGCTGTCGAAGAGGTCGAACACCTGGTCCATCACCCAGTCCGGGCGCGCGCCGGGGCGGTCGATCTTGTTGATCACGACGATCGGGTTCAGGCCCTGCTCGAAGGCCTTCTGGGTCACGAAGCGGGTCTGCGGCATGGGGCCGTCCACCGCGTCCACCAGCAGCAGCACCGAGTCCACCATGGACAGCACCCGCTCCACCTCGCCGCCGAAGTCGGCGTGCCCGGGGGTGTCGACGATATTGATGCGGTAGTCGTTCCAGCGGATGGCGGTGTTCTTGGCCAGGATGGTGATGCCGCGCTCCCTCTCCTGGTCGTTGGAGTCCATCACCCGCTCGGCGCCCTGGTCGCGGCGGTCGAGGGTGCCGGACTGGGACAGCAGCTTGTCGACCAGGGTGGTCTTGCCGTGGTCTACGTGGGCGATGATCGCAATATTGCGCAACTTCTCTATCACTGGGGGCCTCTGGGCTTGATGCGTGAAATGGTAGGGGGCGGGGGCCTGCGGGGGTTGATACTGCGGCGGTCCGGCCAAAGGCGGCGATTATAGAGGCGATGCGTGACAATTGGGAGCGGGGATTGGATAAAAATTGCACGGGTGCGGGGAAAGGGCGGGCAGGGAGTGGAGGGGCGAGAGAGGAACGGGGCCGCAGGCTCAGGTCCCGTCGGCGATGACGGTTTCGGCGACAAAGCAGCCGTCTGTGCCCTCGGTGCCGAAGGCCTCGATGGGCTGGTCGGCCGCGAGGTCCTCTTCGGACACCTGTTCGCTGACTTGGCGGCCGTCCACCTGGGTCACCAGGAAGATGTCGGCCCCCTCGGTATCGACGCAGCGGTCACCGCTGTCGGTGGCCAGGGTCAGCGCGCCGGCCTCGGCGGACAGCAGGGTGCCGGAGAGGCGCAACTGGGGCACCTCGTCCAGCCTCAGCACCATAAAGGCCGTGCGCACCTGCCCCGGCTCTGCCAGCACACCGTCGAGCTTTGCCTTCAGTTCCGGCTGGATGGCCTCCGCCTCCAGCTCGGCACCGGCGCGGGAGAAGATGCGGGTCTGCGGGAAGAGGACGGCGCTCAGGGCGGTGCCGCCCCACTGCTCGCCTTCGGCCTGGAAGCCGAACTGGCCGCTGGTAACCTGGCTGGTGACCCCGCCGCGCAGGCGCGGGAATTCACTGGGCAGGCCCTGCTCTATCACCAGGGCGTCGGCGCCGTAGATATCCTGCACCGGCATGCCCTGATCGTTCAGCAGAATGGCGCCTTCGGGCACGGCCTGGGTGTCAAAGTTCTCGCAGGACTCCGGCGGCGGCTGGTCGCCGGTGCTGCGCGCGGGATACCACAGGCGACAGGACCCGGGCGGCGGGAAGTGGCCGTAGGGAATGGCGGGAATCTCGGTGACGCGGCGGTTGATATAGCCGACCACTATCACGTCGTCGCCTTCCAGCAGGTCGGCGGAGCTGGCGGGCATGCCGTCGGCGCCGAAGAAGCTGGTCTGGATATCGGTCTTTATCTCCGCGCAGGCGCCCAGGGCGCGGCGCTTGGTGTCCACCTCGGAGATCAGCTGGGTGTCGCAGATGCGCAGCCCGTCCGCCAGGACCTCGTCGACGATACCGCTCAGGCGCACGAAGCGGTCTGCAGGCAGCTGCTCGCCGATTTCGACGAAGATCACCGGCTGCAGCACCAACTCGCCGCCCTGCTCTGCCAGCAGCTCCAGGGCCTTGTCGATATCGAAGTCGATCTTCAGGAAGAGCACCTGGCCCTCGGCGATGGTAAAGGCGCTCTCCGGGGCCAGGTCGATGGTGTTGGAGGGCAGTGAAACCCGGGTTTCCACCAGGGCGCCGCTGTCGTCTTCCGCCACTATGACTACGTCGGACATCCGGATGCGGACGAACTGGTAAGTGCCGGGGGTGACCGAAGTGATGTTGAACAGCTCGTAGAAGTCGGTGAGCTGGGCGAAATCGACCCGCTCCTCGCCGTCGAAGACGGTGTGTGACTGCTCCTCGCCCACCAGCTCGATCCTGGTGATGGTGGCGAGCAGCCGCTCAATATCGTCGGAGGGCGCGTCGGTGAGCATGATGCCGATCATGGCGTCGGGGGCGCTCATGACCGCTTCCTGCTCGGGTTCACCGGAGGAGCCGCCTCCGCCGCAGCCGGCGATTGCAAATAGCAGGCACAGGAGAATCGCGAAATTGCGCATTGCCTTTACCTCAGTTGGAAATGGGAAACTGAACGGCGCGGAGTTTAGGGGAAGAGCGGCGGGGGAAAAACGAATCGGGTCACGCCGGGCGGGGGCAGGGTGCGCATTTGTGGAATTCTGGAAAGAGTCCTGTGTCGGGAGGACATCCGGGCGCCGGAAATTTCGCGCTGTGCAAAAAACCGACGCCACCAGTCAGCAATTATTGATCGGGGGAGGCTTTTTCCGGCCTGAAGACACCCACATTGCGGTAGCCCTCGTCCAGCAAATGCGACGCATGCAGCTTGCTCATGACGCCGCGCTTGCAGTAGAGAAGATAGTTGCGGTCCTTGTCCAGCTTCTTGAAGGCATTGCTCAGGCGGTAGAAGGGGATGGTCTCCACATCGGTGCCGGGCACTTCCAGCGGGTCCAGCTCCTCCTCGTCCGGGTGGCGGATATCGATCACCACCTGGCCGTGGGGCTCGGCGACCACCTCCACGTCCGGTGTCTCGCCGCGCACGTCCTCCATCACCTCGTCGATATTCTGCATCACGCGGTTGCCGATGGCGCGGTCCAGGACCGTGAAATCGAAGCGGTTCTCCTCGTTTTCCACTTTTTCCATTTTCGCGCGCGTGGTGGGCTTCACCGAGATCACGCCGCAGTACTCGGGCATGTTCGCGGCGAACTCCTCGGTGCCGATCTCTCGCGCGGTGCGGATGATGTCGGTCTTGTCGCTGGTGATCAGCGGGCGCAGCACCAGGGTGTCGGTGACGCTGTCGATCACCGACAGGTTCTTCAGGGTCTGGCTGGACACCTGGGCGATGGCCTCGCCGGTCACCAGCGCGTCCACCTCCAGTTCCTTGGCGATCACGGAGCCTGCGCGCAGCATCATGCGCTTCAGGATCACGCCCATATAGGAGTCGTCGACATTCTCGAGGATCTCCGCCACCACCTCGTCGAAGGGCACAGTGACGAAGCGCACCCGGTGGGAGGCGCCGTATTTCTGCCACAGGTAGAAGGCCACCTCCTTCACGCCGAGTTCGTGCTGGCGCCCGCCAAGGTTGAAGAAGAGGAAGTGGGTGCGGATGCCGCGCTTGATGGTCAGGTAGCTGGCCACGGTGGAGTCGAAGCCACCGGACACCAGCGACAGCACCGGGTCCTGGGTGCCGAGGGGGAAGCCGCCCAGGCCCGGGGTCTGCTGTTCCACCACGTTGAGCTTGTCGTGGCGTATCTCCAGCTTCACGGTGATGTCCGGGTCCTTCAGCTTGACGCCGGCGGCTTGGGTATTCTGGTTCAGGCCGCCGCCCACATACTGCTCCACGTCCAGGGACTTGAAGTCGTGGTCGCCGGTGCGCTTGGCGCGCACGCAGAAGGTCTTGCCGGTGAGCTTGTCGCCCCAGACGGACAGCGTCTTCTCGTAGATGTCCTGCAGGTCGCCCAGCGGGAACTGCTGCACCCGCGAGAAGTTGGCGATGCCGGGGGTGTGGGCCAGCACCTCCTCGATGCGCCCGCCCAGGTGGGCCACTGCATCGGGGGCTATGACGTCGATTTTCTCCCAGTCCTTGCGCACCTGGATGCGGTCGTCCAGCTGCCGCAGCAGGCGCTGCAGGTTTTCCTTGAGCTGGCGCGACATGCGCTTGCGCACCGGGTTGCTCTTGATGGTGATCTCGGGGAAGAACTTGACGACAAAGTGCATGGGAATCCGTGGTGTACCGCCTGTGGATGGAAGGTGCGGCATTATAAACTAGCTGGCGAAAAGTTGGTCATGCACACCATTGGTGCGCAGCTGCCAGTATGCGCGCCAAACTGGTGCATGCGGATGTGGCCGGGCGGACACTTTACCTCTATTCTGGCCCCTGTCCGCCCCGCGCACGCCGCAAACGCAGCCCCAACGCCACTGCCCCAATTTGGCACACTCCTTGCTTTGTTTCACGCCAGGTAGAGAGTTGAAGCCACAGAAGGGCTTTGCGACAAATTACTTTTCAAGACCTGGAGGATTCCAATGTCAGCTAAAACGCTCGGTTTGATCAAAGAGAGTGAAGCCAAGTGGGTAGACCTGCGCTTCACCGACACCAAGGGTAAAGAACAGCACGTGTCCATTCCGGCGAAGGAAGTTGACAGCGAGTTCTTCGAAGAGGGCAAGATGTTCGACGGCTCCTCCATCGCCGGCTGGAAGGGCATCAACGAGTCCGACATGATCCTGATGCCGGACGACGACACGGCCTTCCTGGACCCCTTCACCGACGAGAGCACCGTGATCATCCGCTGCAACATCGTCGACCCGATCACCGGCCAGGGCTACGAGCGCGACCCGCGCTCCATCGCGCTGCGCGCCGAGGAATACCTGAAGTCCACCGGCCTGGGTGACACCGCCCTGTTTGGCCCGGAGCCCGAGTTCTTCGTCTTCGACGACATCACCTGGGGCGCGGAAATGGGCGGTGCCTTCTACAAGATCAACTCCGAAGAGGCGGCCTGGTCCTCCGGCGCCACCTACGCCGAGGGCAACATCGGCCACCGCCCGGGCGTGAAGGGCGGCTACTTCCCGGTTCCGCCGGTCGACTCCCTGCACGACATCCGCGCCGCCATGTGCACCGCCATGGAGCAGATGGGCCTGCATGTGGAAGTGCACCACCACGAAGTTGGCACCGCCGGCCAGTGTGAAATCGGCGTCGGCGCCAACACCCTGACCAAGAAAGCGGACGAGGTGCAGATCCTCAAGTACGCAGTGCACAACGTGGCCCACGCCTACGGCAAGACCGCGACCTTCATGCCCAAGCCGCTGGTGGGCGACAACGGTTCCGGCATGCACGTACACCAGTCCTTCAGCAAGGACGGCGTCAACCAGTTCGCCGGCGACGCCTATGCCGGCCTGTCCGAGACCGCGCTGTTCTACATCGGCGGTATCATCAAGCACGCCCGCGCCCTGAACGCCATCTGTAACGCCTCCACCAACTCCTACAAGCGTCTGGTGCCGGGCTTCGAGGCGCCGGTGATCCTGGCCTACTCCGCGCGCAACCGCTCCGCGTCCATCCGCATTCCGTTCGTGCCGAGCCCGAAGGGCAAGCGCATCGAGACCCGCTTCCCGGATCCGACTGCCAACCCCTACCTGGCCTTCGCCGCCCTGCTGATGGCCGGCCTCGACGGCGTCAAGAACAAGATCCACCCCGGCGACGCCGCCGACAAGGACCTGTACGACCTGCCGCCGGAAGAGCTGGCCGAGTACCCGACCGTCGCCTCCAGCCTGGAAATGGCCCTGGATGCACTGGATCAGGACCGCGCCTTCCTGACCGAGGGCGGCGTATTCACCGACGACGCCATCGATGCCTACATCGACCTGAAGCGCGCCGAGGTGGAGCGCCTGCAGATGACCACTCACCCGGTCGAGTTCGATATGTACTACTCGGTGTAAGTCTCACAACTTCACACTGTTGCAAAAAGCCCGCACCGCCCTGGTGCGGGCTTTTTTTTTGCAGGTACACTAGCCTTTAATTAACCGGGACCCGGGATTCCCCCCCCAGTAGGAGCGGCCGTTGGCCGCGATCGAGGACCGATGAAAGGACACAAACTGCTACTGGCACTGCTGCTCGCTGCCCCCCTGGCCACCCTGGCCGGCGGCGACGGCACCGACGACCTGCCCGCAGGCAACGCCATCTACAAATCCGTGGGTCCGGGCGGCCGTGTCGTCTTCAGCGACAAGCCGCTGCCGGGGGAAAAGGCGGAGAAGGTCGACCTGGGCCCCACCAATGTGCAGCCCATCGCCCTGCCGCGCCCCCTGCCCATCCGCAAGCTGTCGCCGAAAGACCGGCGGGACCAGGAGGACGAATACACCGGCCCGATCAATTTCGCCATTGTCAGCCCCCAGGACGGCGCCACCATCCCCCCTGGCCAGCGCTTTATCGTGCTGCAGGTGGCAGTGGACCCGGTGCCGCGCACCGGCTACCGGTTCTTCGCCGTGGTGGACGGCCAGCCCTGGGCCGGGAGCTCCTCCGGCACCAGCCTGGATATCTCCGCCCTGGAGCGCGGCTCCCACAGCGTGCAGGCGGTGCTCACCGACCCGGGCGGCAATGTGCTGGCCCGGTCCCAGGCCGTCACCATTTACGTGCATCGCCCCGGTGGCACAGTGCCGGACAACCCGGCGGGCCAGGCGCAGCAGGCGCCCAAGGCCCCGGTGGCCCCCGGGCTGCCGAAGGCGCAGCCCAACAACTGATCCGCTTCCCACGGGACCGGGCTGCGCCGGGTCCCGTCCATCGTATCTGCCCTCTCCCGGACGTCCACGCTGGCGTTTTTTTAATCAATGCACAATAATGGTGCATCTCCGGGAGGGCGATCCGCAGTGTGTCCCCACTCGCATCACAGGGCGCGCCACGACAGGCCCCGCGGCCTGGTTTCGCCCCCCGACGGGTCAGTGCCGGCCACCCGAAAGCGCCGTCGGTACCCGCATGCGCCATTTTGGTTTGCTTCTTGCACTGACAGAAAACAACGGCCTATTGACGACGTTTGGCGGGGTGCGGACCGCGGGTCCGCGCCGCGCCCCGATTGAACCGGAAACGACTGCATGCTCAACGACCGCCAGTTGCGCCAGCTGCTGGACAGCCTGACCTCCGCGGTGCTGGTGCTGGATGACAGCCTGCTGCTCTGCTACCTCAACTCTGCCGCCGAGGACCTGCTCGCCGCGTCCAGCGCGCGGGTCAGCGGCCTGCCGCTGGAGGAGGTGGTGCGCGAGTCGCAGGCCGCCGAGCAGGCCATGCGCAGCGCCCTGGCCAGCGGCGAGAAGTACACGGTGCGCCGCGCCAGCTGGCGGCTGCACAACCTGGAGACACGCACCGTCGACTACTCGGTGAGCCCGGTGCCGGAACTGGGCCTGCTGCTGCTCGAGGTGCAGTCCATGGACCGGCTGCTACGCATCGCCCGCGAGGATGCGCTGATCAGCGCCCAGGAGACCACCCGCAACCTGGTGCGCGGCATGGCCCACGAGGTGAAGAACCCCCTCGGCGGCATCCGCGGCGCGGCGCAGCTGCTGCAGCGGGAGCTGCCGGACGAGGAGCTGTCGGAGTACACCCAGATCATCATCGACGAGGCGGACCGGCTGCGGAACCTGGTCGACCGCCTGCTGGGCCCGCGCAAACCGGTGCAGCTGAAACCCACCAATGTGCACGAGATACTCGAGCGGGTGGCGCAACTGATCGATGCCGAGTGCGACGGCGAACTGAAAATCCGCCGCGACTACGACCCGTCGATCCCGGACATCCCCGGCGACAGCGAGCAGCTGATCCAGGCGCTGCTGAATATCGCCCGCAATGCCATGCAGGCCCTGGACGAGAGCATCGGCCTGGCGGCCGGCGAAATAGTTTTGCGCACGCGCATCCAGCGCCAGTTCACCATAGGCCGGCGCCACTGCCCGCTGGTGTGCCGTATAGAAATCGAGGACAACGGCCCGGGCATTCCCGAGGACATCCGCGAGCGCATCTTCTACCCGATGATCTCCGGGCGCGCCGAGGGCTCGGGCCTGGGCCTGTCGATCTCGCAGAACATCATCAATCAGCACCGCGGCCTGATCAAATGCGACAGCCGCCCCGGGCAGAGCGTCTTCCAGATCTACCTGCCCTTAGCTGGCGAATAGAGAGCCAGCGAATGATGAGCCAACGAATAACTGATTTAGCGGAAGTGTGAGTATGAGCAATCGCGTTTGGATAATTGACGACGACCGATCGATCCGCTGGGTACTGGAGCGCGCCCTGGCCCGGGCCGGCATCGAGACCAAGTGCTTTGAGAACGGCGACCGCGCCCTGGACGACTTCTACAGCGACTCGCCGGACGTGGTGATCAGCGATATCCGCATGCCCGGTTCGGACGGCTTCAAGCTGCTGCAGCGCTTCCAGGCGGAGAGGCCCGCGCTGCCGATCATCATCATGACCGCCCACTCGGACCTGGATAGCGCCGTGGCCGCCTACCAGGGCGGCGCCTTCGAATACCTGCCCAAGCCCTTCGACGTGGACGAGGCGGTGGCCGTCACCCGCCGCGCCCTGGCCCACGCCAGCGAGCAACTGCACGACAGCCGGATCGAACTGGAGAATGCCGGGGGGCGCAGGGAGATCATCGGCGAGGCGCCGGCGATGCAGGAGGTGTTCCGCGCCATCGGCCGCCTGTCCCACTCCAACATCACCGTGCTGATCAACGGCGAGTCCGGCACCGGCAAGGAGCTGGTGGCCCAGGCGCTGCACAACCACAGCCCGCGCAAGAACCAGCCCTTTATCGCCCTGAACATGGCCGCAATCCCCAGGGACCTGATGGAATCGGAACTCTTCGGCCACGAGAAGGGCGCCTTCACCGGCGCCAGCTCCCAGCGCGCCGGCCGCTTCGAACAGGCCGACGGCGGCACCCTCTTCCTGGACGAGATCGGCGATATGCCGGCGGAGACCCAGACGCGCCTGCTGCGGGTTCTCGCCGACGGCGAGTTCTATCGCGTCGGCGGCCACACGCCGGTCAAGGTGGACGTGCGCATTATCGCCGCCACGCATCAGGACCTGGAAAGGTTGGTGGAGCAGCACAAGTTTCGCGAGGACCTGTTCCACCGCCTGAACGTGATCCGCATCCATATCCCGCGCCTGGCCGACCGCCGCGAGGACATACCGCGGCTGGTGCGCCACTTCTTCAACGCCGCCGCCAAGGACCTGGGGGTGGAGCCGAAAATCCTCACCAGCGAAACCGAGAAATACCTCGCCGGCCTCGACTGGCCCGGCAATGTGCGCCAACTGGAAAATACCTGCCGCTGGATCACCGTGATGGCCTCCGGCCGCGAAGTGCATGTCGAGGACCTGCCCCAGGAACTGCAGCAGCAGGCCGCTGCCGGCGACACCCCGCAGGACTGGCAAAAGGCCCTGCGCCTCTGGGCCGACCAGGCCCTGGCCACCGGCCGCCGCGAAATCCTCGGCGAGGCGGTGCCGGCCTTCGAGCGCGCGCTGATCGAGATTGCCCTCAAGCACACCGCCGGTAGGAAGCGCGATGCGGCCGAGCTGCTCGGCTGGGGGCGCAATACGCTGACGCGCAAGCTCAAGGAACTGGGCATCAACGGCGATGCGGACTAAGCGCCGGACAGCAACACCGGCACGGCTGACATGGAAAGGAATGAGGTTAAAAAGTACTGCTTGTCTCTTGCCGGTGCTCGGGAAGACCCAAAGGGAGGTCCAGCGAATATCCTTGCCTATAAAGCCGGGGACAAGAATGCCTACTTCAAAACCGGCGCTCCGGGGCAGTGGCGTTTCAGTGTCAGGGGCAGTCCCGAAAGGTTTGTGGAGCTTACAGACCAGGATGGTATAAAGCCGATACATGCACAGGTCTCACTGGATAACGTTATCCGGAACCCCTTTTCATAAACTTGTCGAGGCCCGATATGTTCGATCATATAAATCTTCCGGTTTCAAACTATTCAGAGAGCAAGCGTTTCTACGAGACTGTGTTGGCGCCTCTCGGTCATACCCTGATCATGGAGCACCCGATATCCGGCGGCGGCTTTGGCTCCTCCGGCAAACCGGGCTTCTGGATAAAGGAAGGCAGACCGATAGCTGCAATTCACGTCGCCTTCGCCGCTAAAGACCGGGCATCGGTAGATGAATTCTACGCAACCGCCATTGCTGCGGGCGCACAGTGCAATGGCACGCCCGGCTTACGGCCGGAGTATCACCCGGCGTACTATGGTGCCTTTGTATTGGACCCGGATGGGAACAACGTAGAAGCCGTGTGTCACTTTCCCGAGTAATAGTGAGTGTGGCATCAGAGAGCGAAATGTCGCCTGGCGAAGCCGTACCAGGGAATGGACAAGGTGGCCCCGTCGGCACACGCCGGGTACAACTATGGTACGGTCCCGGGTTTGAGGCCGAGCGCGACGAGGGATGGAGCTTCACGATGGAGGGTCTCGGGGTCAAGTCCTGCATTTCCAGCCTTGAAGTCACTGGAGTGCACAGCTTTTCCGATCGGAAAAGGTGGACGAGGGTCGACCTGGCGACTGGGGAGCGCCCCGAGGGTGAAATGGAGTCGACTGGCGCACTCGACCGGGACCCGGTTTCACCCGGCGATGTGGCGGAGGAGCACTTCGGCTTTACAAAGACTTTCGGAGGAGTGCAACGGCACCGGCTGCCGGATCAATGCGCAGCGGCTGACGGTGGAAGTGCCGCTCAACAGCGACGAATACAAACCGCGAGTGCAGTAGGCGATCGCCGCGCTCCCTCCCTTGAGGCTCTGGCGCAATCGAGCAATCTCAAAGCGGCAATCGTCACTCCGCCGGCCAGTTGCTCACATGGACACCACCAAGCTGCACTTGGTGTCCTTAACATTTCGGTGCCGCATAGCGCAGGCGTCAGCTTTTCCGCGCAACTCCCAGCTCATCCAGCGTCCGCGCGATGTCCTCGGCGCTGGTGGCCGGGTGGATCTCCTTGTCTATCTTGAGAATGCGTCCGTCTTTACCGATATAGATGGTGATGCGGCGCGCTATGTTCATCACCGGCATCAGTACATCGTAGGCCTTGGCCACCTCGCCCTCGGGGTCGCTGAGCAGCGGGAAATCGGCTTCCTGCGCCGCGGCAAATTTTGTACTTACCTCCACCTCGTCGGTGCTCGCCATAAAGTAGGCGACATTGTACTCGCGGATCAGGTGACCGTTTTCGGCCAGGGATTTGCATTCTATGGTGCAGCCCTTGGTAAAGGCCTTCGGGTACCAGGCGATGACCACGGCCTGTTTGTCCTTGAAGTCGGACAGCGAGTAGGTTTTTCCGTCTGAGGCCTGCAGGGTGAAGTCGGGTGCTGGCTGGCCGGGTTCCAGTGCCAGGGTCGGCAGGGCGACAACTGAGGTGAGCAGAAAAGCGATTAGGCGTTTCATTGTGCAATCCGTTCCTGTTTTTGCATATGGTGGGTGCGGCTATGCTAACCGGCGCGGTGACAGGAGGCCACTGCGGGAGCGCGGGCGCCGCCATTACGCCACCGCAATACCCTCAGCCTGCAGCCGTTGCCGCAGCGGCGCGAGGGCGTCGGCGAGTTGGCGCCAGCGGCCCACAGAGCGGCTGTGCATCGGTTGGCGCACCTGGGCGGCGCTGGCGGTGGCTGCGGCGCCGGATGCGCGATGGAAGTCGAGACAGACGGGCTCGAAGGGCAGCCCCAGCCTGTCGAGCAACAGCCGGGTCTGTTGCTCCTGGCCGGTCACCAGGCGATCGTAGTCCACCTCGATCAGTCTTTCCCCCAGCAGCGAGCGCCAGTGCGCCATCAGCCGATGATAAGCCGCATAGTAATCACCCAGTTCCTCCAGTGTGTAGGAAAAAGGGTAGGCGTCCGCGAACAGTTGCTTGAACATGGCGAAGCAGCTGTCCATCGGATTGCGGTGCACATGCACAATGCGCGCCTGCGGGAAGGCTTTGGCCAGCAACGGCAGGTAGAGGAAATTATTCGGGAGCTTGTCGGTAAAGTAGGGACTGCCATCGCGCAGATAGGCGATTTCCTGTCGATACAATTCTGCGGCCCGGCGCAGATCCAGTGTGGCCGCCTGCGCCGCGATATCTGCCCTGAACAGCCCCGCCGCGCGGATGTTGGCGAGCCGCTTGATGGCCATTGGCCACTGCGCAAGCTCGCCCAGGGACTGGACTTGGCTGTGGCTGGACACTATGCGCTCCAACAGGGTGCTGCCGGATCGGGGCAGGCCGAGGATAAACACCGGCTCGCCCTGCCGGTCGCCGGAGCACTCCGGTGTGTCGCTGAACCAGCGCTGATCGAAGCGCTCGATCAGCGTACTGAACAGTGCCTGGTCGTCCTCGATCCGGTAGCGAATGCTCTCGCGTTGCAGCCTGCTCCCGTCCCGGTAGTGGGCCCAGGCCCTGTCCCACTGCGCCAGGTCTTCATACTCCTTACCCAATGCATAGTGAAGATACACTCTGGTCCCGACACCGACATTTTCCCCGGCCAGTAGGGCCTCCATGGCCTGGCAGTGTTCGCGATTTACGGCCCGGCGCGCTTTGGCGAGCTGCCAGTGGCTGCGGCCGTGCGCCGGGGCGAGCTGGAGGGCGCGTTCGAGGTTGTGCACCGCCTCCGCGTCCCTGCCGGCAAACAGCTGTATAGCTGCGGCGTTGGAGAGGATGGCGATATCCGCGGGTGCCAGTTCCGCGGCGCGGCGGATCAGAGGCTCGGCTTTTTCCTGCTTGCCGATATGGCTGAACACGGTCGCCAGGAGGTCCAGCAGTTTGGCATTCTCCCGCGCCGGCTCGATACAACGGTCCGCCTCCCGTTCCGCGTCCGCGTGGCGGCCGGCCTGCACCAGACAGCGCGCTTTCTGGATGCGGGCATCGAAACGGTTTGCATCGATTTCCAGTGCGGTCTCGAATGCGCGCAGGGCCACACCGATCTTGCCGCCTTCAGCGGCGGCGAGCCCGAGAACGAGATGGGCATCGGCTTGCCGCGGATCCCTTTTAAGAATGTCGATACACAGCGCGGTGGCGGTACGCCAGTCTTTGTGTGCTACCGCCGCACGCACTTTTTCGAGCTGCTCTTTGGGGTCCGGCTGAATCATGGCTACCTGCTAATGACGGCCTGTGTGTGGCTTCATAAGAATCGGGGCACATTATAGAGCCCGGAAATAAAAAAAGCGGGGCAAGGCCCCGCCAAACAATTGTGTGAGAGGAATGGATTCAAAACTCGTAGGAAACACTCAGTCCGAGCGTGCGCGGCTGGCCCACATAGTAGAACTGGCCGCGCTCGCCGTAGCGTTTCTCACTGCGGACGCCTGAGAAGTAGTACTCGTTGGTGATGTTGTCGGCGAACAGCGACGCGCGCCACTGGTCCAGGCGGTAGTCGGCGGACAGGTTGGCCACCACGTAGGAGTCCAGTGTCTCGTTGTCGAAGTTGTCGCCAATGCTGTTCAGGCGGGTCTGCACGTCGTCCTTGTAGTAGGCGTTGCCGCGCAGGGTCAGTTCACCGGTGGGCACTTCGATCGCATAGTCGAACGCCACATTGGCCTGCAGGTTGGGTACGCCCGGGAAACTGTCGCCGTCGAAGCCGTCGATTTCCGGTGCATCGCCCTTCAGCGCGTGGTCGTAGTAGGTGACCCAGCCGCTCAGGGTCAGGTTGTCGGAAACCGCCGCCTGGGTGGACAGCTCCAGGCCGGTGATCTCACCGCGACTGGCGTTCTTGGTGATGTTGATCGCGGCCTCCTGGGATTTGGTCGGAACCTGCAGGTCGCTCCAGTCGATTATGAATACGGCGCCGTTGAAGATCACCGCGCCCTGGGCCAGGGTAGTGTGCCAGCCCAGTTCATAGTTGACGGCTGAGTCCGAAGTGAAGGTCTGTTCGCTGTCGAGCAGCTGTGGGCCGGCATTGGCGCCGCCGCGGCGGAAGCCTTCGGCTACAGTCGCATAGAGCATCACGCCGTCGGTGAAATCGTACGCCGCGTTCAGCTTGAATACGGTATCGTCAATTTTCCCCGAGCCTGAGCGACAGTCGGGTTCAATGGCGGGGAGCTCCCAGTATGCGTATACGGGAATGATGTTGCAGTCATAATCGAAGGTTTCTTCCTGCTCGAAATAACGAGCGCCCACAGTCAACTGCAGCTGGTCGTTGGCGTGGAAGGTGGTCTCACCGTAGACCGCGCGCTCCTCGAAAGTACTGTCGGCATAGCGCCAGTACTCGAGTTCACCGTAACCGGTGTCGATGCCGGCCCAGTCCTGGTAGCCGGGGGTGTACTCACGGGCGTCCAGCAGGGTGTCGGTTTCCTCGTAATAGACACCAGCGATCCAGTCGAGCCAGTCGGGCGAATTGGCGTCCGTGGACAGGAAGCGGGTTTCGTGCACCAGGGATTCGGACTGATTGTCGTCCACGGTGTAGCCGGAGAACTCGGGGAAGTCGCAGTATCCTGGCCAGATGTCGACGCAAAGCAGGTCGGTCTGGTCGCGGTTGCCGATGCCCTCGTATTCGGCGAGAGAGGTGGTGGAGAAGATCTCGATGGCGTCGCTGTTGTAACCGAGCTCCGCGTTGAACAGCGAGTCTTTGTTCTCGCGCACTTCCTCGTAGCGCAGCGCGGAGGAGAAATCACTGCCGGTAAACTCGGGGTTCACCGCCTGGCGGCCGCCGGCCTTGGAATTCTGTACATAGTAGTTGCCCTGCGCGAAGAACTCGTCGGAGGGCTCCCAGCGCAGGGAAACGCGGGCGGAATTGGTTTCCTCGCTGTTGGCATCGTCGATGGTGCGTTCGGCATTGCTCACGCCCGGCTCGACGAGCACATTCTTGTAGTCCACGAAGCCGGCGTCATCGACGCGGGTGCCGGAGAAGCGCAGCGCCAGGGTTTCGGACAGGGGCAGGTTGAGGACGCCGCTGACCTCGGTGGAGATGCCGTCGCTCTCGCTGTTCTGGTAGATCTCGGTACTGATGGAGCCCTCGATCGCCTCGGTACTGGGCTTGTTGAGGATATAGCGCAGGGTGCCGGCCATGGCGCCGCGACCGTAGAGGGTGCCCTGGGGACCGCGCAGCACTTCGACCCGCTCGATGTCCACCAGCTTGAAGTCGATCAGCAGCGGGGTGTCGTTCACATAGCGGGAGATGATGTCCTTGCCGCCCTGGTTCTCGGACGCTTCCAGGCCACCGACGTTCATGCCGCGCAGGGTCACCAGGCCGGTTGAGCGCGCGCCGGCGTCGATCATCTGCATGCCGGGAATGAATTGCACCATTTTCGTCAGGTCATCGGCGCCGATATTTTCGAGCGCCTCGCCGGTGACGGCGGTGATGTTGTAGGGAATTTCCTGGATGGACTCGGCGCGGCGGCTGGCGGTGACCACCACCTCTTCCAGTGTCGTTGCACTCTCCTGTGCCTCTTGCGCCACCAGGGGCGCGGCCTGGCCGGCGGCGATCGCCAGCGCAATCAGGTTCCTGCGGTAGTGTTTTATGGTCATACCCATGGTTCTCTCATTTTTGGTTGTCATTGTTCGCGCGAATCGGTCTGGGTGGCGTGCTTGCCAGTGCGGGAATTTGGTGCTTGTGAAAATGTCGCCTGCTCGATGGGGCAGGCATTGGGCCGTCAGGGTGCGCGGCACAGGGCCGCCGCCCCACCGGGAGGAGGGGGAACTCAGTTATTGAACCATTCGCTGAGGTGATAATCGCTGGAGCGATCGCAGAGCGGGTCGCCCGCAGCGCGCTTGCTTGGATACATGGCGGTTCGTTGCGGTAACTTCGGCCACACTTCTACCGCATGGCCTGTCGCTATGCAAGAGCGCGGGGAGTGGCGGTGGACCGGCGGGAAAATATAGGCAACTTTTCTGCGAAAAAGGGATAAATGTCAGGTGTCGCGATGCCGGTATCGGTCGCGTGGTCTTGTTACGTTGCCCCGGTCCTGGCGCGGCGCAGGGATCTACTCTACCGACCGGAGGTTGGATTCATCGCCCCGGGCAGTAAGCAACTAGGGGGACTTTTTCGGGGGCGAGTTGATGAATTCCCGCATAAAGATCTCCCAGAAGGCCATAAACAGTGCCGCCAGCAACGGCCCTATGGCGAAGCCGCTGATACCGAACATGATCAGGCCGCCGACAGTGGAGAAGAGCACTATATAGTCCGGCAGCTTGGTGTCGCGCCCCACCAGCATCGGCCGCAGCAGGTTGTCCACCAGGCTGATGACGGCGAAGCCGAACACCAGCAGCACCGAGGCCTTGACGATGTCCCCAATGGCGTAGAGATAAATCGCGGCGGGGAACCAGATCAACGCCGCGCCGATAGCGGGCAGCAGCGACAGCAGTGTCATGACCACCCCCCACAACAGCGGTGCCGGCAGGCCGAGGATCCAGAAGATGAGTCCGCCCAGGGTGCCCTGGGTCACGGCGACCACCAGATTGCCCTTGATGGTGGCCCGGGTCACCTCGGCGAACTTGGCCAGCAGCAGGTGCTCGCGTTCGTCTCCCAACGGCAGGGCGCGGATCAGCAGGTTCACCAGCTTCTCGCCGTCGCGCAGCAGGAAGAAGGTCAGGTAGAGCATCAGCCCCAGCATCACGAAGAAGTTCAGGGTGTTCTGTCCCAGGGCCAGGGCGTTCTTGGCCAGGAAACTGCCGGCACTCATAAAGCCGCCGAGCAGGCGCTGTTTGATCTGGTCCAGGTCGAGGCCGGTGCGCTCCAGCATCGCGTTGATGCCGGGAAAAGCAGTGCGTACCTTTTCCAACTGCTGCGACAGATCTATCTGGCCGCTCTGGATTTTCTGGTAGACGCCCACTGCCTCGTTGATAAAGGTACTGGCCACCGCCAGCACCGGAATCACCACCAGCACCACGCACAGCAGCAGTGTCAGAAGCGCCATCAGGTTGCGCCATTTTGGGAAGCGCCCGACAAGGCGGCGGTAGACAGGGAAGAAAATCAGTGCAATGGCACAGGCCCAGAAGATGGGGGTGAAAAAGGGCTTCAACAGCAGCGCAAAGGCCAGTGTCACCAGCACCAGTGAAACGATAAACGAGCGCCTTTCCAGTTTTTCCTGCACCGGACATTCCTTCAATTATTGTTGTGGCGCATTAAAACAGAGCGCCCGAATCGCGCCTATGTAATCAGAAGCCGGTGGCTTTTACCAGTGGCCGCAGGCGCTTACCAGTTGCCCCGGGCATTTACCAGCGCCGGTAGCCGCAGGTATCCACGTGAAAGCGCACCCCGCTGTAGATGCCGAGACCCATATTCCACTTGCGCCCGGAATTCTTGTGGATGTCGCGCAGTATCGGCACCAGTTGCCTGCGCGAGAATTTTTTCTCCGGGACCATGTCCAGGCCGCAGAAGTGCATGTGTTTGCTGAGCTTTGAGCCACCGGCCTTGCCGTTGTAGGTGTCGGTGCGCCAGCCGGACAGCACGTGCACCGGCCCGATGCGCGGGATTATTTCCTGCTGCACCACGCGCAGTGTATCGACCATGGTCTTCCAGTTTTCCTCCGGCGGTATCGCGAAGGGCGGTTCGTCGATTTCCTGCCAGTCGCTACCCTGGCGCAGCAGCTGGAAGGGCGGCACAACCTGGTCCACCTGGTTCCGTTGCAGGAAGTTCTCCAGCTTCGCGTAGGTCTCGCGATTGTTCCCCTCACTCAGGAACTTGTCGAAGGCCTTCTCCGAGGCGGCGGCGTAGCCCTTGATCTCGTAGACGTCGGGTATCGGCCTGTACTCCACCGGGGTGACTATGCGCTCCGCCAGCTCCCGGACTTTGTCTACGGTCAGCACCACCAGCGCGATGATGCCGGCGAGCACCAGGGCGGAGAACCAGATGATCCGGCGCCGCTCGATATGAATGTCGACATATTCGTGGTCTTCACTCTCATGTATATCCATGGAAAGAATCCATAAGGTATCCAGAGGGGTTCTGCAGTTCACCAGGTCCGGTAGCCGCAGGTGTCTATGTGGAAGCGCAGGTTGTAGTAGATGCCCAGCCCGAGGTTGCTCCCGGGCCCGAGGCGCGCGTGCAGGCTGCGCAGTTCCTCCACCAGCTCCTTGCGGCTGATATTGGATTTCGGGATCAGGTCAAGGCCGCAGAAGTCGCGGTGCTTGCTGCTGCTGGCGCCGCCCGACTTGCGGTTGTAGTTGTCGGTGCGGTAGGCGGAGAGGATGTCCATCGGCCCCAGCGCGGGCTCCACCTCGTCGCGCAGCAGGACCAGGGTAGCCACTATGTTGCGCCACTGGTCGCTCGGCGGTATTGCGAAGGGCGGCTCGTCGATATCCAGCCAGTCGGTGCCCTGGCGCAACAGGTTGTGCACCGCGGTCACATCGCCGACGCCGCGTTCCTTCAGGAAGTCGGCCAGCTGATTGACGCGCGCGCGGTTGCCGCTGCGGCGCAGAAAACTATTGAAGCTCTGCACGGTGGCGACACGGTAGCCCTTGAGTTCGTAGTAGGGTTTTTCCAGGGTTTTCAGGTAGAGGTAGAGCCACAGGGCGGCAACCACCAGCAACAGCAGGGCCGCCAGGCCGGCCACCACCAGGCGGTTGATGCGCTGCCCCGGGGGACGGGGGCCGTAGGGGGACAAGGGAATGCCTGCGGACATGACTGCTGTTCGCGACTGCTCACCAAGGGAAAAATCGGGCGCCGCGGCGCCTCTTTATTCACTATAGCCGCAAATGACAAAGCGCCTGCGGATTGCTCCGCGGGAGCTTGGAGGAATGGTGCAGGAGCGGCGGGGCGGCCATCCGCCCACGGCCGCGATCGGACTTCGACCGGTCCTGCTGCCGGTGGCCGCCCGGGAAAAAACCTGATCGGTAAATGTTTCCCAGGCAGTCACCGGCAGCAGAACCTGACTCAGTGCCGTCCGGCAGAGCCCAGTCGCGGCCATGGGCCGCTTCTCTAAAGCGGCTCCTGATGTCAACCACTAATCTGGTTTCCGCTGTCCAACCATTACTGAGTTTCAGGCTTCTCTACGTGGTCGCTCAAGGC
>NZ_JCBAJA010000029.1:0-62731 GCF_059834885.1 Microbulbifer sp. SE14 | reverse complement strand
TTCCAGGATCGCTGCATCATGAGCGGTAATTGTAAAAACGTCAGGAGTATCCATGAGGCGAGTATACGTGAACTCAAATCACGTAACCTTATTTTCCGCATGGCCCACTAGGATTCGGAATATTGATCGAAACCCTACAGGTTTCAGCTTGGAAGATGCTCCTATTTTGGGGTTGCTAACCAGGATATGGAAGCTGCTCAAAGAGATAGTAACTTACTACGAGCAAGATAATGCTGAAATTATAAGCATTCTAGAAAGGCCATTAATCGAAGCCGCAGTGACAGCAGAATATCTGCTAATGAGCGATTCAGATGTAATTGAAGATTACAGGAAGTGCTCGTACAAAGACCGATTAAGGATACTGCGTGAACTCAAAGAAGGTTCTCGATTCTTTGAGACAAAGGCAGGGAAACGACTGCTCAAATCTGTACAGGAAAAGATGGATCTAGAGGGATTCACAGAAGACGACTTCAAAGAGCAAAAGAAAAATCGATGGAGACTTCAAGGCAAGACATTCTTCGATATTTTCAAGGAAATTTCAGACGAGGATCTTTACAAATACACATACGGAATGATGTCTGAATCAATACATGGATCGTGGAACGAATCAATGGACTGGTGTCTTCAGAAGAATGAAGACTCCACGTTTTCCGTATACCCGTTCTACCATGAGGCTGATGTGAGATATATATGTCCGACACTCAAATTTTGCAATGAGTCATATCGGCTTTGGTTAGAACGAATTGATTGCCTAGATGAGAATATGATCAATGTCCTCGATTGGGTCGAAAGAGTAAACACTAGAATATTCATGATATTCGATCAAAAATATGATGGACCAAATGGCTAGCAAAGCGCTGCTAGGGACAAACCTACGCTGCGCTTCGGTTTGCCCCAGAGCGCGGCGTTATTTGCGACGTGAAGTCGTATAAATTTCTGTTACACACTCTGAAGAATCACAGGAGGTCATTTCTCAGAACGATGTAACTCGATGTTCTGCCATCGGTTTCCTACCGGCACATGCGTGGAAAGTAATTTCCGGGTGTGAAGCTGCCGGGACAATGTAACCTGCGGGCACTGCCCGGGAGAGAAAACCGCAAGGGATTCTCAACTCTGCCAGCACCGAGGCGGTAAGGGGCTAGGAATGGGTAGCATGGTCAACTCAGGTGAACTGTCGCAACTCCCGTTATGCGCAAGAAGCCCAAGGTGCTGACAGGCTTCAACCAAAAGGTGTGTGGACAGGTTGGCGGGCTTATAACGTCTCGCCACGCAGATGCTGCTCCACCGGGGGACAGACAGGGCCTAACCTATCTAGAGATTTATACGGAACACGATAACCCCGTATCGTACCGGGCAACCGGAAAGCGAGTCGTAAGGCGAGCCGATTGCGGTGCGGGTGTAGGAGGCTGGAAGAAGCGAATGCCGTGCTGTAATGGTGCGGATACGGGTTCCAACTTTGCCCGGCGCGAAAGCGAGCAGACGTCCAGCTGGTGCCTCATCGCGAGAGAGGCTGGAGAACCGGTTTTGTGGGGGAAAGCAAATGACGGCGTACGTGGAGCACCCGGAAACGGACAGGCCGCGTTCCAGTGCCGGTGCGCCCCCAGCGGGAACGGCGAGCCAGACCGACAGGCCAGCAATGGCCATCGAGACAGCCCGTTGCCACGTCTACCGGCTGCAGCGGCGTATCGCGAAGGCGGTTGAAGACAAACGTTACAACAAAGCCCGCGCACTGCAACGGCTTCTCACCAGTTCTTACGCTGGAAAATTGCTGGCTGCCCACCGTGTCATGCACAACCGCGGCCGCAAGACTCCCGGAATCGACGGCGTCACCTGGCGGTGGCCACAGGATCGATCCGAAGCACTCCGCTCCCTGCAGCGGCGCGGCTACCGCGCCCAACCGCTGCGCCGTATCTCCATCCCCAAGGCCAATGGCAAGGAGCGCCCCCTGGGCATCCCCACCATGGCAGATCGAGCGGCCCAGGCTCTGCAGCGCCTCGCACTGGAACCCTGGGCAGAGACAACAGCCGATAGGCACTCCTACGGCTTCCGTCCCAAGCGCTCGACCGCAGATGCCCTGCAACAGTGCTTTATTGCCCTGTCCCGCAGGACCTGTGCCGAATGGGTACTGGATGCGGATATCAAGGGCTGCTTCGACCACCTCAGCCACGACTGGCTGCTGGCGCATATCCCCATGGATAAACACCCGCTGCGGCAGTGGCTGAAGTGCGGCTACATCGATCGATACACCTACCACCAGACCGACGACGGCACGCCGCAAGGCGGCATCATTAGCCCGCTCCTCGCCAACATGGCACTGGATGGGCTGGAAGCCGCCATCGAGGCCTCTGTGCTCAAGAGTGGCAGTTGCGTCAACGTCATCCGCTACGCGGATGATATCGTCATCACCGGCGCCAGCCGGGAGCTACTGGAACAGCGCGTGCGGCCCTCCCTCGAAGCCTTCCTGGCCGAGCGCGGGCTCACCCTGTCCCCCGAGAAGACCCGTGTCGCACATATAGGCGAAGGGTTCGACTTCCTCGGCTGCAACTTGCGCAAGTACAACGGCAAATTGCTGACCCGGCCCGCCACGGACAAGGTCCGGGCCTTCGCAGGAAAGATCCGCACCCTCATCAAGCGCGGCGTCGCGCTACCCACCTTCCAGCTGCTGACACGCCTCAACCGCGTGCTGCGTGGCTGGTTCAACTACTACCGCCCTTGGGTATCCAAGGCGACCTTCGCCTTGATCGATACCCTGGTCTACGAGGCGCTGTGGTGGTGGATGCGACGGCGACACAAGAATCGCCAGAAACGCTGGCTCTACGGCCATTACACCCGCCCGCAGCGCACGCCAAACGGCAGCTACCGACGGGTGTTTACAGGCCAAACCCGAACCGCTCTCGGGATCACCCGCCGGGTGACCCTGTTCAAACTGAGCGATCTGCCGATCCGGCGCCACATCAAGATCGTGGCGAATGCTACCCCCTACACGCCGGGCTATGGAAGCTACTTCCGTAAGCGCTGGCAACGGCAGTACCGGCGAGCAGACCGGGTGTATCTTGCCAGATACAGACTGGCGGCGTAATGTGGAGCGCAAAATTGTTGATAACGAGTCAAACCGCCGGGTTCACAGAGCCTTTGAGGGGCTTGAGCCGTATGCGAGGAAACCCGCACGTACGGTTCTTAGAGGGCCGGGAGTCGGTGACGGCTCCTGGCTACTCGGCGCGAGATAGAGCATGAAGTATCTATTGACGTCAGAAGATCTTGAAGGCGATCCAGAATTTATGGTCGCTGTGGTCGAAGCAGGATCGAGAAGAGATTTTTATCCTGACTCAGATGCTGCATGCGTTCACGTCCCTGAAAGAGTAATGGAAAGAATTCTAGGGGTAGGCAAAGCCTATCAGCTCAAATTTCCTGAGCATGCTCCAGAAGATCTATCTAATCGGTGGGTGTATAGAGCTGCCCAAGTTGAATGGACGCTTGATGAGTTGGAATTCCTCCAATCGTTGCTAAATGATCAGCTCTTGCAGAGTTACCTTTCCAAGTTGATGGCTCTGGCTACAAAAGTGCTTTCCAACCCAAATAAATTGGAGTTGGTATTTGAGGGTCCGTAAACCGCATAACCAGTGGGTGAAGCTGACCGGTACTACGCTGCGCTCCGCACCGGCAGCTTACCCAAGGCGTTCAGGCTGTAGAAAAACTCTTAAAACCCAGCGTTTTTTGGTAGAATTTGACCCTCAAAGGGAGGGGATATGCCAAACTTCAGAAAATACAGCTACAGCCAGGACGCTATGGTCGTCATCAACTTCGAAGACCAGCTCCAGCCCGGTACTTTCGAGTTTACCCTCCATCGTCTGATCGACGGTTATATCGATCTCTCCCCCTTCTACGACAAGTACAGCAATGACCAGGGCGGCAGAGCTGCCTACGATCCAGCGATTTTGCTCAAGATTGTCCTCTTTGCCTACGCCAAAGGCATAACCTCCAGCCGCGAGATCCAGTGGCAATGTGAACATAACATCATCTTCAAAGCCCTCTCTTGCGCTTCCGTTCCTCACTTCACCAGCATCGCAAGTTTCGTTAGTGGCTACCCAAACGCCATTGAGTCCGTCTTCGAGCAGGTACTGTTAGTCTGTGACCAGCAGGGTCTGCTGGGCAATGAACTCTTTGCTATCGATGGTTGCAAGATGTCCTCAGATGCGTCGAAGGAGCACTCCGGCACCTTCAAAGAGCTAGAACAGAAGCGGGACAAGATCCAGAAAAAGATCCGGCATTGTATGGAGGAGCACAAACGGCTAGACAGGAGAAAGCCCCAAGAGCGAGACCGAAAGAAGCAGCTCGCCCAGGCCACTGAAACCCTCCAGAAGCACTTCGATAAAATTGATCAGTTCCTAAAGACGGCAACCCCAAGGAAGGGGCAGGGAAAGAACCAGAAAGAAGTAAAGAGCAATATCACCGATAACGAATTTGCCAAAATGACCACAAGCAAAGGCACCATCCAGGGCTACAACGGCATCGCCGCCGCCCCCTGTGTCAGCATAGATGTCGCGCCCACTTCCGGTTAAAAAAGTGGGCGCGACATCTATGCTGACACAGGGGGCGCGGGTCAGTATGCCGTCTTCACCAGCTGAATGCATGAGTTCGCCCACACTGCCAAGCAGTGAAACGAGTTTTAGTTGGCTGTTGGTTGAAGGTGCGATTGCTTCCGCGCGAACCACGTTATCTTCCAGCGAGAGGCCCGGTGCCAGATCGATACTGTAGCGGCCGTCCGCATCTGCGATGGTTTCGAATGTTTCGTCTCCAATGGTAAATCTTACCTGGGCATCGGGGACCGGGTTATCGGTGACTCTACCCTTTACCGAAAAGGCCGAAGTTGCTTGAATGGTCAGTGTTACTTCGGCAGCACTTTCCGCGCCTTCGTTATCGGTAACCGTGAGAGAAAGTACAGCCGTTTCGTCCTGTTCGACATCTGGTGCCTTGAGAGTAACGGATAGCTGATTGGTGTTTGTTAGTTCAAGCGATACATTTCCTTAATCGTGGATGGAGAAATACCGACGACCGGCGGCTGATTGGCTGCTGGGCCTCCGCCTTCATCGCCAGAGCCACCGCCTCCGCATGCACTGATCAGGGTGGTAAGTAAAAACATCGTCCCGCATTGAATGGATAACTTATCGCGCATCGAATACCCCTATGATCTTGGGTGTTATTAAAGACGGTTATGACGCCAAGAATATATGGCAGTCTTCGGAGCTTGGCTAGCGCAGCGGGCGGAGAAATTTACAGAGTCACCAGCCATAGATAGTTGTGATCGGGTGCCTGACTTTCCTGCCAATGAGGCTAGCGCGGATTGGTGGCAGATTGTTTTATATCCGCAAACAGGAACTGATTGGCAGGGCTGTCTAATGTGGGGGCCTGTTCACGATTTTCTTAGGAACAGCGTGAAGAATGCATGGCAAACTGGTGTGTAGCTTGCATTTTCTGCTCTTCCACGGGCTGCTAGAAGCCGTTTTCTGGGATTGACGTTTAAGTACCAAGTAAATATGACGGATTTCGTGACTCCGTAGTCGGGTGGGGCCAGTTGCGCATTGAAAGACCAACAAGATCATAGGATCGGAAAAATACTATTGTCTCTCCTCCCGCTGTAGGGAGCCCTCCAGTCCATATCCGATTCTGAGTCTGGTAAGACAGGCTGAATCACTCTGCTGCCTTGAGACGGCTCGAGACTTTTCCTTCCTTCACACACCAGTTAATCTGTGATACCTCCATCAGGTGCAATCCATTGGGCATGCCGGGCCAGATAAATAATTAGGATAACGGGTATTCTTCATGCGCAAAAAGGCGGTCTTCCTGCTCCCACTCGCGGCAATTTTTGTAGCCTCTCTGGCGGTGTCAGCAGACCCAGAAACCGGGTTTCCTTATGCCGGGTTACAGCAAAGCGCCATTCCGGATGACCCGGGGCGGAATAATTGGTCTCAGCGCGTTGACCGCCGCGCGGACGAGGAGGTACGTATCATTATCGACCTTCGTGAAACCCCTGCCCTGGAGCGTGCCGGCCGGATGGGGCTAAGTGCGCGCCCAGCCGGCAGCGGCCGCGATATGAGAGCTTTCGCTTCGCAGCATCACAAGCTGAGCCGTGAGCAGCAGCAACTAGTGGCGGAATTGCAGCGTCGCAAACTGGTACGCGGGCAGGTCCGCAGATTCACCCGCGCGGCCAATGCCATCAGCGCAACGGCTCGCGTTGACCAGATAGCTGGTATTGCCGCGCTGCCGGAAGTGCGAGCGGTAACGCGGGATCGGAAGGTGCGTGCACTGCTCACCGGCAGTGTGCCGCAGATCCGTGCGCCAGAGGTGTGGGGTATGCGCGATGCCCAGAACAGGGCCGTTGACGGGCGGGGCATCAATATCGCCATTATTGATACCGGTATCGACTACAGGCATCCGGATCTGGGTGGTTGCTTCGGCCCCGGTTGCCGGGTAATCGGCGGCTACGATTTCGTCAACAGTGACGGAGACCCCATGGACGACCACTTCCACGGTACTCTGGTGGCCGGTGTGGCCGCAGCCGTGGCCCCCGGGAGCAGCCTCTATGCCTACAAGGCGCTGGATAGCGATGGCTACGGTTACGAGAGCGACATCATCGCTGCCATTGAAGCCGCGGTGGATCCGGACGGGAATCCAAACACGGATGACGCGGTGGACGTGATCAACCTCAGCCTGGGTGGCTGGGGTGGCGGCACCTCGGCACTGTCCATAGCGGCCAATACCGCGATGCGTGCCGGCGTGGTGGTGGTCGCCGCCGCCGGTAACGACGGCCCCAATTACAATACCATCAACAGCCCCGGAGCCGCCGGGGAGATTATTACCGTGGGTGCGGTGGACAGCGCGGATCAGGTGGCCGACTTCAGCTCGCGAGGTATGTTCGGTACCGGCCTGGATCTGAGCAGCAGCAGTGTAAAGCCGGAGATACTGGCCCCTGGAGTGTCGATCGCCAGTACCGCCATGGGTGGTGGTACCCGCACGGAATCCGGCACCTCGCTCGCCGCGCCCCATGTGGCCGGCGCCGCTGCCCTGCTGCGCCAGCTGCACCCGGAACTGGATAGTTCAGAGATCAAGGCGCTGCTGGTCAACCGCGCCAATCCGGTAAACGGGGAACTGATCGCCGTGGGCAACGGGCAACTGGACGTCTTTGCCGCCGCCAGTGCAAGCTTTCTGGTCAATCCGCCGACCCTGTATATGGGGCATTTCGGTGTGGGTGCTTACGATAACCGGTCACTGCCGGTGACGATAAAGAGTCTGAATGCATCGTCAGAGTTCACCGTGGTGGAAACAGGTTCTCTCCCTGAGGGGGCGGCCCTGGTATTGTCCCCCGGCAAGTTCGAGCTGGCGGCCGGCGATAGCAGTGCTCAGGTCGCGAACCTGAGCGTGGACCGCAGCCGGGTACCTTATCGCGAGTCTCTGTACATACCTTACGACTCTGCGCTGGAATTTGCCGCTGGTGAAGAGCGGGTGCGTCTGCCGGTGGCCTTCCACCGCGCGGGCCTACTCGCCATGCGCGAGGACAGTCCACCCGGCGATTACTGGAGTTACCACGCCGGCCTCTTTACCGATGACTGGCAAGGCTGGGTCAGCACCGACAGCTATGAGAGCAGCGACCCCACCCTCTACGCGGCGGTGCGCGATGAGCCGGTGAACATAGTGTTCGGCGTTGACCACTTCGATACCCTGCATGTGGTGGAAAACTGGCGAGCGAGCGAAGGGGCGCTGGCTGTGCCCGCCGGCAAACACGGGTTCGGCGTGCCGCCGCTGCAAACCCCGAGCGGAAAGAAACTTGAATTTATGGAGCAGGTTCTGGAACTCTCACATCCGGATTTCCCTGCCTTCAGCTATCGCCTGAGTTACAGTGGCGATCTTCAGCTGAAGACAATTCACAACCTGCCCGACAGCTTCCGCGTGGATTATTTCGGTCTAGCGGAGGAGCCGGACGCTCATCCGCAGGATCGTCGGCTGTATACCGTCAAGCGCCGTCAGCCGGGCTTTCCCGCGGATCTGCAATTCGAACTGGGCGACCTAGGCAGCGTGCAGCTGCTGATCGGAAACCCTGTGTGGAATCGCGGTGGGTACAGCCTGGGCTATGGTGCGCACACCTATGGACCAGACTGGAACTGGTGGACCATCGAAAACGAAATGAGTCACGCATCGATACTGCTCACGATTTACGGGAGAGAGGATGATTTTTACGGCTGGCCAACGTTCCTGGACTTCTTGGTGGAATCGGCAGACTGGAGCCAACAGCTGTTTAGTCACGAGCTGTCCATCGGTAAAGATACCTATCGCAAGCTGCGCCGCAATAACGGTTGGAATTCCGATTCACCGGAGTTGATACTGGAGCGACCCAATGGCGTGATACTGATGGGGCTGGGACCCAGGTTCTGGGCCGGTGGTCTGCGTAACGATGACGGCTATTACCGGCCATGGCCGAGTCCCGGGGGCTACGCCTCTGCCAGTTGGGTAATGGATAGTTGGGGAAATGGTTACGATCAGGGCTTGCACTTTAGTGCTAAGTGTCTGCCCGGTGGTGAAGAATTCCGGAGCGGCGATTACCTCTGGGAGTACGATATTTCCTATGCCCCAGTCGGTTGCACATCGGTACAGGTGGACTTCGAATACCCAACTTCGCTCGGTGATATCGAATATACCTCCAGCGCCAAGGTGCAGCTAAACAGTCTGGACGGCGTCAGCTCACCGCGCATCGCTATGTTGGAACTGCTGGAGGACGGCACCATCTCCCATTACGCGCGTACTAATGCCGAGTTGATCCTTACTCTTGAGCACCAGCAGCCACTGGATAGGCTCACTGCGGAGCTGGCGTTGGATGGTGGTGACTGGCTGCCGCTGGAAACCGTACTGCTGGCGGATGGCCGCTACCGCGCCCTACTGCCTGAGGTATCGGATACTGCCATCGCCCATCTGCGTATCTCCGCTGAGGACATCTCCGGCAACAGCGTGTACAACACCATCCGGGGAGCGTTTGTACTGGGGTTGCAGGCGGCGAATGCAGTAGATACAGACGGCGATGGGGCCGTGGACAAGGAGGATGCGCAGCGCTTCAATCCGCGTTATTGGCAAGCGAAAAGTGCTGGAGTGCGCCTTCTGCCCGGCGTCCCGCAAGGGGGTGAGGTAGGCCGGGGGCAGGAAGATGTTGTGGTGCATGCGTTCGGCCTGGAAACGGACGTGGAAACCGAGCTTGCCAGCCTGACCCTGCAAGCGGCCGGCACTGGTGACGACAACGTGGATATTGCCATGGCGAAGCTTTATCTGGACAGTAACGGTAACGCAATCCCGGATGAGGGTGACATCCTGATCGCCAGTGAACGTTTTCTCGCCGACGATGCTGAGTTGACCTTCATTCTGGGAGACGGGCCTCTCCCGCTGGCAGTGGGCGAAACCCGCTTCGTCGTAAGCTACGATATTGCACTGTAAACAGAGTACACCCATGAACTGCAGACACGCACTTCTCGTGCCGGCTCTTTCCGCACTGCTTCTATCTCTTTTCGCCTGCGATGGAGGTGGTTCAAGCAACTCCGCAAACCCGCCCGGTAACCCAAGAGGGCCGAACGATCCGGTGGCAAAAACCCTGTCCAGCCGTATTATTGCGATCGAAGTTCGCAGGAGCGACAGTGGGGATAGCCTGCAGGTATCCGGTTTGCCGGCGGAGGGGGCGGAAATAGTGCTAGTGGAATAGAGGCTGCGCGAAGCGGCCGAGTATTGAGGGCTATTCTTTCCAATCTACTCGATATTGACAATATCGTAGGGTGTCAGAGCGGGAATGGTTTTTTGTACCTCGTCCTCGAGCCGATCGATACTTTCCAGCCGCCCGCAAAGCCCCTCCGCCCTCCGCTCCAGTTGCTCTGCCTGCCGATCCATCTTCTGTTCGATCTCTTCCGCGGCCTCCTCGGCCCGGCGCTCGATACTGCGGCCGCCGGTAAAGGCCGCCTTGAGCGCGTGCCAGGCAATGGTGCCGGCTGAATCCCTGGCCAGCTTCCCGATCTTGGGCTCGAACTCCTCCTCGATCGTCTGATCGATAAATTCGTCGATATCCGGATCACCGAGGGTGTAGATCTCCCCCTCCCGGTTGAGGCGCGCTTCGACGCGGCGCAGTAGTTCCTCTGACGCCTGCTGCAGCTCGATATTGTCGGGGTGATCCGGCCCCGCCAGTGTGGTCAGGGCGACGGACATGCCGTTCAGTGCGACATCCACGGCCTCCAGGGAAATCAGCAGGACTTCCCGCCCGGCGCCGTGCAGCTGGCTTTGGTAATCCCGCATCAGCTGCTGCTGACGCTCGTCGAGTTCAACTGTCTCGCCGTCGACCACCAGCTTTGCTGGGGATTGGAAGTGCACCCGGGTTTCGCTGTCCTCCCGGTCTTCGCGGATTTCGAGGAAGTCGGGCCCGACGCGTACGGCCTGGTTCAGTTCCGCGCTGCAGTGTTCCTCGTCGCCGGTGGTGAGGTGGATATTCCCGGCCAGGGCGGTACCCGGGAGCAGTATGGCGGCGGTTAGTGCGAGTGGTTTCCACATGGAAATTGTCCCCAGTCTTTCTGTTATGCCAGTGAGACGGCTCGAGTGCGCAGCCTGGATGCAGCCGGGACAAAAATTTTTTCGGCCCCGAAGCGACTTACGTTGGGGCGATTAGGTGGTAACCTGTCACAATTTCCTCGAACTCCCCACCCTACCGGGGGTTCCCAACAAATCCAATAAATGAGGGACGGCCTATGTCGATTCGCACACTCTGCCTGGGGGCGCTGCTGCTGTTATCCAGCCTGGCCGCGCAGGCCGGGAGCATCACCGACTACACCGCGGACATGGAGAAACAGCCGGGCTACCACGACTTCTACTGGGACGACGGCGAGGGCAGGGTTCTGCTCGAGATCGCCGAGTTCGACCGTGACTTCCTGCTGCTGACCGGCCTGGCCCAGGGCCTGGGTTCCAACCCGGTGGGACTGGACCGCAACCAGGTGGGCGAGAGCCGGGTGGTGAAGTTTCAGCGGGTGGGCAACAAGGTGTTGCTGCACCAAATGAACCTGAAGTACCGCGCCCGCTCCGACAATACTGCCGAGCGCCGCGCGGTGGACGAGGCCTTTGCTTCGTCAGTGCTCTGGGGTTTCGAGATAGTGGCGCGGGACGGCGAGCGCGCGCTGGTGGACTTCACCCCCTTCCTGCTCAGCGACCAGCACGGCATAGCTGCGCGCCTGAAGCAGACCGAGCAGGGCAGCTACAGCGTCGATCAGTCCAAGTCCGCCGTCTACCTGCCGCGCACGAAGAATTTTCCGAAGAACAGCGAGTTCGAGGCGCAGCTGACCTTCGCTGGCGACGCGCCGGGCAAGTACCTGAAGGAGGTGGTGCCGACCCCGACCCTGGTGTCCCTGCGCCAGCATATCTCCCTGGTGGCGCTGCCGGATGACAACTACCAGCCGCGCCGCTTCCACAGCCGCAGCGGCTATTTCCCGTTCGAGTACCGGGACTACGCGACGGCGATAGACCAGCCCCTGGACCAGCGCTTTATCTACCGCCACCGGCTGGAGAAGAAGCCGGGCAGTGACGAGCCGGTGGAGCCGATCGTCTACTACGTGGACTCCGGGGTGCCGGAGCCGGTGCGCAGCGCGCTGGTGGAGGGTGCCAGCTGGTGGAACCAGGCCTTTGAGGCGGCCGGTTACGAGAATGCCTTCCGGGTGGAGCTACTGCCCGAGGGTGCCGACCCGCTGGATGTGCGCTACAACGTGATCAACTGGGTGCACCGTTCGACGAGGGGCTGGTCCTACGGCTATTCGATTGTCGATCCGCGCAGCGGTGAGATCATCAAGGGCAATGTCACCCTGGGCTCCCTGCGGGTGCGCCAGGACTTCCTGATCGCCCAGGGGCTGCTGCAGCCCTACGGCAGTGACAATGCCGATACCGAGGCGCTGAAGCAGATGGCCCTGGCGCGCATCCGCCAGCTGTCCGCCCACGAGGTGGGGCACACCCTGGGCCTGGCCCACAACTTCGCCGCCAGCGTCGACGGCCGCGCCTCGGTGATGGACTACCCGGCGCCGCTGGTATCACTGCAGGGGGAAGAGCTGGAACTGTCCGACGCCTATGCGGAGGGGCTGGGCGCCTGGGACAGGCTGGCAATCCGCTACGGTTACGGCGAGGCCGAAAACGAGGCCCAGTATCTGGCCGGCGTGATCGCCGAGGCCGAGGCGCAGCAGCTGCGCTTTATCTCCGATCCGGACTCCCGCGATATCAACGACGCCCACGCCGTCTCCCACCTGTGGGACAACGGCGCCGACCCGCTGGCGGAGTTCGCGCGCATGGTGGAGCTGCGTCGCTACGCGCTGGACAATTTCTCCACCGCCGCCAATCCCCAGGATGCGCCGCGCTCCTCCCTGGAGGAGACGCTGGTGCCCGTCTACTACGGCCACCGCTACCAGGCGGAGGCCGTGGGCAAGCTGATCGGCGGCCTCGACTACGACTACCTGTACAACGGCGCCGAGCAGAACAGCTACACACTGGTGCCGGCGGAGCGGCAGCAGCGGGCGGTGGATGCCCTGCTGTCAACCCTGGAGCCGGAATTCCTGGCGCTGCCGGAGCGGGTGCTGCAGCTGCTGCCGCCCAAGTCCTACGGCTACGGGCGCACCGATGAGAGCTTCCCCTCTTACACCGGCGTCGCCTTCGATGCCGTGGCCATGAGCGAGGCCGCCGCCGGCCATACCCTGTCCATTCTGCTGCACCCGCAGCGCGCCGCGCGCATGGAGCAGCAGCACGCGCGCTCCAGTGAAATCCCGGGCTTCGGCTCGCTGCTGGAGCGGCTCACCGGTCGGGCGCTGGATGCCAGACACACCGGCCTGCAGGCGGCCATTCACCAGCGCGTCAACCACGCCTATATCCACAAGCTGATGCTGCTGGCGGGCGACAAGAATGCGGCGGAATCGGTGCGCGCCAAGGCCAATCTGCAGCTGGCCAGGTTCCAGCATGAGATGGGCGGTATGAAACTTTTTGGCGAGGATCCAGAGGGTTACAGCGCCCACTATTTCCACCAGGCGCAGCGCATCGCCGCCTTTATGGATGGCGAGCTGAAGGTGGAAGCAGGGGATCTGGTGGCGATGCCGCCGGGCTCGCCGATTTAATCAGAGGCGAAAAAAACTTGTAGGAGCCTGCTTGCAGGCGAATGGGGAGTGTCTGGAAAGTTCCGGGATATTCGCCGAGCATATCCCTGTGCTCGGCCCTTCGGGCAGCTTCGCTGCGCCAAATCGCTCCAGGCGATTTGGCCGCCTGCAAGCAGGCTCCTACAGGAAAACACAGATCAGCTGCGGATAAACTGCGATTTCTTTATCCAGTGGCTGCCGCGGTATTTTCTGGTCGGGCCGGCCCCCTTTTTTGCCCAGAAAAAATTCCTGTTGAACTGGAACTCCGCATCGTAGCCCTCGGCCAGCTCCGCCAGCGGCAGCGCCTGCCAGTTGGACAGGCGACGCTTGCTGGTGGCCTCCAGCAGGTATTCCTGGTCATCCACGATGGCCACCACCCAGGCGTGGCCCTGGCCCTTGTGGGTGCCCAGCGCCACCCGCGCGTCCACGCCCAGTTCGATCAGCCAGTCCGCCAGCAGTATCGCGTGGTCCTCGCAGTCGCCGCGCTTCTGGTAGAAGGCCTGGCGCGAGGTCTGCCAGATATCGGCGAGGCCGGCGTACTGCAGGTGGTCGTACTGGTACTCCTTGCGGATGGCCAGGGTGTAGAGGGGCACCCAGAGCTGCCTGGTCTTGAAGGGGCGGAAGCCGACCAGGTAGCTGTTGGCGAAGTGGTGTTTCTGGTCCAGGCCGCGGGCCGAGGCAGTGGCCTGCTCTATGCCCTGCCAGTTCCACACCGACACATAGGCACTCTGCTCGAGGCTGCGCCTGGCGACTATCTGCTGGATGGTCTCCTCTGGCAGCGGCCGGCTGGTGCCCTGTACCCGCACCACGCCGTACTGGCGGTCCCTGCCCGCGTCGCCCGGGGCGTCGATATTCAGCTGCCGATCCAGGGCTTCGTCGATCTGCTGCCCGACCTGGGCTGCCTCCTGTCGCTGCGCCAGGCGCAGGGCAATATCCGGCGCTACCAGTGCAACCCCCAGGCAGCCGATGACCAGCCAGCCGCGCATGCCGCTCAGCCCTTGAGCCCGAAGGAGATAATGAGGGCGACGAAGATCAGTATCGTCGAGGCGAAGATGGCCACGGCGATGTTGCCGTTCTTCAGTTCACCTTCGATATCCACGTGTTTTAGCAACTTCTTGTCGATGGCAACCAGCGCAATGATACCGATAAACAGGGCCAGCAGCGTGTAGAGCAGATTCATGCCCAGGTTAAACAGGGTGGCGGTGAGAAATTCCAGTTCCATATCTCTCTTTCTTAAATAAATCGGCCGGCTATTAAACCATAGAAAGGGAGGAATGGAGGCCGGGGAGCACAAAAGGAAAGGGGCCCGAAGGCCCCTTTTTATCCTGCAAGCAAGCGGTTACTTGTTTTTCGGACCGCCGCCACCGTTGCCGCCACCGTTGCCGCCACCGCCTGTGCCGCCGCCATCACCGGGGTTGGTGCCGGTACAGGCGTTGACCGCCAGGTAGTCCACCGCGGCCTTGGCCTGCACCAGGCCGTAACCGTAGGCGTTGTCGCGACCGGCCGCGCCCAGGTCCTCCGCGGTCGCATTCAGGGCCGCACGGATTTCACCGGGGGCGCAGTTCGGATAGTGACTCCACACCAGTGCGGCAACACCGGCCACGTGGGGAGTTGCCATGGAGGTGCCGTTGAAGTAGGCGTAGTCACTGGCCTCCACGTTCAGGGTGGTACTGGCACCCAGCTGGTTCAGCAGCGCCGTGCCGTCGGTGTCGGAGATACCGGCGGAGGGAATGGAGGTCACTGTATCGCCCAGGGTGCCGTAGAGCATGCCCGGCTCGTTGTTGTAGATCACCGCGGCGATGCCGCCACCGGCCTCGCAGTTCAGCACCTTGTCGGCGAAGCTGATATTGCCGCGCTGGATCAGGCACACCTTGCCGGCGGCAGCGGTGCAGGCGGACTCGGCGGTGCCGCAGTCGGCCAGGGCGCCGGTGGCGGAGGCTACCGGGCTGCCGTCCATTCCGGCGGCTTCCACCGCCGCCCCGGCGACGGTCAGGTCGGTGTTGCGGCCCATGCCCACCGGTACGGTGGACAGCACGTCCACGCCCGGGCCGGACAGCTCGACCTGGTTGGTCTGCTGGGAGAAGTCGGCCACCACTTTGTTGCTGTCTACCGCCGCCACGGAAACCACGGCGTCGTAGGAGGCCGGGTAGGAGTGGCTGGTGTCGCCATCGTTGCCGGCGGCGGCGATGGAGAGGACGCCGTTGGTGTTGTAGAGATCGGCGAAGGCGCGCTCTTCGGTCTTTGACTTGAAACTGCCGCCCAGGCTCATGTTGATCACGTTGGCGCCGTTGGCGGCACAGGTATCCGCTGCGTGCACCAGGGATGAAGAGTAGCCCCAGCCGTCGGCATTGAACACCTTGACGATATGCAGGTTGATATTGCTGTTCGGCAGCACGCCGACGACGCCGACGCTGTTGTTCATCGCGGCGATGGTGCCGGCCACGTGGGTGCCGTGGCTGTTCTGGTCTTCGTACCAGTTGCCGGTGCCGGAGTCGTTGGTGCCGGTCACGGCGTTGCCGGACAGGTCCTCGTGGGAGATGTCGTAGCCGGAATCGATGATACAGACAGTGCGGTTGCCGGCCACGCCGTCGCTGACCAGGTCAGCCTGCACCATCGGGATGCCGAAGGGGACTTCCTGGGCCATCAGGTAGCGCTTCGCGTCCTCTTCGACATATTCGACGTTGGGGTTGTTGCGCAATGCTTGCAGGGCTTTCGCGGGCAGGTGTGCGGCCACGGCGTTGCGCTTCTCCAGGCCGAGGGCGACGCGGCCGCCGTGCTGCTTCATTTGCGCTTTGACTGCGGGGCCCTTGCCCTCCTTGAATTTGATGATATAGCGATCATCTGCGGCATGTGTCTGCGCGGACACGGCCAGCGCAATAGCGCCGGCGGCGAATATCGACAGGGCACCTGTGGGTGATAAAGGGTTTCTCATTGGTAATGCTCCAGAATGGGTCTGAATATTTATCGTTATTGGTTTGAAGACCACCCGGTGACCTGCGATCCGGATTTTTCGATCGGGAACGGCAGTACCGACTGCTGGTGGAGGAAATCGAAAAATATCAATTTGTCGGCTGGTGCCAACTAAAAAGTTTCAGGCTCGTGACGGCCTTGGCAAATTTAGTATTTGGTGGCTAATTGGCGCGTATTTCACTGAGGTGGGGAGGTTCCGATTCGTCAAATTCATCGAGATTGTGAAAAATTCTGGTACGCCTGTGCTGCATTTTTTAGGATATGCATGCCCTGGTTACCCGATTCCAGTGATCGGAATTGCAATGCCTGGCGCGAAAATTCTCTTTCTGGTTTTCGGTTTGTCCTTCTTTATTCCGATAGCTATCGATTAGCGATCGCGGGGCTTTAACTGCTGAATCCCGGCGATGTAGCGCAGGGCGCCTGCAGCCGCCGGTAGACCGGGGCTGCAGGTCGGCTCGGGAGCTGGTTAGCGTCCTCCGGCTGCCACACTCTCACCGATGGGATTGCCATCGGCATCAAGCTCGGCAATCGGGCCTATTTCCAGATCACTGATTCCTTTCTCGATCTTTTTCTTGTCGCCGACGATCACCCAGACAAACTGCTCCGGCTTGATCGTCTCGCGCGCCAGCTCGTGGATACTGTCCAGGCCGGCGCCGCGAATCTGCTCGGCGTAGTCGTCCATGTAATCCAGCGGGCGCTCGTAGGTCACCATATCGGAAACCGCGCCGGAAACCGCGGTTATGGTCTCGAAGCGCCCGGGCAGCTCGTTGATGCGTTTGGCCTTCACCTTCTGCAGCTCCTCAGCCATGGCCGGCTCGCTGCCGATATAGGCCCGCAGCTCCCTCTGCAGCTCCGCCAGGGACTCGCTGGTCTTGTCAGTCTGCACCGGGGCGTAGACCAGCAGCGGCTGCTGGCCCTTGGCGCCGGTCAGGAAGGAGTAGGCACCGTAGGCCCAGTGCTTCTCCTCGCGCAGGTTCATATTGATACGCGCGGTGAAGGTGCCGCCGAGGATGTCGTTCATCATATGTAGCGCCTCGCGGTTCGGAATCTTCTCCGAGGGTGCCAGCAGGCCGCCGATGATGATGGACTGCTCGGAATCCGGCTTGTCGATCAGGAAGACGCTGGCCTTTTCCGGATGCGCCACTTTCGCCAGGTTCTTCTGCGGCAGCGCGCTCTGCGGCGCGCGCCAGTCGGCGAAGTGGTTTTCCAGTTTCTGCACCAGCGCATCCATGGTGATATCGCCCACCGCCACCAGGGTGGCGTTGTCCGGGCGCATCCAGGTCTGGTGGTATTCGACCAGGTCGTCGCGGGTCAGCGATTCGATGGAGGCCTCGGTGCCGCTGCCGGTAAACGGAACGCCGTAGGCGTGGTCCGCACCGTAGAGCAGCGGCGGCAGGCTGCGCAGGGCCATCTGCACCGGTTTGGTCTTCTCCTGCTGTATGCCGGCGATCCAGCGGCCGCGCTTGCGCTCTATCTCCTCGTCGGAGAAGGCGGGGTTCAGTACTATGTCGGCGAAGAGCGCCATGGATTCATCCAGGTTGGCGGTCAGCGCATTCAGGCTCACGGTGGCGGTGTCGATATCCGCACCGGCGCCGATGCGCGCGCCCAGCATCTCCTCCTTGGCACTGATCTCCAGCGCGCTCAGCCCGGCGGTGCCCTCCTTCAGCATCGACATGGCGTAGCTGGAGGTGCCCAGCTTCTTGCCCTGGTCGGCAGCGTAGCCGGCGTCAAAAATCAGGCGCATATCCACCACCGGCACCGAGTTGCGCTCCGCCAGTATCACCTTCAGGCTGTTGGAGAGCTCCGCAGTCTGCAGTTCCGGGAAGGGTACCGAAGGGAATTCGCCGGTGTCCGGCAGCCTGGACCTGTCGGCGCCGGTGTCCGCCACCTTGTACTCGGGGAAGGGGTGCACCTCCAGATTGTAGTCGCCGCTCGACAGCCATTCATGCGCGGCGGCCTGTACCTGTTGCGGGGTCAGCTGCTGCTTTTCGGCCACGGCGTCCAGGTAGCCGTTGGGGTTGTTCAGGTAGAGCTCGCCGCGGGCCAGGATCACGCCCTTGCCGCTCCAGCCACCCACCTGCTCCAGGTCGCGCGCGTAAGCGGCGTACTCGCTCATATTCACCCGCGCCAGCTCCTCTGCGGTCGGGCCCTCTTTCAGGAAGCGCTGCAGCTCCTCCTCGATGGCCGCCTCCACTTTGGTCAGCTCGACACCGGGCTTGGCATCGGCGATGACCTGGAATATCGACGACAGCTCGAATTCGTAGAGGGCGACGTTCACGCTGGTGGCGATCTGGTCCTTGTACACCAGGCGCTCATACAGGCGCGAGTTCTTGCCGTCACCGAGGACCGCGGCCGCCAGGGACACCGCATTGGCATCCTCGTGGCCCAGGTTGGGAGTGTTCCAGACCTTGTAGATGCGCGACTGGGCGACGCGGTCGAACATCTGCTCACGCTTGGATTCCTCGCGCTTGGCAATCCAGGCCTTCTTCTTGATCAGCGGTGGCCCGGCGGGGATGTCGGCGAAGTATTTGTTGACCTTTTCCTTCGCCGTCTCGACGTCTATGTCGCCGGCCAGCACCAGCACAGTGTTGGCGGCGCCGTAGTAGGTCTTGAACCACTCGTGCACGTCCTCCAGCGCGGCTGCGTTCAGGTCCTCCATTGAGCCGATGGTGGTCCAGGAATAGGGGTGACCCTCGGGGAAGATGGCCGCCTGCATTTTTTCCCAGACCTTGCCGTAGGGCTGGTTCTGGCCCTGGCGCTTCTCGTTCTGCACCACGCCGCGCTGCTCGTCCAGCTTCTCCTGGGTGATGACGCCGAGCAGGTGGCCCATGCGGTCGGATTCCATCCACAGGGCCATATCCAGCGCGTTGGACGGCACTGTCTCGAAATAGTTGGTGCGATCCAGCCACGTAGTGCCGTTCATGCCGGTGGCGCCGGCCTGCTCGAAGGGCTTGAAGAATTCGTCGTCGTAGTTTTCCGAGCCGTTGAACATCAGGTGCTCGAACAGGTGCGCGAAGCCGGTGCGCCCGGGCTTCTCATCCTTGGAACCCACGTGGTACCAGACCCCCACGGACACGATCGGCGCCTTGCGGTCCTCGTGCACTATCACGCGCAGGCCGTTGGGCAGGGTGAATTTCTCGTAGGGGATACGCAGTGCCTCGGTGGTCGTCTGCGTCGCGGTGACGGGTGTCGCGGGGGAACTTGCGGCGGTGTCGGCGGCCGGTCCGGATTTCGGTGCCTCGCCGCAGCCGGCGATGGCCAGCGACAGCGCCAGCGGAATCCAGTGGGGTTTCAGGGCTTTCATAGCGGTTTCCTTGTTCTGGTTATCCTGAAGCTGCCATTCCGCACTTCGGAGACCGCCGACAAAACCGAGGCAAATTATTCTGATTATTGTCGTTCTGCACCGGCCTCTGCGACCGGTGGCGGCACATCCGTGAGCCGAAAATCGCGGGCGTCTTCCCGCCTTTTACACGCGTTCGGGAATGACAGCTTTTCGCCCGGACTTTATACAGGGCCGCCGCAGGGCTGGCAAACCGCCCTCAGTAGGCCCCGCGAATCAGTTCGATACCCGGCTGGAGTGCCCGGCGCCAGGCGCTGTCGATATCGTCGGAAAACGCCGGGTCGTGGCGGCGCAGTGTGTCCAACAGCGCATCCAGCCACAGGCGGTAGAGGTCGGGGCTTATGTTGTAGCCGTTGCGGGAATGGCTCTGCCCCAGGGCGCGCAGCTTGGTGTCCGGCATGCCGCGGGCGTGCAGCACCAGCTGCATGATGCCGTTGCGCAGCAGATGGCGCTGCTGCTTCATATCGGTATCGACAAACATCGCGCGGACCTCGTCGGAACTACCCATAAAGCGATCGTAGAAGTCGACAAAAAATTGTTCGTTGTTGCAGCAGCGCCCGTAGCTCTGAAAGACGATATCACTATCGGTGGTTTCCATTGCGGATACTCCCTGGACCGGAAAATGCCGGCGGCCAATAACCATGGTATTTGTATGGATTTGTTGCGCGGATTCTAGCGGCGGGCGGGGCGGGCGCAAGGATTTTTTGATGGGAGTGGCGTGGGCGGCTTCAGTCGGTCTCGTTCTCGTGGCGCAGGCTGACCTCGATGGACCCGTCCGCCGATTCGATCAGCATGACCAGTATCGGGCGGCAGCAGACGAAGCAGTCCTCTATATAGCGCTGGGCGCCCGCCGAGTAGTCCACCAGCAGGGAGATCGTCTCGCCGCAATAGGGACAACTGCCGCTGTACTCCTTGAGGGCCTGCATCAGCCGGTGCCCTTCGGCAGGTAGGGCTCGGCCCAGGCGGCCAGGGTGTTGGCCACATAGTCGGCGTCCCCGCGCCGGGTCAGCAGGTGGTCGGCGCGGTCCAGGCTGATAAAGCTCTTCGGGTGCAGGGCGCGGTTGTAGATCTCCGCCGCCTCGTCGATAGATACCGTCTGGTCCAGCGGGGAATGGTAGATCAGCAGCGGCCGGCCCAACTCGCGGATATAACCCATCCGGTGCCTGTCCAGGTCGTCGAGGAACTGCTTCCTGATGGTGAAGGGCCGCCCCGCCAGTTCCACCTGCGCCTGGCCCTGCTGCCGGATGGTGTCGATGGCGCAGGCGAACTGCTTGATCACGTGATCCGGGTCCGACGGGGCGGCGATGGTGACTATGGCCTTGGCCTCCTTTATATCGCCGGCGGCGGCCAGCACCGCGGCGCCGCCGAGGCTGTGGCCGATCAGCAGGTCCACCGGGTGGTGCTCGCGATGCAGGAAGTCCGCGGCGCAGAGCAGGTCCTGGACGTTGGAGGAGAAGTTGGTCTCGGCGAAGTCGCCCTCGCTGGCGCCGAGGCCTGTGAAGTCGAAGCGCAGTACCGCGATGCCCAGGTCCGCCAGCCGGCGCGCTATGCGCGAGGCCGAGAGCACGTCCTTGCCGCAGGTGAAGCAGTGGGCGAAGAGCGCATAGGCCCGCGGCTCTCCCTGTTCCGGCATCTCCAGGATGCCGGCCAGGCGGGCGCCGCTGCTGCCGGGGAACTTGACCTTGTGCCTCTTTGACATATGCGCGCCCCTCGCTGGATAAAAGCCTCGATCGTCGGCGCAATTGTACCGACCGGGGAGTGGGATGAAATGACAGCGTTATCAATACATGTGCAGGCCCTGTGGTAATTCAACTACAGAACGGCTTGATATACTCCGCGCGGGCCGCCGGCCGGTGGGCGCGGCCCGGTACAAGGGCTTATAATCCGCGCCCACTTTTCTACAGTTACTTTTTATTGTTACTGGCACATTCACAGCAGGGGGATTGGCGAATGGCGGTTAAATTGATGACGGATCTGGAACTGGCGGGCAAGCGCGTCCTGATCCGCGAAGACCTGAACGTTCCGGTCAAAGACGGGGCTGTCACTTCCGATGTGCGCATCCGCGCCGCGCTCCCCAGCATCCGGGCCGCGATGGACGCCGGCGCCAGGGTGCTGCTGATGTCCCACCTGGGCCGCCCCACCGAGGGCGAGTACGAGGAGGCGTTCTCCCTGGCCCCGGTGGCCGCGCACCTGGGCAAGCTGCTCGGCCGCGAGGTGAAGCTGGTCAAGGAGTGGCGCGACGGTGTCGAGCTGGCCGACGGCGAGGTGGCCCTGCTTGAAAACGTGCGCTTCAATCCCGGCGAGAAGAAGGACGACGAGGAGCTGGCCAGGGCCTATGCAGGCCTCTGTGACATCTTCGTGATGGACGCCTTCGGCACCGCCCACCGCGCCCAGGCCTCCACCCACGGCGTGGCCAGGTTCGCCCCGGTGGCCTGTGCCGGCCCGCTGCTGGCCGCGGAGCTGGACGCGCTGGAAAAAGCCCTGGCCAATCCCGCGCGCCCCCTGGTCGCCATCGTCGGCGGTTCCAAGGTGTCCACCAAGCTGACCGTGCTGGAGACCCTCGCCGACAAGGTGGACCAGCTGATCGTCGGCGGCGGCATCGCCAACACCTTCCTCGCCGCCGCAGGCAAGCCGGTGGGCAAGTCCCTGTGCGAGCACGACCTGGTGGACACCGCCAAAGCGCTGATGGACAAGTGCGATATCCCGCTGCCGGTGGACGTGGTGACCGGTGTGGAATTCTCCGAGACCGCCGCCGCCGAGACCAAGCCCGCCGATGAAGTCGCCGAGGACGATATGATTTTCGATATCGGCCCCGACTCCTCCGCCAGGCTGGCGGAGATCCTCAAAGAAGCCAAGACCATTATCTGGAACGGCCCGGTGGGGGTGTTCGAGTTCGACCAGTTCGGCGGCGGCACCGAGCGGCTGTCCAGGGCCATCGCCGACAGCGATGCCTTCTCCATCGCCGGCGGCGGCGACACCCTGGCCGCGGTGGACAAGTACGGCATCACCGACAAGGTCTCCTATATCTCCACCGGCGGCGGCGCCTTCCTGGAGTATGTGGAGGGCAAGAAACTGCCGGCGGTAGAGATTCTCGAAAGCCGCGCCGGCGATTGAGGCAAAAAAGCCGCGCCGACGATTGATCTATCTATCGTCTTTCCGGCGCAGGCCGGAAACCAGTGCCGAAGAGCCCTGGACCCCGGCCTGCGCCGGGGTGACGAAATAACAACAAAAATTTTTACGTTTAGACGAGAAAGGAAATTTCCATGGCCCTTATCAGCTTGCGCCAACTGCTGGACCACGCCGCCGAATACGGCTACGGCGTGCCGGCGTTCAACGTCAACAACCTGGAACAGATGCGCGCGATCATGGAGGCGGCACAGCAGACCGATTCCCCTGTGATCGTGCAGGCCTCCGCCGGTGCGCGCAAATACGCCGGCGCGCCCTTCCTGCGCCACCTGATCCTGGCCGCCATCGAGGAGTTCCCGGAAATCCCGGTGGTGATGCACCAGGACCACGGCACCAGCCCGGCGGTGTGCCAGCGCTCCATCCAACTGGGCTTCAGCTCGGTGATGATGGACGGCTCCCTGCAGGAGGACGGCAAGACGCCGGCCTCCTACGACTACAACATCGACGTCACCCGCCGCGCGGTGGATATGGCGCACGCCTGCGGCGTGTCCGTCGAGGGCGAGCTGGGCTGCCTGGGTTCCCTGGAAACCGGCATGGCCGGCGAGGAAGACGGTGTCGGCGCCGAGGGCGTACTGTCCCACGACCAGCTGCTGACCGATCCGGAAGAGGCCGCGGACTTCGTGCAGAAGACCAAGGTGGACGCCCTGGCGATCGCCTGCGGCACCAGCCACGGCGCCTACAAGTTCACCCGCCCGCCCACCGGCGACATCCTCGCCATAGACCGCATCAGGGAAATCCACGCGCGTATTCCCGGCACCCACCTGGTGATGCACGGCTCCTCCTCGGTGCCGCAGGAGTGGCTGAAGGTCATCAACGAGTTCGGCGGCGAGATCCCGGAGACCTACGGCGTGCCCGTCGAGCAGATCTGCGAGGGCATCAAGCACGGCGTGCGCAAGGTCAACATCGACACCGACCTGCGCCTGGCCTCCACCGGCGCCACCCGCCGCTTCCTGGCCCAGAACCCGTCCGAGTTCGACCCGCGCAAATTCCTCAAGGAAACCGTCAAGGCGATGAAGGATATCTGCATCGCCCGCTACGAGGCCTTCGGCACCGCCGGCAACGCCAGCAAGATACGCCCGATTGGGCTCGACGCCATGAGCCAGCGCTACGACGCCGGCGAGCTGGAGCCGCAGGTAAACGCCTGAGGCGTTTACCTGCAGGGGCGAACCTTGTGTTCGCCCCTACAGGTTTACCGCGCAGCCGCCCCAATCAAAATGCAGTACCATTAAACCAATGGACCTACTGCAAGATATCACCACCCTCGAGCACAGCCCGGTCATCAAACGCCCGGACTATTCGGCCCTGCGCGAGCAGCTGCCGGCGCTGGATTTCAGTAGCCATGACGAGGGGCCGCTGCTCCCTGCGCTGCAGGAATACCGCAACTACTACGACCTGCAATTCCCGCTGGCGAGCGCGACCGGCGTCGGCACCTTCACCGCCGCCGGTTTCGAGCTGGTGGCCCAGTACTGGCTGGTGGAAAGGCCCCGCGGTACCCTGTTTATCTGCCACGGCTATTTCGACCACACCGGCATCTACGGCGCGGCGGTGCGTTTCGGCCTGGAGCGCGACCTCAATGTGGTGATCTTCGACTTCCCCGGTCACGGCCTCTCCAGCGGCGAACCGGTGGCGATCGATACCTTCCTGCAGTACCGCCAGGTGCTGGACAGCCTGTTGCAGATTGCCCGCGACAAACTGCCCGGCCCCTGGCACGCCCTGGGCCAGAGCACCGGCGGCGCGGCACTGTTGGCCTACCTCCAGTACAGCTGCTGGCAGCCATTCGACAAGGTTTTCCTGCTGGCGCCGCTGGTGCGCCCGGCGCGCTGGCATGTGCGCAAGTGGATGTACTACCTGGGGCGCTTCTTCCTGGTAGCCCCCGACCGCGGCTTCAACATCAACACCCACGACGCCGAGTTCGCGCGCCGCCAGGCGCACCGGGACCCGCTGCAGTCACCGGTGATGTCGATGCGCTGGCTCGGCGCCATGGTGGACTGGCTGAAGACCTTCCCCAAAACCGCGAAAAATCCCAAGCCCATCCTGGTTGTGCAGGGCACCGGCGACGAGACGGTCTCCTGGCGCTACAACATGCGCGCGATACGAGACCGCTTCCCCAACAGCAAGCGCGTCATAGTCCGCGGCGCCCGCCACCAGATGATCAACGAGACCCAGCCCTACCGGCACCAGATACTCAAGGCGCTGGACGACTGGCTGAATGCATAACGGGCCGATCCGTAGGGGCGAACGACCGCCATGGATGACGGAGTGCCGCCCAGCGGAAATGCAGATTTTGCAGGGCCGCAGGCGCCGTGAATGCCTGGAGCGGCCGGACGCAAAAATCTGTCTTGTGTTCGCCCGGGTTGTTTGTGGCACTCAGGCCGCCAAACGCGGCAGCCACATCATCATCGACGTCGCGAATATTCCGGTGGCGGTGACCAGGATGGCGAGCCCCAGGCATGCGGTCATCCACTGCTGAGCGTGTACAGAGTGGCTGTCCCGCGCGCGGAAGTACAGTTCCAGTATCGCCAGTGGCAACAGGTACTGGGCGAAACCGAGGAAGGTCACGAAGGGGCCTGTTAAGGTTTTCGGATCGAAACCCACCGGCCCCTGATTGATCAGTAGCCAGAAGTTCAGCCCTATTCGAAAGAACCAGACCCCGCCCATCGCCAGAAATAGTCGCAGTGCCCAGCGCATATGGTGGTCGAAGTCTCGCACCAAGGCATAGCGGAGGGCAGCGGCAGCAAAACCCAGTATCAGCAGGGCATTGATGGAAATAGCGATGCCCAAAGAGAGATCGCCAATTGGCATTTTGTGGCTCAGCTCCAGGTACAAACCACCGAGCCCCATAACCAGGGCAGCGACTATGTACAGACGACCGTTCCAGTGGTGGAGGTGGGGCCAGCGGCGTCGAATGATTGGCAGAAGTTGTATTGCGCTGGAAACCACTACGACAGTGACGAACAGCAGGTGAGAAAACAATATCAGGTTGCGGACGCCGTCTCCTTCAATCAAGCCGACCGGCAACCTGTTCCAGCGCACCCAACCGCCATCGAGAACCGCGCTCAGGTAAAAGCCGATTACGTAAACCGCCATCATTAACTGGCCGGTGACGGCGACAGCCAACCAAGTAATGGCGGCTGTCTTCAGCGCCCTGCGGGCGCGGATGTCAGTGATAGTGCCTGTTGAAATCTGGTTGCTAGTGCGGAGTGCACTGCTGGAAGCCGTGGTCATCGCATCCTCTCCTTTTGCGTCTGCGTGTATTCGCCTGCGAATCTATTTGGTCGGCCGGGCGGTCTCCAGATACAGTGTGACGACGCGCGGATTCCGTGCCGTGAAAGACGCTATAAAGTGACGGATGGTGTGCGGCTGCTTACATCTGCCGGAACAGGTGCAGGTAGCTGCGGCTGACCGGCAGCACCTCGCTGCGGCTTTTCAGGTGGATGTTCGCGGTATCGTTGGGATTGCGGGTGATCTGTTTGATGGCGCGCAGGTTGATGACCACCGAGCGGTGCACCTGCGCGAAGTGCTGCGGATCCAGCTGGGCCAGCAGCTCTTTCAGCGGCGTGCGGATGAGGGCCTCGACCGGCCTGTCGCCGTCGCGCCAGGCCACCAGGGTGTATTTCTCGTCGGCGCGCAGGAAATCCACGTCGTCCACTGGAATCAGGCGCAGCGCTTGGCCGACGGAGGCGCGAATCCAGCGCAGGGTTGCCGGCTCCAGTTTCGGCGCCAGGCGAGCGGCCAGTTGCGCCAGCAGGGCTTCGGTATCCGGTGCCGGCACTGCCGAGCGCAGCCGCTCCTGCAGGCGTGCCACGGTATCTGCCAGGCGCTCCGCTTCCACCGGTTTCACCAGATAGTCCAGTGCCCCTGCGCAAAGGCCTCGACCGCGTATGTATCGAAGGCGGTGACGAACACCAGGTGGGCGCGGCGGCCTATCTGCTGCGCCGCCTCGACGCCGGAGATGCCCGGCATTTGCACATCGAGAAAGCAGATGTCCGGTTGCAACGCCTCGAATTGCGCCGCGGCCTCGCGGCCGTTGCGCGCCTCGGCGACGATTTCCAGTTCCGGCCACAGCGCCGCCAACTGGCGGCGGAGGGACTGGCGCAGCAGCGGCTCGTCTTCTGTAATCAGGGCTGTGGGGTGTCTGTTCACTGTGCACACTCCCGCGCGGGAAATTCTATTTCCGCCAGCAGTCCCCGGGGTTCCAGCGCGACCAGCTTCAGCGACGCATCGCCGCCGAAGGTCAGCCGCAGCCGCTCGCGCAGGGTGGAGAGCCCGGTGCTGAGTCCGCCGGCCCCGGACTGTATGCCCACGCCGCTATCCGCGACCTCCGCCAGGCAGCGCCCGTCGCGCAGCCGCAGGCGCACGTCGATGCGGCCGCCCTCCTCACTGGGATCTATGCCGTGGCGCACCGCGTTTTCCACCAGGGTCAGCAGCGCCATCGGCGGGCAGTGAATTTTTCGCACAGCCTCGTCCGCGGACAGTGAAAACTGCAGGCGGTCGGGCATGCGCATCTGCATCAGCTCCAGGTAGGCGCGCACCAGTTCCAGTTCCCGCCCGGCCGAACTGTCCGACTGGTGCAGGCGCGGCACCGCCGCGCGCAGGTAGGCGATCAGGCTGTCCAGCAGCGCCGGCGCCCTGGGCGAGGCGGACTCCACCAGTTCGCGCACATTGGCCAGGGTGTTGAACAGGAAGTGCGGCGTCACCTGTGCCTGCAGCAGGCGCAGGCGGGCATCCAGGGCCTGCCGCTCCAACTCGCCGCGCTCGCGCTCGAAGGCCCGGGCCTGGCTGCGCACCGTCTCATCCCGCTGGCGCATCAATGCGGACATGGCGATCCAGGGAGCGAACAGGAGTCCGCTCATTGCCAACATCGCAAAGCCGATCAGGCGGTGCCGGTCCTCCCAGAAGGGCGGCGCGCCCGCTTCGGTGGAGGCGATATAGAAGGCCAGCAGGGTCAGGGGAATGGAAGTGGCCACGCCGAGCACCTGCAGTACCCAGCGCGCCAGTCGGTGCGGCAGTCGCTGCGGCCAGAGTTCCAGCAGGCAGAACACCAGCAGGGCTACCAGTCCGGCGGAGGTGGTGCGCAGCAGCAGTCCCGGATAGGGGCTCTGCCAGTGCACAGCGAACAGCAACAGGCTCCACAGCAGCGAAGCGACCAGCACGGTGTGCAGCCGCCGCCAGCTCGGCAGCAGTGCGGTGGGAAGCGTGAGAGACAGGCTGTTGCTCATGGTTGGCGACGAGTTTTTATTAACCTGCCGCCATTCTCACATATTCCGCGGGGAGACGCTGCCGCCGGTCAGGCTACGGCTTTTCTCTGCAGCTGCAGTTTCCGCCGCTGCGCCAGCGCATCGAAGGAATAGAGCAGCAGCCCCAGCCACACCAGCGCGAAGGTGACCAGCTTGCCCTCGCCGAAGGGTTCGCCGAACGCCAGGGTGGCGAGCAGCAGCTGCAGTGTCGGTGCCAGGTACTGCAGGAAGCCGACGGTGGACAGGTTCAGGCGGCGCGCGGCGATGTTGAACAGCAGCAGTGGTGTCAGGGTGATGGGGCCGGCCAGCAACAGCAGGCCGTTCAGTTGCCAGCTGTTGTTGAACAGGTTGCTGCTGGGGCTGTCGCTCCAGAACAGGTAGGCCAGGGCCAGCGGAAACATGTACAGGGTCTCCACCGCGAGCCCGGTGAGGCTGTCCACCGGTGCGCGCTTGCGCACCAGGCCGTAGAAACCGAAGGAGAGCGCCAGGTAAATGGCCACCACCGGCAGGCGTCCGAACTGCAGGAGATCGTGGGCGATGCCCGCCGCTGCCAGCCCCACCGCCAGCCACTGCAGTCGCCGCAGCCGCTCCCCCAGCACCAGCACACCGAGCAGCACAGAAATCAGCGGGTTGATGTAGTAGCCGAGGCTCGCATCCAGCAGGTGGTCGTTGGTGATGGCCCAGATGAACACCAGCCAGTTGCTGCCGATCAGCAGCGCCGACAGGGCCAGGGTGCGCATCTTCCTGCCATCGCGCAATGTGGTGGTGAAATCGGGGAACTTGCCGATCAGCAGCAGGATCGCGAGCGCCAGCAGCAGCGCCCAGATACTGCGGTGGGCCAGTATTTCCGTCGAGGGAATACCATCCAGCAGCTTGAAGTACAGCGGCGCCAGTCCCCAGAAGAGAAAGGCGGCAATGCCGGCCAGCAGGCCGGTCGCGGCGGAGTCGTGATTGCGCAAGGGGGTACACCTGGTTGTGGGGGCGCGGGCCGCGGGCCCGCCGAGTGAAAGCGCAATTGTAGGAGTGGCCGCTGGCCGCGATCAATCTCTATCGCGGCAGCCGCCATGGATGGCGGGAATGCCGATTGTGCATGGAGCACACAATCGGCCAGCGGCCGCTCCTACAGGGTGAGGAGAAATATTTAGAACTCAAGTTTCGGAGTTTACATCGAGGACAGGAAACCTCCGGGTGGCACCGGCAGCAGGCCGCTCGAAGGCATCTCCCTTTGGGGCCAGCAGTTCCCGTGAACTCCGAAAATTGAGTTAGAAGAGCACGCGGCAACGCAGGGTGTTGGGCACGTTCTTCAGTTTCTCCAGCGCCAGGTCCGAGTACTCCGCATCCACGTCGATGACCACGTAACCGAGGGTCTCGTTGGTCTGCAGGAACTGCGCGGAGATGTTGATATTGTTTTCCGAGAACACCTGGTTGATGGCGCTGAGCACGCCGGGCACATTCTTGTGGATGTGCAGCAGCCGGTGCACGCCCACATGGCCCGGCAGGGCCACTTCCGGGAAGTTGACCGAGCCGGTGGTGGTGCCGTTGTCGGAATAGTGGGCCAGTTTCTCCGCGACCTCTATGCCGATATTCTCCTGCGCCTCCATGGTGGAGCCGCCCACGTGGGGCGTCAGCAGCGCGTTGTCGATACCGCGCAGGGGCGACACGAACTCGTCGTCGTTACCGCGCGGCTCCACCGGGAACACATCGATGGCCGCGCCGGCCAGGTGGCCGCTCTTCAGTGCGTTTGCCAGCGCATCGATATCCACCACGGTGCCGCGGGAGGCGTTCAGCAGGATTGCGCCGGGCTTCATATGGGCAATCTGCCTGGGGCCGATCATCATCTTGGTGGACGGCAGCTCCGGCACGTGCAGGGATACCACGTCCGCCTCGCCCAGCAGCTCGTCGAGGCTGTTGACCTGGGTGGCGTTGCCCAGGGGCAGCTTGGTGATCACGTCGTAGAAGATCACGCGCATGCCCATGGCCTCGGCCATCACCGACACCTGGGAGCCGATGGCGCCGTAGCCGACGAGACCCAGGGTCTTGCCGCGGGCCTCGAAGGAGCCGGCGGCGGACTTCATCCAGCCGCCGCGGTGGCAGACGGCGTTCTTCTCCGGAATGCCGCGCAGCATGAAGATGGTCTCGGCAATGATCAGTTCCGCCACGCTGCGGGTGTTGGAGTAGGGCGCGTTGAATACCGCTATGCCCAGCTCGGTGGCGGCCTTCAGGTCCACCTGGTTGGTGCCGATGCAGAAGCAGCCGATGGCGATCAGCTTGGGCGCATTCTCCAGCACCTTGCGGGTCAGCTGGGTGCGGGAGCGGATGCCGATAAAGTGGGCGTCGGCGATCTTCTCGATCAACTGCTCTTCCGGCAGGGAGGTCTTCACGTACTCCACATTGGTGTAGCCGCGGGACGCCAGCAGGTCGATGGCGGACTGGTGCACACCTTCCAGCAGCAGTATGCGAATCTTGTCCTTTTGCAGTGAGGTTTGTGGAGCCATATACACTCTCTTGACGGTGGGCGACGGGAAAAGGGTAGACTCTGCCGGCTTCCGGCGAGGGCGCGATCATACCACAAGCGCCCTGTGGCGCTTTATTCGAAATGTCTATCCTAAGTATCTAATTTGATTATGTACCGACATCAATTCACCTGCGGCACCGAGACCAACCTGGACCTGGGCAAGATCGTCTGTGTCGGCCGCAACTACGCCGATCACGCCGCCGAGCTGGACAACCCGATACCGGAGGACCCGCTGCTGTTCATCAAGCCGGCCACAGCGGCCGTGCCGATGGCCGAGCCCATCCACCTGCCGGCGGGCCGCGGCGGCTGTCACTTCGAGGGGGAGCTGGCGCTGCTGATCGGCGATCGGCTCACCGACGCCAATGCGTCCGAGGTGCCGGCGGCCATAGTCGGGCTGGGCCTGGCCCTGGACCTGACCCTGCGCGACCTGCAGTCGCAGCTGAAAAAGGCCGGTCATCCCTGGGAGAAGGCCAAGGGCTTCGACGGCGCCTGCCCCCTATCGCCCTTCGTGAAGTTGGACTGGGCACCGGACTGGGACAATCTCACCTACTCTCTGTGGCTGAACAGCGAGTTGCGCCAGCGCGGCAAAACAGCCCATATGCTGACGCCGATTCTCGACCTGGTGGCCTATACCAGCAGCCATTTCACCCTGGAGCCCGGCGACGTGGTGCTTACCGGCACCCCCGCCGGCGTCGGCGAACTGCTGCACGGCGACGGCATCGCGATGCAGCTGGAGGACGACTGGCTGCGGGTGGAGACGAGCGTGGCCTGAAAGAAGGTCGAAGGGCAGCGCCGCAGGGGCAATGAATGCAATCAGGCAGCTACTCTGTTCCAGAACAAGCTTTCATTGGTTCGTCATACCGGCGCATAGCCTGTGCCGGACTTGATCCGGTACCGGTATCCAGTTTGGTGACACCTGGGTTCCGGCCTGCGCCGGAATGACGAGAGAGCGCTGTAGAGACGAACCTTGTGTTCGCCCGGCAGAGCCTGGCGGTTACGACAAGACTTCTGATACCCTTTGATTTGTGATCACATTTTCGATATAAACCGAACAATCATTCAACTTTGATAAGAGGTGTGCCATGTCAGCGCAACAACAAACTCCCCAAACCCTGCAGGAGTGGCAGGCCCTGGCGGCCGGGCTCGAGATCGAGGGCCGCGCCTTTATCAACGGCGAGTATGTGGACGCCCTGGGAGGCCAAACCCGCCCCACCATCAACCCGGCGGACGGTCAGGAACTGGCCCAGGTGGCCAGCTGCGGCCCCGAGGACGCCGAACTGGCGGTCAAGGCCGCCCGCGAGACCTTCGAGTCCGGCGTCTGGTCCCACATGCCGCCGATGGAGCGCAAAAAGATCCTGGTGCGCTTCGCCGAGCTGATCGAGCAGAACAAGGTGGAAATCGCGCTGCTGGAGAGCCTGGACGCCGGCAAGCCGATCTCTGACACCATGAACGTGGACGTGCCCGGCGCCGTCACCACCATCCGCTGGAGCGGCGAGGCCATCGACAAGGTCTACGACGAAGTCGCCCCCACCGGCCCCAACGAGCTGGCCCTGGTGCAGCGCATGCCGCTGGGGGTGGTCGCGGCGATTGTGCCCTGGAACTTCCCGCTCTCCACCACCGCCTGGAAACTGGGGCCGGCGCTGGCCACCGGCAACAGCGTGATCCTGAAGCCCGCCTCCAACACCCCGCTGACTGCGATCAAGCTGGCCGGCCTGGCCAGGGAGGCCGGCCTGCCGGACGGCGTGCTGAACGTGCTGCCGGGACCTGGCTCCAGCCTGGGCAAGGCCCTGGGCCTGCATATGGATATCGACTGCCTCACCTTCACCGGCTCCACCGAAGTGGGCAAGACCCTGACCGAGTACTCCGGCCAGTCGAACCTGAAGCGCACCTTCCTCGAACTGGGCGGCAAGAGCCCCAATATCGTCTTTGCCGACGCGGATCTGGACAAGGCCGCCGAGGCCGCTGCCCTGGCCATCTTCTACAACCAGGGCGAGACCTGCACCGCCGGCTCGCGCCTGCTGGTGGAGAAATCCATCGCCGACGAGTTCATCGGGAAAGTGAAAAAGGCCAGCGAGCGCTTTGTGCCCGGCCACCCGCAGGACCCCAATACCGTCATGGGGGCCCTGATCGACCAGAGCCAGTTCGACACCGTCGAGTTCTACGTGGCCAAGGGCCTGGAGCAGGGCGCGACCCTGGTGTGCGGCGGCAAGCCGGCGGACGCCGTGGCCGGCGGCCACTACTTCGAGCCCACCGTATTCCGCGGCGTGACCGGCAATATGACCATCGCCCGCGAGGAGATCTTCGGCCCGGTACTGGCGGTGATCGAGTTCGAGACCGAGGAGGAGGCGCTGCGCATCGCCAACGACTCCATCTACGGCCTCGCCGCCGGCATCTGGACCCACAACCTCGGCCGCGCCCACCGCATGGCCCGCGACATCCGCGCCGGCTCCGTGTGGGTGAACAACTACTTCGGCGGCGACATCACCGTGCCCTTCGGCGGCTTCAAGCAGTCCGGCAACGGCCGCGACAAGTCCCTGCATGCGCTGGACAAGTACTGCGAGCTGAAGTCCACCTGGATCGATTTGAGCTGATTACGCCTACTGCGCGTGCGCCTGGCGGCGTCCGGCGGTGCTGGTGCGCCAGCCCGGTCGAATCCTCACGTACTGAAGTACGCTCCGGTGCCTGCGCTCCGGCGGCCACCACCAGCCACCCGTTCGCTACGCCGTAATCAATTCAAATTCTTCGATTTGGGCTGATTCCGCGCTTTCGTTTTTGACTCCTAAAATTTCGGGCCGCAATCGCGGCCCTTTTTTATTGCCCGGTTCCCGCGTTCGATTGGCGCGAATATTGTTCCCCGTCTATACCTGAATCAGAGGGTATCTGGCGACACGCTCACCGCGGCGGGTAGTCCTGTCCGCCGCACTGTTTCTGCGATTGCGTGGGAGAATGCGGGTGAAGTTTGCTCTGCTGTTTTTACTGGTGTCACTGCCTGCGGCTACAGCCGCAGCCGCAGCCGCGCCGGGCCAGCTATTCGGCGAAATAGACGGGCTGGTCCCTGTCGAAGGCGCGAAGGTTGATCGAACGCGCGGCGACTGGATACAGCTGTTCGTGTGCCGCGGCGAAAAAGTCAAGGCGGGGCAGAGACTGGCGGTGCAGAGAAACAGTCTCGGCAGGGTGGTACAGGAATACATCGCCAGTACCAGCGGCAGGGCGACGGTCGCCGGACGCGTCGGCCTGGGGGCTGTCGATACCACGATCGAAATCGGGACCCTTGCCGCCGGGGAGAGCTGCGAAGGCGCGGACTGTCCCGTGGTCGACAAAAAATTGACCAGCAAAGAGCCGCGCTAAAAGATTTGAGTTGCCGATCGGGGCTGTTACTCTCAGGGTCGCACAAGCGGCCCTTTTTTATTGATGAAACTGATCTACACCCACGAGAACCGCCTGCTGGTGGAACTGGCGAAGAGCAAGCTCGAAGTCGCCGGCATTCCGGTATTCCTGAAAAACGAATTTGCCCAGGGCGCCTCCGGCGAGCTGGCGCCGAACCAGGTGTGGCCGGAACTCTGGCTCGAGCGGGAGCGGGACTACGAGCGCGCCCGCCAGCTGCTCGCCGACGCCGAGGCGGGACAGCTGTCCTGGCGCTGCCGCGAGTGCGGTGAGGAAAACGGTGCGGCCTTCGATTACTGCTGGAACTGCGAGCAGCCGCGGCCGGCCGGCGGCTCTTGAGTCCAATGCCGGCAGGCGGAGGGCTCCGATCGGCCCTGCTGCCGGTGGCCGCCCGGCAAAAAACCTCATCGGTAAATATTTCCCGGACGGCCACCGGCATCAGGGCCTGGTACCATGCCAGCCGAAAGAGTTTGTGCGGCTCGCAGAGCGGAGATTCAAATGCAATTCCTGATCAATATCGACGTCGACGACCTGGAGCGGGCGATCGCTTTCTACCGCGACGCCTTCGGCCTGCGCCCGGGCCGCAGCTTCGGCGCTTCCGGGATGGAGATGCTCGGCGGCAACGCGCCCCTCTACCTGCTGGCGAAGGAGGCCGGCTCCCTCGCCGCCGGCGAACGGCGGCGGGATTACCAGCGCCACTGGACGCCGTTGCACCTGGATATGGTGGTGGACGACGTGGAGGCCGCGGTGGAGCGGGCGCTGGCCGCCGGCGCGAAACTGGAGGGACAGATCCGGGTCAATGACTGGGGGGCGATCGCCGGCCTGTCCGATCCCTTCGGCCACGGCTTCTGCCTGCTGGAGTTTCGCGGTCGCGGTTACGACGAGATCTGCCAGTAGTTGCCCGCGGCTCCGCCGGGCGAACCTTGTGTTCGCCCTCCCGGCGGCAACCGAAAAATATGGGAACAACAATGAAATCACAAAATGCGACCCCCGCCCTGCTCCTCGGCACCGGCATACTGCTGGGCCTTGCCGCCCTCGGCTACCTGCTCGGCAGCGCGGTGGAAAAATTCAAGGGTTACGAGCGCACCGTCACCGTCAAGGGCCTGGCGGAGCGGGAGGTGCCGGCGGATATCGTGATCTGGCCGATCCAGTTCACCGCCGCCAGCAACGATCTGCCGTCCCTCTACCAGGGCATCGCCAGTAGAAGCGAGCGCATCGAGAAATTCCTCGGTGAGCAGGGCATAGCGCCGGAGGCGGTGTCCGTGTCGATGCCGGCGATCACCGACAAGTCCGCGCAGCAGTACGGCGGCGGCCAGAAGGCCGAGTTCCGCTACACCGCACTGCAGACGGTGACCGTCTATTCGGAGCAGGTGGACAAGGTGCGCGCGGCCATGGACAGGCTGGCGAATCTGGGCAAGGAGGGCATCGCCTTCTCCCAGGGCAACTACCAGGGCCAGATCGAATACATCTTCACCGGCCTCAACGACATCAAGCCGCAGATGGTCGAACAGGCCACCGTCGAGGCGCGACAGGTCGCACAGAAATTCGCCGAGGACTCGGATAGCGTGCTGGGCAAGATCAAGCGCGCCTCCCAGGGCCAGTTCAGCATCAGCGACCGGGACAAGAACAACCCCCATATCAAGAAGGTGCGCGTCGTCTCCACGGTCGAATACTATCTCTCCGACTGATTGCCGCCGCCCTGCCGCGACACTATAAATGCCTGAACTGCCACCACCGTTGCGGGAGTCGCTTATGAGGCAACGTCACGGCATTTCCGTCGGCCTGGAGCGCGGCGATGGGTCGGGCGAGTTTTTCCTGACCATGCATGTGCGCGGCAAGCTGACCCACGACGACTACCAGTCCCTGGTGCCCATGCTGGAGTCCGCCATCGAGGGCGTGGACCATCCGAAGATCAATGTCTTCTTCGATGCGACGGAAATGGAGGGGTGGGAGCCGCGCGCGGCCTGGGACGACCTCAAGCTGGGGGTCAAGCACGGCCGCCAGTTCAACCGCGTCGCCATGGTCGGCAATCGCCGCTGGCAGGAGATGTCCGCCAGGGTGGGCAGCTGGTTTATCGGCGGCGAGGCGCGCTACTTCGAAGACGAGGAGAAGGCCATGGCCTGGCTGCACGAAGCCTAATAGAATAAGCCCATTCAAATAACTCCCCGACTACTCACCCCAACAGTCCCCTCTCCCCCTTTGGGGGAGGGGGTAGGGAGAGGGAGCTGATCGGAGCCCCCGGCCCCTCCCCCGCAAACGGGGGAGGGGCGAGTAGTTACCCCTTTGCAGATAAGGAAATTTTACATGTTTGAATGGGTGGCCGATCCGCAGGCCTGGATTGCGCTGGCGACGCTGGCGGCGCTGGAAATCGTCCTGGGCATCGACAATATCATCTTTATCTCCATCCTCGTCGGCCGTTTGCCGGAGAAGCAGCGCGAACCGGCGCGCTTTATCGGCCTGACCCTGGCGATGGTCACGCGCCTGGCACTGCTGTTTTCCATCGTATGGATCATGGGGCTGGTGGAGCCCTGGTTCACGGTGTTCGGCATGGAGATCTCCGGCCGCGACATCATCCTGGTCGGCGGCGGCCTCTTCCTGCTCGCCAAGGCCACCCACGAGATCCACAACAGCCTGGAGGGTGTCGATGGCGGCGGCGGTTCGGTGGCCACTGCCGGCTTCGGCATGGTGCTGCTGCAGATCGCGATACTGGATATCGTCTTCTCGCTGGACTCGGTGATCACCGCGGTGGGCCTGGTGGACGAGATCTCCATCATGGCGATCGCGATCGTGCTGGCGGTGATCGTGATGCTGGTGGCCGCCAAGCCCATCGGCGACTTCGTCGACCGCCATCCGACAATAAAAATGCTCGCCCTGTCCTTCCTGATCATGGTCGGCCTGACCCTGATCGTCGAGGGCTTCGACGTGCACGTGCCCAAGGGCTACATCTACTTCGCCATGGCCTTCTCGGTGGCAGTGGAAATGCTCAACCTGCGCCTGCGCAAGAAGCAGGCGAGGGCGGTGGAACTGCACAAGCCCTACCGCGAGGAAAACGCCGAGCGGGGCTGAGGCCCCTCGTCTTCCACCGAATCAGACTTGTAGGGCGAGGCCGGGTTGCTGGTACTGCCAATCACCAGATCCGCGCTGCCGGCATTGGAGATCACCGCGTATTGCCGCCGCCGTCGGTGGAAACCGCCCGGGTCGCCGTGAAAGTGGCGCCCAGGCGGATGGATTCATTGTTGTAGGCGTCCACCGTGCCGGAGGTGGACCAGCCGCTGATATCGCCAGTGGAAAAATCGTCGGAAAAAACCGCGGCCGCATTCGCGGCCAGCGGTAAAACGAGGGCGGGCGCCAGCAGCGCCCAGCGCAGTTTGGGGAAGGGTTTCATAGTCGCACCTGGCTTTTTATATGAGTTTTCTATTGAGCGATGCGGTCTCCCGCCGCAGGCGGCGGGCAGCATGAGACCGGCTGACACAGAGCGCTTATAAGATGCTGCGGCCGCGGCGGCGGTGTTAGCACCACCTGTGGGGAACCGATGGGACCAGTGGCGCGGATCAGGCCACCCGCTTGAGCCGCCGGCGCGGCGAAGAGGGCCGGCTGGGAAAGTTGGGTCCGGTGGGCACCGACTGCCGCAGAAGGTAGTCGAGTATTACCTCCCGCAGCCGGGCGTCGCCGCCCTCGATGCCCTGGTTGCCGAACAGCCGGTTGAATTCCAGCACATAGGGATGTTCGCCCACCATGGCGATATCGAAGCCCGCGTGGTCGATCTCCAGCGTGCGCGCCAGGTGCAGGGCCAGGTCGATGGCCGCCTGGGGTACCGGGCTGCGGTCGACGAAACCGCCCTTGGAGACATTGTTGTAGAACCCCTGGGCCGCCTGCAGGCGCCAGTAGGCGGCTACCACCTGGTCGCCGATGATCACTATGCGGATATCCCGGTCTATCGGCAGCTGCTCCTGCACATAGAGCACGTCGGCCCTGGCCAGGTAGTCCCGCCAGTCCTGCGGGGATTCGATCAGCCAGACCCCATTGCCCTGGGAGGCCTTGGGCAGCTTGGCCACGAAGGGCTGGTCCATCTCATCCCAGAGGTCTGCGGCGTTCTCCGGGGTGTTGGCGAGGATGCGCGTAGTGGGCGTATTGGCGGGGGCAACCAGCTCGAAGGCGCGGGTCATCTCAATCTTGTTGTGGCCCAGCCGGTAGCTGGCCTCGCTGGGGAATACCCGCGCCTTCAGGCCGTAGACCAGCGCGTTCAGCTGCCAGTATTCCGGGAAGAGCACCCAGTCGGCGGCGCCTATCTCGGCCTTGTACTTGAAGACCTCTTCCGGCTTTAACTGCAGGGTGTCCGCGAACCCCAGGGTGCGGAACACATTAAAGGAGACCCAGGACATCTCGTAGGGGGAGTGAAACTGCGACGCGCGTTTTTAAGGCAGCCCGGGGCGGCCGTCAAGATATTTGTGCAGCCGTCGCAGGGGCGCTGATCCGCCCGCCCTTCAGTTGCCGAGGGCTTCGTCCAGCTCCTTCCCGACCAGGTCGATCACCCTGGGGTCGGACGGCATCCAGCGGTGCAGTTTGACCGGCACCTCGTAGTTCCTGCCGATCGGCAGCAGGGCGCTGGTATGGGGGACGATCGTGATGTCGTACGGGGTCCAGATGGACACCGGGGTGGTGGGGGCCAGCATTTCCATATCCCTGTTCAGGTTGTCGAGGAATTCGCTGCCGATGCGCAGCTGCCTGCCGCCCAGGTAGGGCAGCAGATTGGCCCAGTAGCTGCCGTAGTGGGGGCTGGAAATGGCGATGAACTTGTGCACCCGCTCCAACCCGCCCAGTATCTGCAGGTAATGCCTCGCCACTATGCCGCCCATGCTGAAGCCGACGAGTGAACAGCTGTCGCCCTCCCCGGTAAGCGCCTCGACCCGGCTCTGCAGCTGCTCGGACAGGTGTTCCATGCCGTGCCAGCCGGAATTGTATTTCAGGTGGATGTAGTGGGCTGAGAAGCCGGCCGCCTCCAGGGCCTGCTTCATCCTGATCATCGACCATCCGTAGTCGAAGATGCCGGGGACCAGTATGGCCACCCTGGTTTTGCTCTTCATCGATCGCTCAAACTTGCTTGGGCTCGATACCAGTTTAGGCTCCTTCCCCATCAGCGCCCCGGCCGCCGGAAGCGCTGGCGCACCCGCTCGGCCTCGGCCCGCAGTGCGCAGCCCTCGGCGTGGTCGTTGATCAGTCCCATGGCCTGCATAAAGGCGTAGACGGTGGTCGGCCCGACGAATTTCCAGCCGCGCTTTTTCAAATCCTTGGACAGGGCAATGGATTCCGCCGAGGTGGACGCGCTCTGGGGTTCGGTGAGCTGCTCGCCGCCGGGTTCAAAGCGCCAGACATAGGCCGCCAGCGAGCCCTCCTGTGTCACCAGTTCCCGCGCCCGCTGCGCATTGTTGATGACCGCCTCTATCTTCCCGCGGTGGCGGACTATGCCCTCGTCCTTTAGGAGGCGCTCGACGTCGCGCCGGCTAAAGCGCGCCACCCTGTCGAAGTCGAAATGGTGGAAGGCTGCGCGGAAATTCTCGCGCTTGGCGAGGATGGTGCGCCAGCTGAGCCCGGACTGGAAGGACTCCAGACTCAGCTTCTCGAACAGGCGCCGGTCGTCGTCGACCGGAAAGCCCCATTCGCTGTCGTGGTAGTCGATAAACTCCGGCGCTATGCTGCACCAGTGGCAGCGGGATTTACCGTCCGGGCCAGTCATGGTCTTGCTCATAGGCTAGCTGTCCTGTGTTTGAATCGTCGGGCTCAGCCGAGCAGGAAGCTGAGCGCTTCGCTGGCTTTCGACGCCGTTATCTCGAGTATCTCCGCGCTCACAACCCCCTCGGCGACGAACGGGTCCTCGTTCACCCGGCTGCGCAAATCGGGCAGTGAAGTGTTGTGCGCGAGAATGGCACCGCCCTGGTTCGGCTGCAGGCTGCCGGCGAGCAGGAAGACGCCGTCGTCAAAGCCGCGCTGCAGCCACGCCTTGTGACCCTCCATAAACTGGCCGGCCCGGTCCCTGTTGTCCGAGAATTTGAGCAATACGACAAACATTGGTTTTTCCTCCGTAAAAGATCCGTTACTCAGCGATACTGGATTCCAGCCAGTCGCACATCTGCGCGACCTCCTGGCGGATAAACTTCTCATCGCGAAAGGCGTTTGCCAGGGTGGCGACGCCCTGGCTGCGGGCGAGCAGGTGCATGGCCAGTGCATCGGCGTCTTTGTCCCGGCCCAGCAGCCTGAACTGCCGGCGCAGCCAGGTGCGGAAGAGCGTGAACAGCTTGTTGGCCTCGGCCTGGCAAGCGTGCTCCAGCTTGGCCAGTTCGGCGCAGAGGCTGCCCACCGGGCAGCCGTAGAGTTTGATCCTGGCCCGGTTGGCGATCAGGATATGAATAAAACAGCGGATGCGGCCCGCGGGCGTCTCCCCCTCCTGCTCCCAGCGCGCCAGCATCTCGCGGGTGTTGGCCAGGCGCAGCTCGATCACCGCGGCGAGGATCTCGTCCTTGGACCTGAAGTGATAGTAAAAATTGCCGCGGGATATCCGCACCGCGCCGGCGATATCCGAGAAGGAGGTGCGCTCGAAGCCCTGCTGGTAGAACAGCCGGTCGGCGGCCTCGACGATCTGTCCCCTGGTTGTCCTGTTGCCCATCGCTGCTCCGCCGGTGTCGGGCGCGGCCGTCGCCGCGGATTAGGATGTTTGTCCTAGAAGAGCGCCAGCCTAGGACGGATGTCCTAGGCTGTCAATGGCCATCGGGTATCGCTGCAGAGGAAGGGAAAATTTGGCGCCATTTTCCACTGGCGATGGCGGCTCCGCCAGCGTTAAAGTCGGAGCTTGAAGCCCTCATGGCTGGCGGTAAACCCGAGCTTCTCGTAAAAGCGCAATGCGTCCGGGCGCTGCTTGTCCGACGTGAGCTGGACCATGCTGCAGCCCTTTTCCCGGGCCCTGGAAAATGCCCAGCGGAACATCTGCTCCCCCAGGCCGCGGCCGCGGAAATCGCTGTGGATGCGCACCCCCTCGATCAGGCAGCGCCAGGAGCCGGTGTGGGTGAGGTAGGGAATAAAAGTGAGCTGCATCATGCCCAGGATCCGGCCGGAATCCTCGACCACGACCAGTTCATTGTTCGGGTCTCTTTGAATGTGGCGGAAGGCTTCCGGGTATCTTTGATTGATCGGGTTGCCGCTATCTTCCCGCTGGCTGCCCAGGGCGTCGTCGGCCAGAAGGGCCACCAGCTCGGGCAGATCATTTTCCCGGGCTTCTCTGTAAATAACCGTCACTGCAATTCCTTAAAATCTAGCGCACTTATCCGTTCGGGATGGAATCCGGGATGCAATATACCGGATAGCGAAGCCCCCGGTCACACCGAACCCACGATATGCTCGCGCAGCCACTGGTGTGCGGGATCGCGATGACTGCGATCGTGCCAGAGCATGGCCATCTCGAAACCCGACACTTCGAGCGGCGGCTCGACAACCCGCAATGCGTCGTTGTCGCGGACCAGGCGTGAGGGCAGCATCGCTACCAGGTCTGTGTTCGCCACGGCCGATATGACGAACAGGAAATGCGGAACAGACAGCACCACCCGCCGCGCCAGGCCCTTTTCCGCGAGCACCTTATCCGTGACGCCACTGAACCCCCCGCCATCCGGCGATACGATCACATGGTCGAGTTTGCAGAATTGTGCAAGTGTCGGCCGCCGTTTCAGGCGCGGGTGGCCCGCGCGGCCCACAAGGACATAGCGCTCCGCGAAGAGTATCCGCCGGCGCAAACCTGCCGGAGATTCATCGGCAGTGTGGAAGGCGAGATCTATCTCCCCGCGCTCCGCCTGCCCGGCGATGCGCGAGGGCACCATTTGCATGGATGCCAGCCGGGTGCCGGGCGCCGCCGACCGCAACCCGGCCAGGGCGGGCTGTAGTATCGTCGATTCCCCGTAATCGGAGGCGGCAACGCGCCAGGTGTCCGTGGCCCCGGCCGGGTCAAAGGGCGCGGCGGGGGATACCGCGCGCTCCAGTGACTCGAGCGCCTGCCGCAGGGGCTCGCGCAGTGCCTCCGCCCGCCTGGTGGGCCGCACTCCCCTTGGTCCAGGCAGCAGCAGCGGATCCCCGAAGAAATCCCTGAGCTTGGCCAGGTGGACGCTCACCGAGGGCTGGGACAGATTCAGGCGCTCCGCCGCGCGGGTCACATTGTGCTCCGAGAGCAGAACATCGAGTGTGATCAGCAGGTTGAGGTCCAGTTGCCTGAAATTATTCACGGTAATGCCTGGAATATAGGAAATTCATTTCAACTATACCTGACGGAATCCTATTCTGCTTCCTCCCGGCAATTAACGGAGAACCAGCCATGAATATTCTTCTCGTCTATGCCCATCCCGAACCCAGGTCACTGAACGGCTCACTCAGGGACTTTGCGATAAAGCGCCTCGAGGCGGCGGGACATGAGGTCCAGGTATCGGATCTTTACGCCATGCGGTGGAAGGCAACCCTGGACGCCGACGACAATACCAACCGGCAGGCCGGTGCGCGCTTCGACCCGGCCCTGGATTCCAAGCTCGCATTGGAGAACGGCTGGCAGAGCAAGGATATCGAACTCGAACAGGAGAAGCTGATGTGGGCGGATGCGCTTATCCTGCAGTTTCCCCTGTGGTGGTTCTCGATGCCGGCGATCCTGAAAGGCTGGGTGGAGCGCGTCTATGCCTACGGCCTTGCCTATGGTGTGGGCGAACATTCCGACAGGCACTGGGGCGACCGCTATGGGGAAGGCCGCCTGAAGGGAAAGCGGGCGATGCTGGTCGTCACCACGGGTGGATGGGAGTCCCATTACAGCCCCCGGGGTATCAACGGCCCCATCGATGATATTTTATTTCCCATCCAGCACGGGATCCTGTATTACCCGGGCTTCGACGTACTGCCGCCGTACCTTGTCTACCGTACTGGCCGGGTAGACGAAGCGAGGTTTGCGCAGGTTTGCGAGCAGCTCGGGCAGCGTCTCGATAACCTTTGGCTGACTGCGCCTATCCCCTTTCGCCCACAGAACACCGGCGCCTACAGCATACCGGAATGCACTTTGCGGGATGATATTTCCCCGGGCCAGTCAGGATTTTCTGTGCACATCGAATAGAAATTCCAGCGTTGTGTATTCCTGCGGATACTTCCAATAACCCTTGGAGCGGAAGGCCTGGTCACCGATAGTGATCAATCTGCGAATTGATCGTCGAGTCCTTGATCCTGTTGTCCTCCGCCAGCAACACCGCCTTGGACAGGATCACCGGCAGCGTATTGTCACCCTCGAACGGCAGGAACAGCTTGTCCGCGGCCGAGTCTTTGCGGCTGCCGGGCACTATGCACAGGTACTGGCTGTTCGGCTCCATCAGGATATTGCCCGAGCCCAGGTGGATCTTGTAGGTGCGCCGCCGGCCCTCGACCACCAGGAAGCGGTCGATAAACTGGCACTGGGGCCCGATCTTCAGTTTGGGCACCAGCTTCTCCAGGATCGCCTTGCGGGTGTGGGCGCTGGCGTTGAGTTCGCCGAAGCTGAAGGAGATCCACCCGGCGGTTCCTGCGCATCCTGTAGCCGTTCAGGTCGCGCTCCGAGTCGCTGGGCTGGATCAATCCCATAAACTTTTCCGGGCCGAGGCGTTGTAGCGCTCCACCTCGGTCTGCACCCGCACCTCGATCAGCTCCCGCACCGAAATGGTCTCGGCGGGGAATTGCAGCAGGCTTTCGAAAACCTTCTCGCCGCCGGCGGATTCGTCGGAAATCTTCAGGGCCACTGCCATGTCTGCCTCTCCCCCGTGGATAAAGTGGAAGTTGGGCTGCCAATATACCGGATTACCACACCCGGGGGCAGGACCGCTGCAGGCCGGGGAAATTCAACGGAAAAATCTACTGCTTCTTATTTGTTTGGCGTCCGGTCCCGGTCTGCTCCGGGCTCCACTTCGGTGCCCGGGGCTAGCGGGGTGTGGCTGCGGAAGGCGGCGCGCGCGATCATGTGGATGCCCACCGGCACGGTCAGGAACAGGAACAGGACCGCGGCCACCGCGTGCGCCGTCACCCGCGCTTCGTGGAGCAGCAGCGCGACGGCCGCGAGCAGCAGCCCGCAGCACAGGGTGGCGGCCTTGCCGGAGGTGCTCATGCGCATATAGATGTCCGGCATGCGCACGAGTCCGAGTGCCGCGGTAAAGCCGAAAAAACTGCCGCTGAGAATCAGGACCGCCGCCAGAGTTTCAGTGATCCCCATGCTCTCGTGCTCCGTCATCGTGTTTCGCCTGCGCGCCGCCGCGCTCGATAAAGCGGGCAAATGCCACCGAGACCAGGAATGCCACCAGTGCCAGCGCGATCGCCGCGTCCAGGTACACCGCGCGCCCCGTCGCCACTGCCAGCAACGCGCAATAGGCGACCGCGAGAACATTCAGTACGTCCAGGGCCACCACCCGGTCCGCCAGCGTCGGTCCCCGGGCGATGCGGAAAAAGCACAGCGCCAAGGCCAGCAGCAGCAGCCAGGAGGCCAGGTTGATCGCAACTTTCAGCAGCGACGAATCGCCCGTGGTGATCGCCTCCAGCATCAGGACAGGACCTCCTTTACCCTGCGCTCGAAACCGTCGCGTACTTCGCGGCGAAAGGCGTCCGCGTCGTCGACAAACATCGTGTGGATATACAGCGCGTCCTGTTGCGGGGAGATATCCAGCACCAGCGTGCCCGGCGTGAGTGAGATCAGCTGGACCAGGGTCAGTATCTGGTATGGTTCGCGGATTGCCAAGGATACGCGGATGATTTTCGGGCGGCTGCGGCGCACCGGGGAGAGCACCTCGCGTGTGGCGCGCAGCCCGGAGATCACGACTTCGCCGAGAAAAAACAGCAGCAGCCCGAGTGCGCGCGGCAGCCGCCGGAAGTAGCTGTCGCCGCGCAAACGGCCGCGCGTCGCGGCCAGCGCCACATAGCCGATCGCGAAGCCGGCGAGAAAATTGAGCAGGGTCGCGCTGCCGGTCAGTGCCAACCAGCTGATCGCGAGCAGAATGTTTAACAGAAACAGTTTCAATGTCAGTTCCTCTTGCAGGGGTCGTCAGGAGCCGGCGAGCACCGCGTCGATATAGGCGGTGGGGTCCAGCAGGCCGGCGGCGGCGCGCAGGGAAAAGCCGATCAGCGGTTCCGGGAACAGCCCCAGTGCCAGGGTCACCAACGCCAGCGCCAGCGACGGGACCATCCGCTGCAGCCGCTCGGCGCCGGCGAGCGGCTGCGCCGCATTCTTCTCGCCGCCGGGATGATCCTTCCAGAAAGCCTCGGCCCAGATCTTGCTCATCGAATACAGGGTCAGGGCGCCGGTCAACAGTGCCAGGGCGGCGACCCAGTAGGCGGCCAAGTCCAGGCTGGCCTTCACCAGCAGGAACTTGGCCCAGAAACCGGACAGCGGCGGAAAGCCGGCGAGACTGAAAGCGGCGATAAAAAACATCGCGGCGAGCAGCGGGCTGTGGCGATAGAGGCCGCCGATGCGCCGCAGCTCGAAACTGCCGGCCAGCCGCCGCGCCGTGCCGCTGATCAGCAGCAGGTTGGTCTTGGCCACGATGTTGTGGACCATGTAGAAAATCGCCCCGCCAAGTGCGAGCGGGCTGTACAGCGCCAGCCCCAGCACCAGGAAACCGATCTGGCTGATGATGTGAAACGCGAGAATCTTGCGAAACTCGTAGTGCGCCGCGGCGCCGAGGACACCGGTCAGCATCGTCAGCAGGGCGGCCGGCAGCAGCAACTGGTGCACCAGTCCGTCGCCGGCGGGGAAAATCAGCGTGAAGGTGCGGATCAGCGCGTAGACCCCGACCTTGGTCAGCAGCCCCGCAAAGACCGCGGTGACCGCCACCGGCGGCGCGTGATAGGAGGCTGGCAGCCAGAAAAACAGCGGAAACAGCGCCGCCTTGATGCCGAAGGCACCGAGCAGCAGGGCGCCCAGCGCATCGACCGCCACCGGGTTGTCGAGCGCGGCCACCGCCAGGTGCAGACGCGCCATGTTCAGGGTTCCGGTGAGGCCGTACACCAGGCCGATCGCGGTCAGCATCAGCAGGGTCGAGACCAGGTTCAGTGCCAGGTACTTGATCCCCGCGTCCAGTTGCAGTGGCTCGCCGCCGAGCACCATCAGCGCGAAGGACGCGATCAGCATCACCTCGAACCAGACGTACAGGTTGAACAGGTCGCCGGTGGCGAAGCTGCCGCAGACACCGGCCAGCAGCAGCTGGTAATAGCTGTGAAAGCCGAGCCGGGCGCGGGCGCGGTCGATATCCGCCAGCGCGAAAACCGCCACTGCGATACCGACGCCGCCGGCAATCAACAGCATCACCGCACTCAGGTAATCGGCGGCCAGCGAGATGCCGTGCGGCGCCGGCCAGCCGCCCATCTGCGCCGCCACCGGCCCCCGCTGCACAACGGTGACGAAAATCGCCAGCGTGACGAGCAGCAGCAGCGCGCAACTGCCGATGCTGATCCCGCGTGTGAGTCCGTGCCGCCGCCGGGTCAGGAAGGTCGTCAGCGCGGCGGCGATCGGCAGCAGGAATGGCAGTGCCAGTAACCAGCTCAAGTCAGTGGCCCCCTTCCGCGCCGTGTTTCGGCACCGGTTCGGCGAGGCGCATGGTATCGGCGTTCAGGGTGCCGAGGCTGCGGTAGCTGTCGACGATCAGCGCCAGCGCAAAAGCCAGCAGCCCGAAACCGATGACGATGGCGGTGAGAATCATCGCCTGGGGCAGGGCATTGGCCACCGCCGACGCGGGCGCGTCGCGCCCCGCCTCGATCAGCGGCGGTGCCGCCCGCGTGAGCCGGCCGGCGGCGAAGATCGCCAGGTTGGCGGCGTTGCTGAACAGGATCAGTCCGAACAGATAACGCAGCAGGTTTGGCGCGAGCATCAGGTAGATGCCGGTCGCCGTCATGGCGCCGATCAGGAAAGCCAGGGCGGTCTCCATAATCAATCGTCCTCCAGCGCAAAAAAGAGTACCAGTACCGACCCGAGCACCGTCAGGTAGACGCCGATATCAAAGACCAGCACGGTCGAAAGTGGCAGCCCCTTGTCACCCTCGCCGCCGCCGACAAAAAGCCACAGACTCGAAAACGGCGCCCGGCCGAGTACTGCTCCCGCGACCCCGGAGACCCCGGCGAGCAGCGCGCCGGCGGCGGCGAGTCTTGCCGGCGCGATTCGCAGCGAAGCCTGCGCCGCGCCGGCGCCCCAGGCCATTGCAAACAGGATGAGCGCCGCCGCGGCGATCAGTCCGGCGATAAAGCCGCCGCCGGGTTCGTTGTGTCCGCGCAGCAGCATGTAGATCGAAAACAGCAGGATCAGGGGGGCGAGAATCCGCGTGGCACTCCGCAGAATCGGCGTGTTCATCCGTCTTGCCCCCTTCGCCCGCGCAGCAGCGCGACCGCGGCCACGGTCGCGGCAAAGACCACCAGTATTTCGCCGAAGGTGTCCAGCGCGCGGAAATCCACCAGGATCACGTTGACGATATTGCGCCCGTGGGCCTCCGGCACCGCCGCCTGCTCGAAGTATTCCTGCGTGGCGGAATCAAACGGCTGCTGCAGGACAAACAGCAGGGTTGCCGTCACCGCGCAGCCGAAGGCGGCGGCGAGCAGTGCGTGGCCGATGCGCAGTGCGGAAAGGTGCGGCCGCGGGAAGAGCGGCAGCCGGTGCAGGGTCATGGCGATCATGACCAGGAGGAGCGTCTCCACCAGCAGCTGGGTGATCGCCACATCCGGTGCGCCGAAGAACAGGTAGATCAGGGAGAGACTCACACCGAGAGCGCCGAGCCCGCAGATGGCCGCGAGTGGCCGCCGTGCCACAGCCGCGAGCAGCGCGCCGGCCAGCGCCAGCGCCATCACCGTCCACGTCTTGATCGTCAGCTGCGGCCAGCCGGCTGCGGGCGCGGTGTCGCCGCGCAACAGGGCCAACGCCAGCAGTAGCGCCAGGGTGGCGAAAACCACCATCAGGTATTGGCTCAGGACACCGTGCTGTAGCAGCCGGGTCTGCGCGGCGGCAATTGCCTTGAGGTATTCGATGGCCCTGTCCCAGCTCCGGTCGGCTCTCAGCGGCAGCCGCGGCGCCAGTGCGGACATCAGCGCGCGCAGCCGGCGCTGAGCCAGGAAGGCGGCGACGCCGAGGCCGAGGGTCGCGATACTCAGCAGCAGGGCCAGATTGATCCCATGCCAGAGTTTCAGCTCCACGATTCCCGGACGGCCGAGAACGGCGGTCACCGCGGGTTGCACCAGGCTGTCCGCGATCAGGCTGGTGTCCAGGCCGAACGCCAGGCCCAGCCCGGCTAGCACCAGCGGCCCGATCCACAGGCCGGGGGGAGCCTCGTGCCCGCCGGCCCCGCGGGGCCGGCGGCCGAGGAAAGGCTTCAGTACCACCGTGGCCGCCACGGTCAGCATCAGCGCATTGGCAAACACCACCGCAGCGGCGGCCAGCAGCGGCACCGAGGCCATGGCCAGCGCACCCTGATATTTCAATTCCTTGCCGATAAAGCCGAGAAACGGCGGGAAACCGGCCATGGATACGGCCGCCGCCAGCGCCGCGACAAACGAAATCGGCAGCGAGCGCCAGAGCCCGCCGAGCTGCGCCAGCTCCCGGGTGCCGGTGGCGTGATTGATGATTCCCACCACCATGAACAGCGCCGCCTTGTAAAAGGCGTGCACCAGCACAAAAGTGATGGCCGCGGCGATCGCCACCGGTGTATCGGAGCCGAGGAACATGGTCAGGATGCCGAGGGCCACCACGGTGGTATAGGCGAGCGCCAGTTTGAGATCCGTCTGGCGCAGCGCCAGGGTTGCCGCGACCACGGCGGTGGCCGCGCCCACCGGCGTCAGGGTCCACTCCCATAGGGCGGTGCCCGCCAGTGCCGGGTGCAGGCGCGCGATCAGGTAGATGCCCGCCTTCACCATCGTCGCCGAGTGCAGGTAGGCGCTCACCGGAGTCGGCGCCGCCATCGCGTTGGGGAGCCAGAAGTGGAAGGGTATCTGCGCGGACTTGGTCAGCGCGCCGGCGAGGATCAGCAGCAGCATCGGCGTGTAAAGGGCGCTGGCGCGGATCTGCGCGCCAGCCTGCAGCACGCTGACGAGCCCGTAGGAGCCCGCCGCCTGGCCCAGCAGGATCAGGCCGGCGAGCAGGCACAGACCGCCGAACGCGGTGACCAGCAGCGCCTGCAGCGCCGCGCGCCGCGCCGCGGCACTGGCGTGGTTGAAACCGACCAGCAGGTAACTGGCGATGGTGGTTACTTCCCAGAACACGAACAGCGCGATCAGGTCGGCCGCCAGCACCACCCCGAGCATGCCGACCATGAACAGCAGCAGGTAGAGATAGAAGCGCGGCAGCTGCGCGTGGCCGCGCAGGTAGATGCTGGCGTAGAGCACGACGAAGGCGCCGATACCGCTGACCAGCAGCGCGAACAGCAGGCTCAGGCCGTCGACCAGGAACACCAGCGAAACGCCGAGACTCGGCACCCAGGGCAGGCCGAACTGCAGGGTCGCGCCGCCGCGTACGTCCGGCAGCAGCCACAGCAGCCACAGGGTTACACAGACCGGAACGGCCAGTACCAGCAGCGTCAGGGCGGTGTCGCGCTTCCTCCGGTCCCGGGGGGTAACCCCGGTGTGCGATTTTTCTTCCATTGGGATCCTTCCCCGGTGCGGTGCGCAAACCGTCCGATTGCCGGCCGGGTCAGGAAATTGTAGACCGGGCAGGGCGTTTACCGCGCGCGGTACGCCGGGAAAAGGGGCGTCAGGAAGAGGGGCGCGCCAGACTCCCTGCTAAGAAGGTTTTCGACTTCCTGCAAACTCCTGCAGATTTTCACTGCCGGGGGCCCATTTTGCCCTCGATGAGCAATATATATTGGCATTGGGAAAATGGTCGGGTTCTTCGTCAAGGGTTCCCAGCGCTATTTCATAACATGAATCGGCGCTGCGCACTTTGTAATACAGGCTGGAACCGCATTCTTTGCAGAATCCTCTCTCGGCCTTGACCGAGGATTTATACGCTTTGATGTGGGATTCCCCGCTCAGCCACTGGAAGTTTTCGGGCAGCACGGCACCGTAAGTGCCGTGGGAGGAGCCGCTTGTTTTTCTGCACATGCGGCAAAAGCAATTCGCTATGTTCGGTTCAAACCGCTTGATTTCATACTGAACCTGACCGCAAAGGCAGCTTCCTTTCATGGTCTTCCCTCAATGTGACTACTTGTAGAATACCGACAGCCAAATGGTGGCCCTTTCCGGGTCCGTCCAGCGAACCCGGTGCCTGGTGTGGGCGGGAATATTGATAAAGTCGCCGGCGCCGAGATTGACCTCGCGCCCACCCTCGAACACCAGGCTGGCCGCGCCCTGCAGGACCATAACCCACTCGCTCTCGTCCTGGTCGTACCAGCCGCTCTCGGGGGAGCTGTGGCCCTGGGAGACGATGCGCTCGATCCTGACGCTGTCGCTGCGGACTATATCCTCGAAGACTTCCTCGCGGAGATCTTCGGGCAGTGATGCGAATATATTTTTCATGGGGTTTGAGCCGCTGAAGGCGACAGCCGTATCTGTGTTTCAAAAGCCGACGGCTGTCCGGTTTCCAGGAATCTGTGTCTCAGCCTTCTGGAAATCGCGTCCGCAGAAAGCGTCATGCCGGCACTGACGCCGATCAGTATCAGGGCGACATCAAAGCGCAGGAACTCAAAGGCCGAGTCGATATAAAAGCCCAGGGTCGGAATCCCCAGGATACCCAGCATCGCCGTCTCCCGGATAATAATCTCCCAGCGATAGAAGCAATAGGCCAGGAAGCGCTGGTACAGCGTCGGCACATAGTAGTAGGCGAAGCGGCCCAGCGGGCCGGACCGGATAGCGGCGGGCGCCAGCTCGTCGCTGTGCCTGCCCAGCAGGTGCCCGATAATGGCGCCGTTGTGCAGCGTCATCGCGATAATGGCCGGCAGCATCGAAGGCCCCAGCACGATCAGGCCGATAAAATTCAGCAGGTACTCCGGCAGGGATCTCAGGACCAGCAGCAATCCGTCGCCGGCCCTTCGCGCCCAGACCCCGACGAAGTGCGAGGAGTTCAGGGTGGACCCCAGCAGAGCAAATACGCCGGTCAGCACCAGCACTATCTGCGCCAGCAGGACAGTGTTCCAGACCCCGGAGGCGATCTGCTCGCCGAGCCACAGCAGCCAGCGCCCCGTCTTCTCCAACGGCCAGTCCTCGCGCAGTGGCGCCGGCACACAGTCCCGCAGGAACTGGTCCAGGTTGGCTGCGTTCCACTGCGCGCTTATAGGCCTGGCGACAAAGGCCACCGGCACCAGCAACCAGAGCAGTTTCGCCCGGAACCAGAAGCGCAGCGAGTAGACCAGGGCCAGCAGGGTCAGCAGCAGCGCGCTCGCCGCGGAGTAGTCGCCGGTGCGCAACGCCGTCTCCAGGTGGAAGCCCAGCGTGGGCAGACCGATAAACCCCAGCACCACCGACGAGCGCAGGGCGCACTCCATGCGGTAGGCCGTGTAGTTGCGCATCGCGTGCAGTGCCAGCGGAAGCCTGGTGTAGAAGAAGTGGCTGACACTGGCGCGCCCGTCGGGAAGCAGCGCCCTGGCCGGGGCCGGGTCACTCTCCTCCAGCTGCTCGCCGTAGACCTTCGCCAGGGTGCCGGCAAAGGGCAGCACAATCGCCAGCACACCCGCCAGGGTGGAAATGCCGAACACCTGGATAAAGATCAGCGCCCAGAATACCTCGTGCACCGAGCGCAGGCAGGCGGCGACAATGCGCACCCAGGCCAGGTGGTAGAAAACGGAAAACACAAAGCCGAGGCCGGCGGCCAGAATCACCCCCTGCAGCGAAAAGGTCAGGGTGTAGACGACCGCGTCCAGCCACTGGCGCGGATCGTCGATCCGCGGCGACACCAACCCCTTCGCCATCAGCCACAGCTCGTGCCCCGGGCTGCGGGTGCCGATATCGATATCCGCAAATGCGAGGCAGACAGCGGCGATGGCCGCAAAACAGAAGGTGAGTCTTCTCAGGCTGCGTCTTTGCTGGAGAAGGTGCGCCAGGAAGTGCATCACCGGTAGAGCTGCTCTATTGAGTCGCTATCGAGCTGGTCGGCGGGGCAATCGAGGAATACGCTGCGGTCCTTCAGCCCGATGACCCGGTTGCACAGCTTCAGGGCCAGCTGCGCATTGTGCAGCGCGATCACCGAGGTGCTGTGCCGGCCGGTCAAGAGCTCAAGGACCCGATGGCCCTGAAGCCTGTCCAGCGCCGATACCGGCTCGTCCGCCAGCAGTATGGATTTCCGCTGGTAGAGGGCGCGGGCGACGGCGACCCGCTGCTGCTGGCCGCCGGATAATTCATCGGCCTTGGTCCACAGCAGGTCGGCGATACCGAGCGGTTCCGCCAACTCCCTGATTTCCGCCTTGAAGCGCGGCGACGGCAGCAGCAGGTTCTTCAGGTTCACGAAACCGGAGTGGCGGTCCAGCGCACCCGAGTAGATATTGTGGAAGGCCTTCAGCTGCGGCACCAGGGACGCCTGCTGCGGGCACCAGCTGGCCCTGTCGCCCAGCTGCCCGCGGATATGCCGCAGCAGGGTGCTTTTGCCGGCCCCGCTCCTGCCGAGCAGCGCAATACGGTCGCCCTCCCGGATGGTCAGGTGATCAATTGCCAGCGCCAGTTTATCCGCGGCGTTCTTCGTCTCACTCGGATAGGTCAGCCGGCAGTCCTGCAATTCGAGCAGAACAGCCATCAAAATTCGTCGAGCAGGCCGATCGCCTGGGCGGTCTGCTCGATGGCCCGGTAGACATTGTTGTCCGCCGGAACAAACCGGGATCTCGGGAAGCCGTCCAGGATCGCCCTGTCGTCGATGGCCAGCAGCGCCGCGGTCAGCCTGTCTTTGAAGGCGGCCCCGAACTGCCGGTCTATATCCCCGCGCACCGTCCACTGGTAGTCCGCGTATTCCGGCGTGGTCCAGATCACCGACACCTGGTCCGTATCCACGTCGCCACTGGCAACCGCCTTCTCCCAGACGGCGTAATTGACCGCGCCCACGTCAAAGGCACCGGACTGCACCAGGGCAATGGTGCGGCTGTGATCGCCGCTGAAGCCGACGCGGGAGAAGACCTGCTCCGGCGCCTCGCCGAAGGCCTCGCGGATATAGAACTCCGGCATCAGGCGCCCGGAAGTGGAGCCCTTGGAACCGAAGGTAAAGGTCCGGCCGGCAACGGCCTTGGGCAGATCCTCGCCCGCCTCGATAGCGGCGCTCTTGTGGGCGATAAAGTAGCTCTTGAAGAACTGGTCCTCGTACCCCTGGGCAATCGCCTCGGAACCCGGCACCGCCCTGCGCGCCTGCACACCGGACAGGCCGCCGAACCAGGCCAGCTGCACCTGGTTGTTCCTGAAGGCGGTGATGGCCGCCGGGTAGCTCTTCACCGGGATGTACTTGGCGTCCACGTCCAACTGCCCGGAAAGATAGTCCGCAACCTGCTGGAAGCGCCGCACCAGCTCGGCTTCATTCTGGTCGGGAATGGCGGTAAAGGTAAATTGCGGGCGCTGGGTATCCGCGGCCAACCCGATCTGGGCTGGGCCGCTCACGGACACCAACAGGGCCAGTAATGCGGTTAAATAGCGCATCGGTAGGGGCCTTATGGTGGGGGAAGATTGTGGGTGCTTTTTAGCGCAAGTGGCCGGATTTTACAAATGGCTGGGAGTGGGGGCTGTGGTGGCGACAGACGGTGGAGGCTTACCCGTGGCTCGGCTTATCCTGGGTCGTACCGGCTCATCGAACCCACTAGGTTAGAAAGGTGCTTTCACCGTTGCACCTGTCAGGTGTTTCGTGGGTTGATGAGAGACGTCAGCACATGGTCTTCCCACTTGCCATTGATGCACAAATACCTTTTAGCCAGGCCTTCCCGCTCAAATCCCAGGCCCTCTAGCAGATTTTCGGATCTCCGATTGCCGGGCATATAGTTCGCCATGATGCGGTTGAGTTTGAGCTTATTGAATGCGTAATCAATCACATGCAAACACAGCTGCGTCATAAGTCCTTTGCCCTGATGCGACCGTGAGATGGCGTACCCCATATTGCACGCCTGGAATGGGCCTTTCACTATATTGGTCAGTGAACAAACACCAATGACTTCTCGGGTTTCAGCATCAAAGGATGCGAAATATGCCGAGCGGCCCGCGAGCTGTTCTTCTTCTCGCTCTGCTAGACGTTGAGCCCAAGCGTCAATCGAATGAAAGCCTTCCGGTCGCAGTGGCTCCCAGCGGCGTAAGTGCGTTGAGTTTTTTTGATAGAACGCACTGATGGCTTTTGCGTCGCTTTTGGAAATGAATCGTATCTGAATGCCCGATTCTTTTGAGACTCTTATCGGTTCCTCCATAAAATCGTGCCGAGCTCTCAACCATCGCCGCCGATCGTGTCGCGCAGTCTGCCAAACACATCGCGAATCAACTTCCCGGCGGAAGGCGCCTTTCGGTCCAGCTCGGTTCTCAGCGCCAGCAGCTCCTCGTCGTCGGGCGCGACCTTGAGGCCCCGCTCGATATAGTAGCCGGCGCCCTTGTAGTCGCTCTTCAGCATATCCGCCCGCGCCAGGCGGATATATTCCCCGGTCAACTGCGCAATAGCCGCGTGGGCCCGTTCGTTGTCCGCGTCTATGGCCAGGGCCTGGCGGAAATAGAAGAGCGCATTGTCCCCTTTCGGCCCGTGCAACCTGCCGGCCTCCAGTGCCTGCGCGCCCTGCGCCAAGTATTCGTCTATCTGCTTGTCGTCCGCGGCCTGCAGGCCGCGGATGGCCTCGCGGTTGTCGCTGTCCAGCAGCAGCGCCTGGCGGTAGAAATAGCGGGCGTTGTCGCCCTCGGGCGCCGTGTAGCGGCCCGCCTCCATGCTCTGTTCCGCGCGGGCGAGCAGCTGGCGGATCTCCCGCTCGGTTTCGCTCTCGAAGGTAAGGCCGAAAAACAGCGCGGCCAGGACGGCAATCGCCGCCACTGCGGCCGGCCCGGGCCTGAGCCTCCCGGGCAGGGCCGCCCGCCAGCGCGCGGCGGGGGGAAGCGCGGCCTGTGGCCGGGCCCCGCGCCCGCCGTCGGCCGACGCCAGCAGGCGGTCGATATCGGCGATCAGTTCGCGGCAGGACTGGTAGCGGCCGCCCGGCTCCTTGGCCAGCATGCGCTGTACCAGCGGCGACAGGTAGTCGAGGTCGGCCGGCAGCTCGGGCACCGGCAGCTGGATATGGTTGATCGCGGTGCAGGTGTGGCTGTCCCCCTTGAACGGGTTATGGCCGAGCAGCAGCTCCAGGAGCACCGCGCCCAGGCTGTAGATATCCGTCGTCCTGTCGAGGGGCTGGCCCTGAGCCTGCTCCGGGCTGCTGTAGGAGGGGCTGCCCAGGCTGAAACCGGCCTGGGTCAGGTCGGAGTTGTTGTCGACGTCCTTGGCGATGCCGAAATCCGTCAGCACCGCGGTGCCGTCCTCGCGGAAGAGAATATTGGCCGGCTTCACATCCCGGTGGATGATGCCGTTGTCGTGCACGACCGCCAGGCCCTCGGCGATCTGCCGGATCAACCCGAGAGCGCTGGCCGGATCGGCAAAGCGCCCCAGGTTCCCGCTCAGGTCGCCGCCGCCGACGAACTCCATGGCGATATAGCAGTCCCCGTTCTCCAGCCTGGAGATATCGTGGATGGTGATCACATGGGGATTGTTCAGGCTGGCGATAAAGCGGGCCTCGTTGACGAAGCGCTCGCCGACGCCCGCCTCGGCGCTGTTGCGCAGTACCTTGATGGCCACCTTGCGGTTCAGCGACTCCTGGGTGGCCAGGTAGACGGACGCCATGCCGCCCTGGCCGATGGCACCGTGAATGCTGTATCCGGATATGTGAATGTTGGGGGAGAACTCATAAGCCCTGAATTACCCGTGATCGACCTCAAAAACTGCTGGTAAGTTGAAACACCCGAGCGGGAAAGGAGGGCGTTTTCTGGTCGGGTTGCCTGTTTTGTCGCCAGTCCTGTGCTCGCCAATACCCGGGTCCCGCGAAAGCGGGCGGCCGCCAAGGATACTCTTAGGGAGGGATAAGTTAAACGAAGCGGAGCGCACTTCGCGCCCCTCGGTATCACCCGCGGCTTCTTCAGCGGTCGCCGCTTATCTTGTTGCGCAACTTGTCGAGCGCATTGCGGATATGTGTCCTTATGGTGGGCGACTTCCGTTTTGACTTCTGTGCCAGTTGCTGCTGTGCTTTCTGCTGCCGGGCCTGCCGCTGCTCCTGCCTTTGCTTCAGCTGGGCGCGGAGCGACAGCAGTACCTCATTGTTCGGCGCTATGTTAAGACCGCTGTCTACGTAGTAGTGGGCACCGCTGTAGTCGCGTTCGACAATCCCGGCGCGCGCCAGGCGAATATACTCGTCGATCACCTGCCCGATACCGGCGTGCGCCCGCGCATTGTCTGCGTCTATGGCCAGCGCCTGGCGGAAGTAGAGTAAAGCGTTGTCCCCTTCCGGCCGTTGCAGCCTGCCGCGTTCCAGCGCCTGTGCACCCTGCGCCAGGTAGGCGTCCAGCTGCCTCAGCTCGGCGGTCTTCAGGCCCAGGGTTGCCTTGAGGTTGGTATTGTCCAGCAGCAGCACCTGGCGATAGAAATCGCGGGCGTTGTCACCGGCCGGCGCCATATAGCGGCCGGCCTGCATGCTAAGCTCCGCCTGGCCGAGCAGCCTGTCGATCTCCCGTTCGGTTTCGCTTTGATAAAAAATACCGAAATAAACTGCCGCCACAACCGCGCCGGTGGTCAGTGCCGCCAGTCCGCCCTTTATCCCTCCGGGCGGGGGCGACAGGCCCCATCGGCTGGGCGAAAATTCGTCGTCGTCTTCGCCGTCCCCCATTTCCAGTATTCGATCTATATCCGCGACCAGATCCCGGCAGGACTGGTAGCGCTCCTCGGGAAGCTTGGCCAGCATCCGGTTTACCAGCGGCGACAGATAATCGAATTCCGCCGGCAGCGCGGGCACCGGCAGCTGGATATGGTTGAACGCGGTAGCGGTGTGGCTGTCGTCCTTGAAGGGGTTATGGCCGAGCAGCAGCTCCAGCAGTACCACGCCCAGGCTGTAGATATCCGTCGTCACATCGAGGGGCAGGCACTGTGCCTGCTCCGGGCTGCTGTAGGAGGGGCTGCCCAGGCTGTAGCCGGACTGGGTCAGGTCCGAGTCGCCATCGATATCCTTGGCGATGCCGAAATCCGTCAGCACCGCCGTGCCGTCCTGGCGAAATAGGATATTGGTCGGCTTCACGTCCCGGTGAATGATGCCATTGTCGTGTACCACCGCGAGGCCCAGCGCAACCTGGCGGACCATGTCGAGCAGGGCACCGGGCGTGGCAAGCCGCGTCGGGTTTTCCGTCACATCACCGCCATCGACAAACTCCATGGCGATATAGCAGTCCCCCTTCTCCAGCGTCGAGATGTCGTAGATGGTGATGATATGGGGACTGTTCAGGCTGGCGATATAACGCGCCTCGTTGATAAAGCGCTCGCCAATACCCGCCTCAGAACTGTTGCGCAGGAGCTTTATCGCCACCTTGCGGTTCAGCGACTCCTGGGTGGCGAGGTACACAGACGCCATGCCGCCGTGACCGATGGCGGAATGAATGGTGTATCCGGGTATGCGAATGTGGGAAAAATTCATATCGCCTGATTTGCTCGATATCTGCGAGCAGGATGGGTTTTTGGCCGCCATGCGGTGCAAGCCGACGCGGACCTGCCGTATCAAGAACCGATAAATTAGATAGACGATCGTACGCCAGGTTACAAACGCCTTCGCCCCGCCCTGGAAAAAAGACGCGTCTGTTATTGGATGAGGAAATATGGGGCAGAAGAAGTGAGGGGAAATGAAGGTCAGAGTAAAATATTGGCGCAGCAGGTGGCCGAAAGTTTCCGCGTCAAGATTTTACCCTGATCCTGGTACGTCGAGCCGGCGCGGTTAGAACATACCCAGTTTGTTGGGGGAATCTTTGGGTATCTCCTGGGCTATATCCCACATTTCGACGATTTTTCCCCCGTCAAATCGCAGGATGTGCACAACGGCGTACTCGGTCGAGCCGTCCGCACGCTTCAAGTGGGAATGGACTGCCACCCGATCACCGGAGGCAATAACCTGTTTTACCGTGAACGATTTGTTTGGTTCCGAGGCCGCGCTCTGCTCCATGGCGAGGAGCAGGGATTCCCGGTCGCCCGGGAAGTAGGCGTTGTGGTGCTGGAAAGACTCGGCGACATACTGGGCGTATGCCTCTCGAACCCTGCCTTCCGCGGCCATGGACAGGAAGTTGGTTGCGATCTCTGAATTGTTTGTATTTGCCATGTTTGCCTCCGGAAGTCTCTACAAAAGTTAATCAAGGATTTCTGCGTAAACACTTTGCCCTGATTCCGAAATTTCCAATTGTCTAGTCTCCACCTCCGCAGCCGCTACTACAGCTACCGCAGCCAAAGCCGCCGCCGCCACCACCGGTAGTGTGTGAGGCCAGCCACTTCAACACCCGATAGAGCAGGTAGATACCGGCGACCCACATAATCACCGACTTGACATCGTCCTTGGCGATGGACGAGCAGGCAGTTAGCAGGGCGGAAATGCCAACGACTGGCAGCCAAAACCTGTTGCTTTTTGATGCTCCGGTGGTGGGACTGGGCCAGTATTCGGCGGGAGGTTCTGCGCCGAATTTGGATCTGTACAGATCCAGAGTGGATTGGTAGTCCTTGAGATCGCGAGTTCTTGATTCCTTATAGGCAGGGGATGGGTTGTGGTGGATTTCCTTGCCGATCAGGTCGCGACACAGGTCCTGCCAATAGGATTTTGTGAAGGTCAGGTGCAGGTGCCAGACCTTGTCGATGGTCTTTGATGGAACAACTCTGCCCTCTCCGGTTGTGGCGAGATAGATAAAGCGCTTGTACTCGAGGAATGCACGCTCGGCAAAGGTTGCGGTCCATTTGTTTTCCGCGGCGAGCTTCCTCAGGAAGAGATTGCTATCTGCATGGCAGGAGACTTCAAAGTCCAATATTTTTTGTTTCATTTTCATTTGGGTGGTGAAGTTCGAATTGATTTACTGTGTGACTCTAGCTATATTAGTTGTATTTCGCGTCAGAGCTTTACCATGCCTCCAGGTATTTTAAAGCTTAATTGCCGATGTCCTAAGGTATGGAACAATCTCACTCGTTTGTTAAGTCTTTTTATACCTTCTCGCGTCTCCAGCCAGGTAAGACTTACCTTGACCGCGCGAGGGTAAAGCCGGTAGCTAGGTGCAACAATCAGTTTCACAGAGATAGCTCTTACAGTGAAGGCGCTGGGTATCGGATAGCGATCACCAGCCATGGCGAAAAGTGGATCTACCCAGCGAGAATACTCCGGTTCCGACGGCTTTTAGCTCAGTTGTCCGGGTAGGTATACTGGGTCCGCTTATCTGTTATCGAATCTGCGGCGTAGACATAGAAAAACTCCAACTCACGGTCGCCTGTGTTGCGTATTCCGTGAACACATCCGGAAGGGATGAAGACCATACTGCCTGAACTGACGTGCTCCTCATCTCCCGCAATATGCACGATGCCTTCTCCAATCAGCACATGGTAAATCTCGGTCGCCTCGTGCCTGTGCAGCCCGAGCCATCCTCCTACCGGAACTTTCGCCAGACCTGCGGTCAGCGTGTCCGATGGCGTAGTACCATCTCCAATTATCGCGGTGAACGACAGAAGGCCGTTGCGCGAGTCATTCCAATCGGTCCATGAACTCTCTGAAACCTTGCGGACGAACGGCTTGGACATTAGCGGCTTTCCTCTTTGATCAACTACTGACTAAATATATTTAATTCTATGTAACTTTTAGACCATTCAAATTTCCCCGTATGTTCTAACGCCGCCAACACGCGCAGATTTGTAGTGGAGGCGAAGGCACAACGGAAAAGCTGTCGCCGTGCTTGGCTTTGTTACGTGTTGTTGCGCAAAACTCCATACGTCTTCTTTGCCTGTTCTATCTGATCATTTTCAGTAGTTTTCGGAAAGAGCAAATAGCTAGGTGCGAGAATTGGAGAGATGCTGTTGACTGACACCTCAAATATAGATTTAAATTTAAAATCTCGACCACCTAACGTATACAGTTTGTCTTCAAGTTTCTGATACTCCGGGCTGGATCGGTCTATTACCCGAGCCCTGCCAATCAATTTGAAACCCTTTTGCTTAAAGACGTGGACAAAGCTGATGCAGACATTGGAATTGAACGTCACGTTCTTAGCGCTTTGTGGTGATGCAATATTCGCAACCAACACCTTGTCGTCTTCATGATGTATGAACATTTCTTTTGGCGAAACGTTTGGAACCCCATTCTCATTAACGGTGGCGAGCCAACAAAGTACGCTCTCATCCATCGCTTTCTTCACTTCTTCAGTTAACACCACGATCTCTCCTAATACACGTAACGAGGCCGTAGAAAGACTCCAGCCTCTAATTTCTGGCTAAATTTTACACGCAGACCGCGCCTCTACGTGAATTTTGGACTTGTTTTGCACTGCGAAAAGCAATTCAGACCCCTCTCCGCACTGAAACTTTATCTACTCGGAAGTTGCTCGAGTTTTTCTATAGCCTGAACGCCCGCAACACCGGACAACTTGGAGCGCAGCGGAAATTTGTTCCGAGTGCTTGCGTTTGTTATACGTTATCGGCACCATCTTTGCGATGCCTAAAACCGGAAAAGCGGACATTATTATTCTACTTATCTTTATCTGATATCTCACTTTTGAGTTCGTTCAGCTTTCCACATAATTTATCAATAAAATCACACACACTGTCGGCCGCTTTTTCGAACTCTGCTGTATCTGATGATGAACCTTCTAATGAGCGAAAATCTAGCTCCTGCTCAGCCCAAGCACTCAAAAAATCATATACTTTTTGTTCTTCATCGGAAAAAACAGAGGGAGGGACCTGCTTATTTCTAACCGATTTAAGGGAAACAAACTCAATAAAGTGCAAGGCTCTATATAAATCAACGACCATTGAAAAACTGTCTGCTGCGAGCGACTCATATCTGCCAAGCCTGTTTCTCTCCCACACATTAGCCTCCGGGGAAAGTATGCTTAACGAATCGATAATCCCCTTAAACCTTGCTAACGGGTATGCGTGCCCATTTAATGAGCTTCTGTGCTCCCATATTTTCAAAATTAGATCAACGGTCTGCTGCTGGTATTTTTCTTTTTTTTCTGCGTTTTCTTCACGCTCAACCCTATCCATCATTTCAGCTAAATGATGTGACATCCATTTCCCCAGGGTATCACAACTGTCGGAGAAACCCAGCTCAGTCGCTAAGTGATGTCCAAGCACCAACACGTCCTTCAGCGGTAAAGATTTCTCCAGTTCTTCTGAAAAGATAGAGTCTTGCATACCGCGCTTCTTTTTTGGACTCTTCGTCATACTTCGTAACTCCATCTTTAGTCACCCTTCGTGTTATTTCGACCTCAAGAATTAAATCTAAATCAACATCTTTCAAATACTTCTTGAGGTAGCTCAATGAAATTTTCAAACGATGTCCATCAGAGATAACACTCCCATCGTAAATGTATTCTCTCTGTCTAGAGTCATCTCTTGCATCTCCCCAAGCCTCATAGGCAAATACTCTATCCCCGCTACGGTTATCAATCCAAGAAACTGGATAGTTATTGGATCGACACAACCCTAATACTTCAATTGTATTTTCGGAAGGCATACTTTCAATCATACGGACACCATGATTAAACGTGTCTTTCCCGTCCAATCGCGCATCACCAGAACTTTCGCATAGCCAACCACGTAATAAATAGGGGCCATCATCTATTTCAAATTCATGATCTGCAGGTGGCAAACGGTAATCGTGGGAGTCATCAGATGTTTGAAGGGCCCTAATCAATGACAGCCCGGTATCAGCGTTAACAAGCGAAGAAGATATTCTTACGCTGGTGCGATGATTACTGGTGCGAATATCATGAAGAGAATCCACAACCAGATAATTATCTGCGGAGGTTAAACCAATCTCCAGCTCAAAATCCTCAGCGGTAATTGATGCTACCCACTCTTCTGCTTCGATTGACGGTGGTTTGTGAAAACGTAACTCTAGTGGTGTTGGGCAGCGAAGATCACTTGACCAGTGAGGCGGCTGAGTTAATCCCTCTTGTCTCAAAAATCCGATTAGTGTTCCATAATCGTCATCATCATATTTAGGCTCAGCTAACGCATTTCCTGCCATTAGAGAACCGAGGCTACACCACATAGCGTGCCATTCCAGGTAGTATCTATGGCGCTCTATCGTCGGCATCGAACCGTGACTGTGGCTGTATAGGGTGTAGTTAGCGTTTTCAAACTTATGTTTTCTTGGTTCATTTTCCCATTTTGATAAATCGGAACCACTCTTCCAGCGATCCATGATCCAAGCTTCCGCCTCATCAAGAAACGTTTCTTCGTCAACATCAGCAAAACATCCTATCGCGCTCGGGTACACATACCTAAGAGTATCAAGTGAATCAAAGCTAAACCTTCTCTCTTTACCACCCTTACGAAATCCTCCTCGAGAAATTCGACGCTTTGATTCTTCGGTAGCTAATTCCGAAGTATTGATAGCATGCAGAGCTGAAATTTCCTGCTCATCAAAATCAATAAAGCCGTTTGAATGAAGCTTCATCAAACAGGATTTTGCAAAATGGCGCATCAAAACATGCGGGAAGTCTTGATCCGTGGAGAAACACAACAAACGGCGTGCAACAGGTGCGATGGCTTCCGGCACCTCGGATGCAATTCGATCAAATGTAGCGATGAGCCAAAGGCGTGCTGACAACCAATAAAACGGCACGCTATCTTCACGATAGCCGAGGCTGTAAATAATTCTGTGTAACCGCCCATGCCGCTGGTTACTGGTGATCGACCAAGCGATCACCAAATTCGATCATAAAACGGTTTAGCGCTGGCTTCCAGTTGCGG
>NZ_JCBAJA010000028.1:0-63216 GCF_059834885.1 Microbulbifer sp. SE14 | reverse complement strand
CTTTGATGAGTCGTGCCAACAAAGATTTGCAGAGCATCAAGAAAAACAAGAAACTCGTGAAATCATTTTTCCAAGAGGCGGCTGTATCCTTTGCTGCCGCCTAGGTAGTAAACTTGGAAGCTTTCTCGTCGCTCCAGTTTCTTGCAGCTGCTCTGACATCGTCGGGGTTTGTTTCTAGCGCGTTAGTTGCTAAATCTTGCTCTTTTTCTGGGCTGGTCTTGTTAGTTTTCTTCGCTGGATGGCTTGTAGGTCCTGTTTGTACATCTACCTCATCCACTGGCAGCTGATCGAAGGAACGATTGGATCCTCCATTCCCCTTGGCTGAATTGCGACGCAGCCGCTGCCTGGCTTTCCTGACCTGTTCTGCAAACTCCATTAGCAGATCGCCAACCTTGCGGAACTTTGCCAGATGCCGCGCCTGGCTGGCGGCGCCGACTGCCAGGCCGGCGCCGGCGGTGACGGCGGCCAGGACCAGGGTGAAGAGTACTTCGAAGGCGGCACTGCCGGAGAGTTCGGTGAGTTCTAACGCGTGTTGGGCGCTGACGTAGTCCCTGGCGAAGCGGGTGATATCGGCGCGCAGGGCCGGGTCGTCCCAGATGAGGTCGGCCACTTCCATGGCCTGGTCCAGTTGTTCCGCGGTGATGGCGGTGGGGTCGAAACCCAGGGCCTGTACCAGTTCGCGCTTTTCCCCCTTCAGGTGTTCATCGGCATAGGCGGCGAGGAGGCTCTCGCCATTTTCCCGGCTGCGCTGCAGGGCCCGGTGGCTGGCGTGCACACTGCGCAGAAGGCGCTGGGTAGGGTTGATTACGTCGTTGACTTCCTTGGCCCACTTGGCGAGGTCGACGCCGGCGTTCCAGAGGCCGTTGAAGAAGGCGCCGGTGTAGATCAGCCCGCGGTTGACCCGGGATTCCCTGGCCAGCATCTGCGCGTGGCGGGCGGCTTCGGCCTTTTCCTGGGCGACGATCGCGGCAAGTGCCTGGCGGATCCTGACCCGCAGTATGGCCCGCCTGTCCTCTTCTTCGCCCTGCTGTTCCCCACTGTCGAGCCTGACGACGATCAGTTCGTGATTGCAGAGGGCGCCGATCAGGTCCTGTCGCGGGCACAGGGGCGGCTCACCGTCGCCGAGGCGTTCCTGTCTCCACCATTTCAGTAACTGGGACTGGCCGGAGCCGTAGAAGTGATCCCGGGCGAGCCACAGTTGGCGGTCGTCCACGCTGGAGAACAGCAGGTCGGCGCCGGCGTAGTGGGTGGCGATGCTGTCACCGACCGGCAAGCGGGAGCCCGCGCTGAGGCGGTAGCGGTTGCCCTGTTGGTCCGTCAAATCGAAGTGCGACATATCCGTGTCTGAAGTTGTACTGAAAGCGTCGATTCTAGGGGCAATTTAAAGGACGAATCAATCGAACCGGTCCTCATTCCCGCATTTCGCAGAGGGAAAATTATCGTGTTGGCCAATAATTGGCCTGCCGTGTAATGGCGTGTAATGGCGTGTGATCGAATTGTAATCGGGTAATCCGTAGAGTGGCGCACAGGGTTGAGGAGTTGAGTGCGCCAACGAGGATTCAGGCGCTCCGCCTAGGGAAAGGCAGGCTCCTCATCACCGAATCCGAAGGACCGGACGCTGTACCCCAGTGGTACGGCACGGAAAGGAGACCCTTTCAGCGCAAGCTGAATTGTCAAGCCGGGCCCGGCAAACACAGAGCCTAGTCTGCCGGGATTTGGGGAAGGGCTTGACCGGGGCATGGATGCCTCATTTCGCTCTTGATAGTGTTGTTGTAACCGTCGATGGCTGGGACCATCATTCGGGCCGGCAGTAACCTGGTTACTGCCGGCTTTTTTTATTTGGGGATCTACCGGCTGATTCCTCGTAAAGCCTGGCGATGTGTTCCTCAAATGGATTCGATCAAGTATCATTTTTATCGTGATGCAATTCACGAAACATCGGATGTATTAAAAATACATGACAAAATCTGGAAAAAGGGGATGGAATTGTGAGCACTTGTGATGATCTACCGGTATTGGAATGCGACGTGCCCAAAGAGGGGCTGAAGCTGGACCTGGTACTGCAGCCGAGGGAGCCGGTAAACGGCGAGCCGCAGTACTGGCCGCTGTACAACGCGGACAACCCGGGCGAGCACTTTGGCAATATGCATTTCAAGATTGCCGGCAAGGGGGTGGTGACCCTGAAAATCACTCTGGATCTGTCAGAGGTTCCGGGGCGGGATCTGGAGTTTGCGCGCTGTGGTCGCGGCAACCTGGATGGGATTATTGCGTTGAGCCCGGACTTCCGGCACCAGTTTAAGTCCAGGGCCAGGTCCGTGGATGGCGAATTTACCAAACTGGTGATCAAGATTAAGGATAAAGAGCGTATCCCGGATAACTTCTCCTTCCTGTGGATATGTGAGGATGCGGATACCGGTATGCACTTTGTTTCCGGTGATCCGCAAACCCAGATAGAGCCGATCTGATTAGTCGCAGATAGCGGTTTTTACCTCGGTAGCAACCTGGGGCTGGGTGCAGAGTCGCTGGAAAGCCGGCAGATTAAACCATTCTGCACTCATGCCCTGCTGGAGAAGTTGTGTGGCGTAATAGCTTGCGGACCGCCATTCTTCAGATAGAGCATAAACTTGAACAGCCGAATACTTTACAAATGTATCATCTTGTGACTCATTAATTAGCTCGTGAATAAGTGGAATTGCTCTCTCCACGTCTCCTAAATTTGCAAGAGCAAGGGCCCGGACCTGTCTATCTCGTAATTCGTCACTTCCGTGAGTTAGGTCTAGCACCTTATTAAAGTGATCAATAGCTGATTCTTGATTTCCTACTAGTAAAAGGACCTCACCGGTTTGTTCTAGTGCTGAAATGTTGTTCGGCACGCTATCTAATACATTCTTAAAAACAGCTAATGCTTGCTGGTATTTCCCTTGGAGAAAATATGAAACACCAAGATTTGATTTTGTGCGCCATCCGCGCAGTTCCTCGGGAATTGCGGTAATAGCAGCTTCCGCGGCCTCCAGATTGCCACTCTCCAGTTCGATCACCCCGAGCAGTGAATATGAGGACCAGTGTTGAGGGTATGTTCGTGTCAGTCCTTCTAGAGTGGAGCGAGCCGCAGTGTAGTCCCCTCGGGCCGTCTGATTGATGGCAACTAGATACAGGTTGTCTGCAGTAGGGTTGAGGGCAGCAGCCTCCTGTGCTTCCTTGAGGCCCTCATTGTATTTGCCGTTTCTATAAAAGTATCTGGCGCGCTTGTTTTTTAATTCCGCGATTGGGTAGTTTGAACTCTCTAGCTTGGATGCAAGCAATTCAAATTTTTCCTGGTGATCTCCAAGGCTGTAAATAAACAGCTTGAGTTCGTTAATGATGGTGGTGTTTACACCAAACTCTTGGGCCTCATCCAACCTCCGTAAGGCAGATTCAAGGAGTTGTGTTTCTCCTTTGGCAGTATGGATTCTTACCGCTACATCTACAATGGCGCGATAGATAATGGGGTTTTTGGGGTAATTGTCGCTGAGGGTAAAAAGGATATTTAAGTCGTCTTCAGTGATGTTCTTGCTTTCCAGTCGGCTGACAATGCTAAGATAATCGCTATAGTCGTTATTCGACATCACCACTTGTTCACCGGAGTCTTGCGCATAGTTGTAGGGAAACAGGGCCGCCGCACTATTGGTTATCCGATATTCCGCCTCTTGCCGCTTATCCGACAAAAACGCAAAACTCGCCTGCTGCCTGATCCGACTATCCACCGGCCCAATCCGCTGCAACTCAATCTCACACCGCACCCGCGCACACTCCAGTCGCGCAAACAAGGCGTCGGTCACCCCCTTGTCCCGCAATGCCTGCAACTGCGCGTCGAAATCCTGCCCTTCCTTCGGCGTAAAGCTGACCAGCGCCGAGGCCTTCAGCTGCGAGGTGGCATTCATCAGCGCCTGCCGCACCATGGTGGCGGTCAGGGCCTTGGCATTCTCCTCTCCGCGCACCTCGCCGTTGATCTCCACCGGCAGCACGGCGATATATTGCGGCTCCAGGCGGGTGGCGTATTCCCAGCCGAAATAGCCGGCGACGCAGAGGGCGGCGAAGCCGGCCGCGCCGGTGAGGGCGCGCAGGGTGCGGCGGCGCCGGCTTGGCGGCTTGCGCAGCAGTTGGGTGACGGTGGCGGAGAATTCCCGGGTATCGGTATCGTCCGCCTGGTGCTGGTGGAGGAATTCCAGCGCCTCGTACACCTGTTGGGCGGACTCGGGGCGCCGTTCGGGGTTCTTGTTCAGCAGCCGGTCCAGCAGCGCCGCCAGCGGCTCGGGAATGCCGGCCCAGGCCTGCTGCGGGGGGATATGGGGCTCGTTGACCACCCGGTGGGCCAGCGCCAGGGCGCCGCCTTCGCCCTTCTCGAAGGGCCTGCTGCCGCACAGCAGTTCGTAGGCGATGGTGCCCAGGCTGAAGAGGTCGCTGCGGGTGCACAGGGGCTGTCCGCGCAGCTGCTCCGGCGACATGGCCTCGACGGTGCCGGCCACATGATCCTCGCGGGTGATGCTCTCGGCGTCCTCGCGCTGGGACTTGGCGATGCCGAAGTCGGTGATCTTGGCGGTGCCGCCGATGGTGATCAGGATATTGTCGGGCTTGAGGTCGCGGTGGATGATGCCCAGGGTGTGGGCCTGGTTCAGCCCCTTGCAGATCTGCATCAGCAGGCCGAGCTTGTCCCGCAGCGGCGCGCTGTGTTCGCGCATCCACTCCCGCAAGGTGGTGCCCTCGACGTATTCCATCACCAGGGCGATGCCGCCGTCCTCCTCGAGCACGTCGTAGAGCTGCACGATATTGGGATGGTTGAGCCTGGCCAGCAGGTTGGCCTCGCTGTGGATGCGGGCGCTGGCGGATTCGCTGGCGGCATCCTGGCGCAGTTTCTTGATGGCCACCTGGCGCTGCAGCCGGGTGTCTTCGGCCAGGTAGACGACGCCCATGCCGCCGGCGCCGAGCGTGCGCTCTATGCGGTAGCGGCCCAGTTGTTCCTGTTCCGGTTCGGCGACTTCCATAGCCCTTTATTCTTGTTGGTCGTTGTAAGTTCCCGTGAAACCCGTTATCCGGCGTCTACCCGACAGCGCCGGCGGAGAATGACCAAGTTTACCGCTTTAGTGACCGGCGTACTATTTCCGTGCGATGTCGGCGGGTTTTTGCTTTTGGGTGCAAAGTCCCGGGTGGTCTTCGCGCAGGTCGGCGAAGTCGCCGTGGCTGCAGATTTCGGCAAAGCGCGCGTTGCGGTACCAGGTGGGGGACTGGCCCAGTTCCAGCGCCCGGCGGATATGTGCCCCGGCGGAGGCCCGGTCGCCGGTGGTGATATATACCAGGGCGTAGGCGTGGTTGGTGTAGGTGTCGTCCGGGGTCCGCTGGCGGATCTGCATCAGGGTTTCCACTGCCTGCTGCTGTTGCCCCAACTGGGCCAGGGCCCGGGCGAGTACCAGCTTGTTCTCCCAGCCCTGCCGGCGGCTGGTTTCCGCGATCGCGCGCTCTGTCAGGCGCCGGGCGTCTTCCGGGCGGCCCCGGCTGCGGGCTATCTCGGCGCGTACCAGCAGTGGTTCGGCGTCGTGGGGGTTGAGTTCGCTCAGTTTCTCGAAGCAGGGGGCCGCCTCGTCGAGGTTTTGCTCCAGGTAATAGGCGGTGCAGAGGTTGTAGACGTCCAGCGGGGGGAGTTTCGTTGGCGCGACGGATTTCAGCAGGCGAATGGCCTCCCCACTGCGCCCCATATCCAGCTCGTTGGCGGCGAGCAGGGAAATGGCGTCCATCTGTCCGTTGTCTATCTCCAGTATCCGCTGCAGTACCGGCCTGGCGCCCTCCATATCTCCCAGGAAACTGAGGGCAATGGCTTTCTGCAGCAGGTAATTGGTGCTGGTGCGGTGGGCCAGGGCGCGTTCGGCCGCCTCCAGTTCCTTCTCATATTCGCCGCGCAGGTGGTGATCCAGGGCCTTGCGGTGGTAGTAGTGGGCTATATCGGGGAGGGCAATTTTCAGGCGGGCCAGCTGCCTGTCAGCCTCCTGCCAGTCGTATTGGGTTTCCGCCAGGTTCAGCCTGGCGCTGATGATTTCCGGCGTGTCGGCGATTGACGCGGGGGCCTTGGCGAGGAGTTTTTCCAGCCGCTGTACCGCATCCAGGTCGACGTTTTCAAACCGGGCCATGAAAACGCCCAGGCTGTGGAGTTCATAGAGGGGGGCGAAGGAGGGGGCGCTTTGCTGCAGGTCTTCCAGGGGTTGCAGGATTTCTGCGTTCTGCTGTTCGCGGTAGTGGAGGGTCTCCAGCTCCAGGTAGCGCCGGTAGTCGGCCTCCGATATTTGCAGCGCCGGTCTCGGGTGGCGCGGGGGATAGTCTGGCAGCAGGTAATTGATCTGTTGCAGGGTCTTTTCATAGCCGCCCAGGTTGGCATCCGCGTCCAGCGCGACATCGCGGCTGGCGATGACGGAGAGGCTTTGCGAGTCGATCAGTTCCAGCGTCAGGTCGCAGGAATACTGTCGGCAGGAAATTTCCGTGTTGAGCAGCAGTTGTACATTGAGAGCGCCGGCCATATCGCGCAGCGGCTTGCCCTGCAGCGCGCGGGACTCGGAGATGGGCACCAGGTAGAGTCCCCGGCGGTTGGAAATCCCCTCCCGGATGGCGCTCTGCACGCTGCGGTACAGCAGTTTGATCTCGCGCCCCTCTGTGTCCGCCGCCTGTGGCAATAAGATGGCGATATACTGGCCGCCTTTTTCCCGCGACGACCCGGAAAGATAGAGGAAGGACAGGATTGCCAGAAGCGCGATCGCGGCCGCCGCGAGTACGGCGGCGCGGGCGGGGATGTTGCGGATTTTTTTGTGCCCCTGCCGGCGGTGCGGGGCTTCCACCGTCATGGTGGCACTGCACCCGCTGTCGACCGGCAGGCCGGCGGCCCGGCTGTCCCCGGGTGCGATGGCGATATCGCGCAATAGGGCGGCGACCTCGCCGGCGCTGGCCGGGCGGCGCCTGGGGTCCTTGGCCATCAGCCGGTCCAGGAGTTTGCACAGGGCATCCGGAAGTTGTGGGTTGAGCTTCGCCGCCGGTGGGTGTGGGTGGTGGACGATACGCTCCACGGTGACATAGGGACTGTCGCAGTCGCCGAAGGGATTCTGCCCGCACAGCAGCTGGTAGGCGAGCGTGCCCAGGGTGAAGAGGTCGCTGCGGTGGTCCAGCGGTTTGCCCTGGGCCTGCTCCGGCGACATCAGTCCCCAGCTGCCGGCAATATGCTGCTCGCGGGTCAGGTCGCTGTCCTCGCGCCAGCTCTTGGCGATGCCGAAGTCGGTGATTTTAGCGGTGACCGGGCTGTCGCCGGTGACCAGGATATTGTCGGGTTTCAGGTCGCGGTGGACGATACCCACGGCGTGGGCCTGCTCCAGGCCGCTGCATATCTGCACCAGGATATCGAGCTTCTCCTGCAGGGATCGGCGCTTGCCGCGCAGCCACTGGCCCAGGGTGCAGCCCTCCACATACTCCATCACCAGGGCGATGCCGCCGCCCTCTTCGAGCACGTCGTAAAGCTGGACGATATTGCCGTGGTTGAGTCTCGCCAGCAGCCTGGCTTCCCGCTGGATACGCAGGTGTGCCGAGGTACTGGTGGTATCCCTGCGCAGTTTCTTGATCGCCACCCGCCGCTGCAGCCTGGTATCGCGGGCCAGGTAGACGACGCCCATGCCGCCGGCGCCGAGGGTGCGCTCTATGCGGTAGCGGCCCGCTTGCGCCTGTTCCGGTTCGGCGGTTTCCATAGCCTTTTATTCTTGTTACGGGGTGGAAGTACATTGTTTCGGGGAGACCACAGTCTACCGCTTCTGTGCTCCGGGCACTATTTCTGCGTGACCTCCAGTTCCGGCCGGTTGTGACACAGGGCCGGGTAATCCGCGCGCAGGTCGGTAAAGGCCGGGTGGTGGCAGAGCTTGGTGAAGTGGAGAGTCCGGTACCACACGGGGGACATGCCTTCTTCCAGCGTCTTGCGAATATAGGTTTCGGTGGAGACGGTATCCTCGGTTGCGATATAGACCCGCGCGAAGGCGTGATTCGAATAGGTGTCGTCCTGTGCCTGCTGCTGGATCTTCAGCAGCGGGGCGACAGCTTTTTCCGGCTGTTGCAACTGGGCATAGGCCAGCGCGAGCATCAGCTGGTTTTCCCAGCCCTGCTGGTCGCGGGCCAGGTCGCGCACCCGCTCGGCGAATTCCCGCGCGCGTTCCGGTTGCCCCTGCTCGCGGGCAATTTCCGCCCGGTAGAGCAGGGGCTCCAGGTCGTGGGGCAGGCTGGTGTAGAGGTCGGCGAAGCACTTGTCTGCAAGGGAGAATTCCCTGTTCAAAAAATAGGCGGAGCAGAGGTTGAAGGTATCTATGGCGGTCAATCGCTCGGCATCGATGGAGCGGTACAGCCGGACGGCCTCATCGATGTTGCCCAGGTCCAGCTCGTAAGTTGCGAGTTTGGTGATGGCGTTCAGATCGCTGCCGTCCCTCTCCAGCACCTGGCGCAGGTAGGACTTGGCCTCCTCTATCTCACCGGCGTATCCCAGAATGTTGGCCTTCTGCTGCAGGTTGGAGATGCTGACCCGCAGGGCCAGGGCCCTGTCGATGGCCGCCAGGGCCGGGGCGTAATCGTCCCGGAGCAGGTGGTAGATGGACTCCATCTGGTGGTAGCCGGCCGGGTCAGGCATGGTCGTCTTCAGCTTCTGCAACAGCTCGCTGGATTTATCCCAGTCGTAGCGCATATTGGCCAGGTAGTACTTTGCCATCAGTACTTCATGGGTGTCCGCGATATTGGCCGGGGCCCGGGCGAGGAACTGCTCCAGCATTTCGGTAGAGTGGGCATCGCGGTTGATCAGCCGGTTGTCTGCGGCCAGCTGGCTGTAGAGGAAATAGATCGGCGGAAAGTGCGGGGCATCCCGCTGCAGATCCTCCAGGGCGCGCATCGTTTCGGCGGTGACCTCGATGGTGCGGTGTTCGTAGCTATGGGCTTCCAGTTCCAGGAAGCGCCGGTATTGCCCTTCGCTGATATCCAGGGTCGGGTCATCGTGGCGCAGTGGGAATTCGGGCAGAAGATAGTTGATCTCCTGCAGGGTGCTGCGAAAGCTGTCGAAAACGGAGTTCTGTTTCAGCGAGACACTGCGCCTGCTGAGAACGGAATCTGCAGCGGCGTCGATCAGCTCCAGTGTCAGTTCGCAGGCCTGTGCGGTGCAATCGAAAACCGGGTTGAGGACCAGCTGGGCGTTCATGGCGCGGGCCTGTACGGCCGGTGACTTGTCGCGCAGCTCCCGCGACTCGGCGTAGGGCACCAGGTAGAGGCCGCGGCGATGGGTGAGCCCGCGCTTTATGGCATTGAGCGCGCTCTGGGTTACAGCCCGGTACTCATCGCTTTGCTCCGAGGGTGCCAGTATGGCGATATATTTCCTTTCCGTACTCTGTAACCAATGGGGCAGCACCACCAGGGCGGCGACCGCGAGCGGCAATACCAGGCTCGCCAAGATTCCCGGGCGGCTCAGTGCAGGGCGGGGTTTCACCGGAGTGAAATTGTCCGCGGTCACCGTGAGGGTGTGGGGCACGGATGTGGCTGTGGCATTGCGTCTGGCACTCTGCGCTATGGCTTCGAGTTCCGAACACACTGTTGCAGCGTCGCGTGGGCGCCTGTCGGGGGATTTCGCCAGCAACCTGTCCAGCAGCCGGCACAGCGCCTTCGGTAGATCCGGTTTGAAGTGTGTGGCTGGCGGGTGCGCCTTGTGCACGATGCGCTCCGCCGTCTCGAAAGGGCTGCGGCCCTCGCCAAAAGGAGAGTGTCCGCACAGCAGTTGATAGGCGAGGGCGCCGAGCGCAAACAGGTCGCTGCGCGGGTCCGGAGATTTGCCCTGCAATTGTTCCGGCGACATGGCGCCGATGGAGCCGGCCACGTGGCCCTCGCGGGTGAGTTTGTCACCGTCGTGCCGCAGGGATTTTGCGATACCAAAATCGGCGATCTTGGCGGTGCCGCTGTCGGTAATCAGGATGTTGTCCGGTTTCAGGTCGCGGTGGATGATGCCCAGGCTGTGGGCGGCGCCGAGGCCGCGGCAGATCTGGGCCAGCAGCCCGAGTTTCTGCGCCAGGTCGGGCGCCTGTTCGCGCATCCAGCGTTTGAGGGTGGGGCCCTCCACATATTCCATCACCAGGGCCAGGCTGCCTTCGCTGTCGAAGGCATCGTACAGCTGCACTATGTTCGGGTGGCTCAGGCTCGCGAGCAGCCGCGCTTCCGACTGGATGCGCGTGCGGGCGGAAGCACTGGCGGTGTCACTGCGCAGCTGCTTGACGGCCACCTGGCGCTGCAGGCGGGTATCTTCGGCCAGGTAGACGACACCCATGCCCCCGGCGCCGAGCGTGCGTATGGTGCGGTAGCGGTGCGCCTGGTCGGACTCCGTGTCGGCAACTGTCATGATCGTTGTTCTTGTCTCGTTATCGGTACTTGTTGATCCGCTGCTGCCCCCTGCGGACCGGCTGTGGGCTCCGGGTTCAACGACGCGTCCCCGGCCGCACTATTTCCGCGCGATATGGGTGGTCTCATTCTTTTCGGCGCAGAGATCCGGGTAGTCGGCGCGCAGGTCGGCGAACTCGCTGAGCGTGCACAGGGAGGCAAAGGTCGCAGTGCGGTACCAGATGGGGGAAACGCCCAGCTCCATGGTGCTGCGGATATGTGCCTTGGCCGAGTGCATATCGCCGATGGTGAAGTAGATCTGGGCGCGGGCGTAGTTGACGTAGATGTTGCTCGGCGCCTCGCGGCGAATTTTGATCAACTTTTCGATGGCGGCGCTGGCTTGGCCCAGTTCCGCGTGGGCGCGGGCCCCCATCAGAACCCCCTCCCAGTCGTCGCGGCCACTGCTGAGTTCCAGTGCCCGCTGGGCAAGTGCGCGGACTTTCTCGCGCTTTTTCTGTGCGCGGGCAATTTCCGCACGGTACAGCAGTGGGTCGGCGTCTTCGGGTGTTGTCTCGGAAAGGGAGACAAAGCACTGGTCCGCGCGATCGAACTGTTTCTCGATGTAGTAGGCGAGACAGAGGTTATAGGTGTCTATGGGGGCGATGCGGTCCAGTCCGGCATCGGTCAACAGGCGAATGGTTTCATCGGGGCGGCCGCTGTCGAGCTTGTTGCCGGCCAGCAGGGAAATGGCATCTACACGGTCTCCATCCAGCTCGAGTGCCTTCATCGCGTAGGTGTTGCCTGCCTCCATATCGCCGGCTTCCGACAGGACAATGGCCTTCTGGAGCAGGTAGGAGGCGCTGGCGCGATGTTCCAGCGCGTGGTCGATAGCCGCCAGCGCCAGGTCGTACTCGCCGCGCAACATGTGATAGATAGTCTTGTGATAGTGGTAGGAAGCCTGGTCGGGCAGTGTCAGTTTGAGCTTGTCCAGCAGTGTCCTGCTGTGCTGCCAGCTGCCGGCAGACAGCGCGAGGCGTATTTGCGCCGAGATCACTTCCGGTTCCCCGCCGATTTCACTCGGCGCCCGGTGCACAAATTCTTCCAGGCGCTTCAGGGCGTTGGCGGAACGGGTGTTGAATTTGTGGTCTATGACGATATCGGCAAAGAGTTCGTAATAGGGCGGAAAGGCCGCGTTGTTGCGCTGTAATTCCTCGAGCCCGTTGAGGATATAGCCGGTTTTCGCGCTCAGATTGCGCAGCGAGTAGAGTTCCAGGTAGCGCTGGTAGTCCTCGGGGCTGACCGTGAAGCGGTTGTCGCGATCCCGCGGGGGATTCTGCGGCAACAGGTAGGTCAGCTGCTGCAGGATGCGCGAGCGGCTCTCCAGGCTCTGATCCGGTTCAAGCATGGTGCTGCGGCTGGCCTGCACGGAAAAATTGCCGGTGTCGATCACCTCCAGGGACGCCTCACAGCGGTGGCCGCTACAGGACAGGGACGGGTGTAACAGTAGATGGGCATTGAGAGCCCGGGCCTGCTCCCGCAGCGACATGCCCCGAACCTGCTCCGACTCGGAATAGGGGATCATGAAGAGCCCCTCCCGGTCGGACAGGCCCTGCTTGATCGCGCCCAGTACAATGCTGGCCAGCAGCCGCTCCTCGCGGGATTCGAAGGCATCCCCGTGCGGCGCCACCACGGCGATGTACTGTCCGCTGATTTCCGCTTCCGCCGCCGGCCACAGGGCGCTGCCCGCGCCAATCAGCAGTGCCACAGCGGCGGTGGCCGCGCAGCCGAAGAAAACCTTGCGCAGGGTGTCGCGGCGCGCATTGCGCCGGTAGAAGCTCTCGGCGGTGACACTCACGGTGCGTGTATCGCTGTCGCCGTTGTCAGTCTCCAGTTCCTGTTCAACCGCATCCAGTTCCGCGGCCACGGCGGTGGCGTTGCGCGGGCGCTGCCCGGGATCCTTTTCCAGCAGCTTGTCCAGCAGCTGGCACAGCTTCTGCGGCAGGTCCGGATTGAGGCTGGAAGCCGGCGGGTGCTGGTTATTGACGATGCGATCGACGATGACGAAAGGGCTCTCGTGCGCGCCGAATGGCTTCTGCCCGCACAGCAGCTGGTATGCCAGCACGCCGAGGGAGAAGAGGTCGCAGCGGTTGTCGAGGGGTTTGCCCAGGGCCTGTTCCGGCGACATGACACCCCAGCTGCCGGCGACGTGCTGCTCCCGTGTGAGTTCGCTTTCCTCACGCCAGTTTTTGGCGATACCGAAATCGGTGATCTTGGCGATATTGTTTTCGTCGATCAGGATGTTGTCGGCTTTCAGGTCGCGGTGAATGATGCCGATACTGTGGGCGCGCGCAAGGCCGTGGCAGATCTGTTTCAGCAACTGGATCTTCTGGCGCAGGCTGGCGCGGCGCTCGCGCTGCCAGTAATCCAGCGAGCAGCCGTCGACATGCTCCATGACCAGCGCCACATCGCCGCGCTCCTCCACCACGTCGTAGATCTGCACGATATTGCTGTGGTTGAGCTGCGCCAGCAACAGGGCCTCCTGGCGGATGCGCAGGTGGGCGGAGGAACTGGTCGGGTTCTTGTGCAGCCTTTTGATGGCCACGCGGCGGTGCAGCCGTTCGTCGGTGGCGAGGTAGACCACGCCCATGCCGCCGGAACCCAGGCGACCGGTTACCTTGTAGCGACCGATATAAAAAGGTAATTGCTCTGACGTCATGGATTGACTGAGTTGCCCCGCTATTCCACTCCGCCGTCCCTGGCAACTCGTTGTTCTTCATTGTGCTGTTCCGGTGCCGGGCTCCCCGGCCGCGCGCACCGACAGCGATTCAGTCAGCCAGTGTCTCTGCCTGCAGGTTCGACTGGGATTCCAGTTGAGATCCCTTGTAGATTTCGAAGCGGCTGCAGCCGAGGCGCATCTCCCAGGAGCGGCGTTCGACCAGGCCGGAGGTGTCTATGGCGTCCGGCAGTGTCTCGGCAATCTGTTTGCGCGCGCGGAAGATCTGCGTGTTCAGGTGGCTGACGGTGATTCCCAGTTCGCGGGTGGCCAACTGGATGGAGACCCAGCCCTGGGCATCGGCGTCTGCACCCTGCTGCATATCGCGGATGCGCGCCCGCGCCAGGTAGAGCAGCAGGTAGTTGTGGATGCGCGCCGGCAGCGCCTGCTTGATGTCCTCGCGGCGCATCTGCAACTGTACGTGTTCCTCGTGGTGGCTGACGGAGAAGCGCAGTTCGAAGTCGGTGATCGACAATTGCTGCAGCGACAGCTCCTTGGTCGCGCCCTGGTTGTCGGCCAGGAACAGCTGCCAGCTGTGCAGGCCGCAGTCGATGCGCTCGCCATGCCTGACCGCGGTGGCGTTGTTGCTGCCGTTGGAATTGCCGGTCAGCTCGTAGAGCCACTGGCCGGTGACCGGGCTGAAGTGCAGGCTGGCCAGGGGGTCGCGCTCGTTGGGCAGCAGGTGGTACTGCTCCAGGGCCTGGGCTTCGCCGGTGTGCAGGTCGATCAGCAGGTTTTCCGGCGCGTCCAGGTTTTCCACGATCCAGATTGGGTTGTTGGCGCGGCCGAAGGCGATCCGGTCGCCCTGCTGTAGTGGGTAGTTTTTCGCCGGCACCAGCTGCTGGCCATTGACCCAGGTGCCATTGCGGCTGAGATCGCGGATGTTCCAGTGCGTTCCCGTCCACTGGACGGCGGCGTGGATGCCGGAAATTTCCCCGCTGGTAATGCGTGTGTCCACGGCGCCCTGGCGGCGACCTATGGTGTGGTGCGCCATCAGGTAGACGGGCTGGTCCCTGTCTGGATGCTGCAAACAAGCCATGCTTTTGTCCCTTCCCCTTTGTGGATTCTTTTTGGGGTGTTTGCACTATGGTGACTCAATCAGGACAGGTGGCGCGGTGGCAGGTTACTTTGCCCCCAAGTGGAAAACCGGTGGGGCCGATAGGAGGTTTTCATTTCGCCAGGCGCTGCGTTGCTGCCACTAAAAATCCAATGCCGCAATGTCGATGCTGCCCGCATCGCTGGCCGAACCCCAGGCCAGTGGCAAAGTCATTTTCAGAGGCGCGTTTGGAATTGTTATTGCGCCCTGTCTTGAGTAAGCAAGCGCTAACCATCAGGTTGGCGGTTGCTTTAGTGTTGTCGCTCCATTTATACCGATCTTCCGTGCGATTGCAACGATTGAATGCGAATGGGTTCAATTTCGCCGGCAACTTGCGCTGGCGCCGAAAACATTCCGATGGATTTTGTCAGTTCTTAGGTAGGAACTGCAGGAAACTTACGAAAGTCAGGCTCTTGCGGTGGGGAGTTACAGCCTCAGGGCTCTTCCTTGTCTTCCGGTGGCAGTTGGCGGCTGTCTTTGCGGTCGAGGTCGCCGACATCCAGCACCGGCGAGGCGTCGATATGCTCCGCGTCCATCATCAATGCCACCCGCTGCAGGGAGGAGATGATCATCGACTGTTCCCAGTCGCGGAGGTCCCTGAACTGGCGCACGAAATGCTCCTGCAGGGGGGTGGGGGCGTCGCGCAGTATCTCCATGCCCTTGTCGGTCAGGTAGGCGTGCACCTTGCGCTTGTCCTCCGAGGAGCGCACGCGGTACACCAGGCCGCGCTTTTCCAGCCGGTCGAGGATGGTGGTTACTGTCGCCTGGCTGAGGCTGATTTCCTTCGCCAGGGCGCCGATGGTCACTTCGCCCTTCTCGCGAATCGCCTGCAGCAGCAGCAGCTGCGGCGCCGTCAGCCCCGCGGTCTTCACCAGTTGCTTGGAGTGCAGGTCGGTGGCGCGGATCAGGCGGCGCAGGGTGATCAGTACTTCTTCAATCTTGTCCATCAACAACAGGCTCTGTAAGTCGCGGCGGGATAATTGTCTGCGGCCGACTTTAGGTCCTGCCTGCGGTTTGTCAATCACCGGTCGTCCCGTCTCCCTGTCTTTCGGCCCGTCGGTCGCGCTGTCGCCCCCGCCCTCCGGGTTGTGTGATCTGGTTAGCTCTTGATCGGTCTGCATGGGGTCTGGCCTTGCGATTTGGCTATTATTTAGAGTACTATGCAAAAAATTATTTAGACCAGTAAATAGTTTTATCTATTTTAGGTCAAATTTGATCTGAATAGCCCAAAATGAGGCGCGAAAGCCAACTTTTGGATGACAAACAAAAATTTGATGACTAAAGGTATTGATTTGAACGCCACAAGCGTTGCAGATGCCCACGGCGAGGGTAAGAGTGCCCACAGCGGAAACGGGCAGAGCGGAAGCTCGGACGGCAAAACCGACCAGCCTCCGGAAGGAAAGGGCCCGGAAGAAAAGGTTCACGCGCGGCAGGATTCCGCCAACAAGAGGGAAGTCCTGCTGCGCCGACCGGTCAGTGAGGACGGTGCCGGAGTGCACCGCCTGATCAGCCATTGTCCACCCCTGGACGAAAACTCCATCTATTGCAACCTGTTGCAGGCCAGCCACTTTGCCGATACCAGCGTCGCCGCCCAATGGGAAGGCGAAGAAAGCGGGGAAGTGGCCGGCTTCGTCTCCGGCTACCTGGTGCCGGGGCGCCCGGACACCCTGTTTATCTGGCAGGTGGCCGTGGCCGAAGAGGCCCGCGGCCTGGGGCTGGCGGGACGCATGATCCGCGAGATATTGCGCCGCCCCGCCTGCGCGCAGGTGCGCCACCTGGAGACCACCATCACCCCCGACAACGCCGCCTCCTGGGCGCTGTTCCGCGGTCTGGCCCGCAGGCTGGATACCGGCTGCGCCGAATCGGTGATGTTCGACCGCGAGCGCCACTTCCGGGGGCACCACGACAGCGAAATGCTGTTGCGTATAGGTCCGTTCTCCCAAACGGCGGTCGCCGGCTGATGCCCCCCTTTTCCTGCGAATTACCAATCAATCGAACAAAGGTTGCCAACATGAAAGTTTTTGACGAGATCGAATCGGAAGTGCAGAGCTATGCCCGCGCCTTCCCGCGCGTGTTCAACAAGGCCCAGGGCGAATACCTCTACGACGAGGAGGGCAATCAGTACCTGGACTTTCTCGCCGGCGCCGGCACCCTGAACTACGGCCACAACAATCCGCTGTTCAAGGAAGCGCTGCTCGACTACATACAGCGGGACGGCATCACCCACGGCCTGGACCTGCACACCTTGGCCAAGCGCGAATTCCTCGAGACCTTCTACGAGAAGATCCTCAAGCCGCGCGATCTGAACTACGTGATGCAGTTCACCGGCCCCACCGGCACCAACGCGGTGGAAGCGGCGATGAAGATCGCGCGCAAGTACAAGGGCCGCGAGAACATCATCTCCTTCACCAACGGCTTCCACGGCTGCAGCATCGGGGCCCTGTCCGCCACCGGCAATTCCCATCACCGCGGCGCCGCCGGCGTGAGCATGGCCGGTATCAGCCGCATGCCCTACGACGGCTACCTGGGCGACGACATAGACACCACCGCCTACCTGGACAAGGTGCTGTCCGATTCCTCCAGCGGCATCGACCACCCGGCCGCGGTGCTGGTGGAAACGGTACAGGGCGAGGGCGGCATCAACGCCGCCAGCGCCGAGTGGTTGCGCAATCTGCAGAGCGTGTGCAAAAAGCACGACGTGCTGCTGATCATCGACGACATCCAGGCCGGTTGCGGCCGCACTGGTGGCTACTTCAGCTTTGAAGAGGCGGGCATAGTGCCGGACATCGTTACCCTGTCCAAATCCCTGTCCGGCTACGGCCTGCCGTTTGCGGTGGTGCTCATGCGCCCGGAACTGGACCAGTGGAAGCCCGGCGAGCACAACGGTACCTTCCGCGGCAACAATCTGGCCTTCGTCACCGCCAAGGCCGCCATCGACCACTACTGGAGCGACGACAAGTTCGCCAGGGAAGTGCAGCGCAAGGGCGACTACATCGGCCAGCGCCTGGAGAAAATCGTCGAGAAATATGGCGACGGCAACATGACCACCCGTGGTCGCGGCATGTTCCGCGGCCTGAACTGTGTCAGCGGCGACCTGGCCGGGCAGATCACCCGCGAGGCCTTCAAGAACGGCCTGGTGATCGAGACCAGCGGCGCCGACGACCATGTGGTGAAAACCCTGTGCCCACTGACCATCAGCGATGAGAACCTGAAGCGTGCGCTGGATATCGTCGAAGCGGCAGTGGAAAAGGTACTGAAGGGCAAAGAGGTGCCGGAGGAGCGTGATTTCTTTGCCGAGGACAGCGGTGAAGCCGCGGCGAAGAAGGCCGAGCTGGCCGGCGCCGCCTGAAAGTTTTTTCAGCCGTAGGGCCGCACCGCGCGTTTACAAAGCACCGCTTTGTGCGCGGTGAGGCGCCCCCCAAGGACGGCGGGGCCGGGGCTCGATCGAAGGCAATGTCGTCGCGCCAGGGATGGCAAGTATGAAATTGATACCAAGACAAAACCTATTGAGAGAAAAGTAATGATCGTAAGAAGTTTGCAAGAAGCCGAAAAAACCGATCGCCGCGTCGTATCCGAAGGCTGGGAGAGCACGCGCCTGTTGCTGAAAAACGACAACATGGGCTTCTCCTTCCATATCACCACCATCTACAAGGATGCGGATCTGCACCTGCACTACCAGAACCACCTGGAGTCGGTCTACTGCATTTCCGGTGAGGGCGAGGTGGAAACCGTGGAAGACGGCGTGGTCTACCCGATCCAGCCGGGCACCATCTACATCCTCGACAAGAACGACAAGCATATCCTGCGCGCCAGGACCGAAATGAAAATGGCCTGCGTATTCAATCCGCCGCTGCACGGAAAGGAGGTCCACAACGCCGAAGGCGCCTATGAACTGGATGCAGAAGAGGTTTCCGGTAAATAAATAGATGTCGTGTTGCCGGGCCGGCGGTGGAAATGTCGGCCCACTATAAAAGCTCACTCATGCATCTACAGGAAAACCATGAAATCACACACGGTGGAAAAAATTGGCGGCACGTCCATGAGCGACTATGCCGCGGTTCGCGACAACATCATCCTGAAAAAAAATGGTGCTGCCAACGGCAAGGTTGCCGCGGAGGGGGTCTACCAGCGCATCTTCGTGGTGTCCGCCTACGGCGGTATCACCGACCTGCTGCTGGAACACAAGAAATCCGGCAAGCCGGGTATCTTCGCACTCTTCGCCAGCACCGAGGAGGAGCAGAGCTGGAGCGAGGCGGTGGACGGCCTGCGCCAGCGGGTGGAGGCGCTCAACGCGGACCTGTTCGAGGATCCGCAGCTGCTGGCCAAGGCCAATGCCTTTATCGGCGAGCGCCTCGAGGATACACAGCGCTGCCTCGGCGACCTGGAGCGTCTCTGCCAGCACGGCCACTTTGCACTTGAGGGCCACCTGGACACCGTCAGTGAAATGCTCGCCAGCCTCGGCGAGGCCCACAGCGCCTGGAACACGGTGCAGCTGCTGCGCCAGGAGGGCATCGAGGCCCGCTTCGTCGACCTGACCGGCTGGCACGATCGCGAGCAGCTGGAACTGGACGAGCGCATTCGCCGCGCCTTTGCCGACATCGACCTGAGCAGGGAGCTGCCGATCGTGACCGGCTATGCCCACACCCGCGACGGCCTGATGAAAACCTTCGCCCGCGGCTACAGCGAAATGACCTTCAGCCGCATCGCCGTCATTACCGAGGCCCGCGAGGCGATCATCCACAAGGAATACCACCTGAGCAGTGCCGATCCGCGCCTGGTCGGCGAGATGCAGGCGGTACCCATCGGCCGCACCAACTACGACGTGGCGGACCAGCTGGCCAACCTGGGCATGGAGGCGATCCACCCCCGCGCGGCCAAGGGCCTGCGCCAGCAGGCAATTCCGCTGCGGGTGATGAATACCTTCGAGCCGGAACACGCGGGCACCCTGGTCACCGGCGACTATGTCAGCGAGACCCCCTGTGTGGAGATTATCGCCGGGCGCAAGAATATCTATGCGGTTGAGTGCTTCGACCAGGACATGATGGGCTGCATGAGCAGCTACGACCGTGCCATCAACGAGATCATCGCGCGCTTCAAGGGCAGCGTGGTCACCAAGGACATCAACGCCAACACCATCACCCACTTCCTGGCCAACAACCTGAAGACCGTAAAGCGCATCCGCAGTGCGATCAATGAACTCTACCCGGACTGCGATATCCAGGTGCGCAAGGTCGCGGTGGTCTCCGCCATCGGCAGCGACATGCACGTGCCCGGTATGCTGTCCCGCGCCGTGGCGGCGCTGGCACAGTCCGGTATCAGCGTGCTGGCGGTGCACCAGTCGATGCGCCAGGTGGACATGCAGTTCGTGGTCAACGAAAGCGACTATGAAAAGGCCGTGAAGAGCCTGCACCACGCGCTGGTGGAGGTCTATGAGCACGGTGAGGCGATTTGCGCGGCCTAAAATCGGGACTCGGGACTCGGAAAAGAATGCCAGAGCTTGATGCGAAGGCACTGATGCCGGGGGAAGTTTGCGGGACTGTCAGCGAGAGGGACCTCGCTGCCAAGCCTACAGGATGTATTCACGGCGCGTCCCGCAAACTTCCCCGGTAGCAGGGCCGCCCAGGCGCCTCTTACTGGTACCTGGTAGCGAGTAGTCAAAACAATAAATCAATAAAGGGTAATTAGCCGTGCTCACCAGCTTTCTATTTTTTCTCGCCCTCTTCGCCGCCATCGGCATCAGCTCCTTCCTGAAAAGCCGCGGCACCAAGAAAGACTACTACCTCGCCAGCCAGGATGTGCCGCCCTTTCTGGTGGGGCTCTCCGCCGTGGCCACCAACAACAGCGGCTACATGTTTATCGGCGTGATCGGCTACACCTACGCCACCGGCCTCGCGGCCATCTGGCTGATGGTGGGCTGGATACTGGGGGATTTCCTAGGTTCCCTGTGGGTGCACAAGTCCCTGTGCAAGGCGACGCGGGAAACCGGTGAATCCAGCTACGCCGGCGTGCTCAGCCACTGGGGCGGCTCCCGCTTCGGCGCCTGGCAGCGCCTGGCCGGTCTGCTGTCGCTCTTGTTCCTGCTCGCCTACGCCAGCGCGCAGCTGGTGGCCGGCAGCAAGGCGCTCTACGTGCTGCTGGACATGCCGATCTGGAGCGGCGCCGCGATCGGCGGCCTGATCGTCGCGGCCTACTGCCTGGCCGGCGGCATCCGCGCCTCCATCTGGACAGACGCCGCCCAGTCGATGGTGATGATCGTCGCCATGGGCACGCTGCTGTTCGTCGCCACCCAATCCGTCGGCGGCGTCGGCGCGGCCATAGAGTCCATGGGCCGGGTGGAGGGCTTCCTCAACTGGTACCCGCAGGACCTGCTGCTGCCCGGGGCCGCCGGCGGCATCATTTTCGCCCTGAGCTGGCTGTTCGCCGGCCTGTCGGTAATCGGCCAGCCCCATGTGATGGTGCGCTTTATGGCCCTCGATTCCGCCGACCGTATGGTGCAGGCGCGCTGCTGGTACTACCTCTGGTTCACCGCCTTCTATTTCATGGCCACCGGCGTGGGCATGCTGGCGCGCATCCTGCTCAGCGACCCGGGCAGCTTCGACGCCGAACTGGCCCTGCCGATGATGGCGACGGAGCTGCTGCCGCCGGCGTTCGTCGGCCTGATACTGGCCGGCGTCTTCGCGGCCACCATGTCCACCGCCGACTCGCTGGTGCTGAGCTGTTCCTGCTCCCTGACCCACGACCTGCTGCCGCACAGTATAGAGAAAACCTGGATCCTGAAACTGGCGACCCTGTTGATCACCGCGGCCGCGGTGGGCTGGGCGCTGCTGAACAAGCAGAGCGTGTTCAGCCTGGTGGTGCTGTCCTGGTCGTCCCTGGCCTCGGCCTTTGCGCCGTTGCTGATCGTGCTGGCCCTGGGCGCGCGGCCGGCCCAGAGGGTGTGCATCGCGATGAGCCTGATCGGCCTGGCGACAGCGCTGGTGTGGCGTTGGCTGGGCTGGCACGGGCATATCTACGAGGGGATGCCGGGGATTCTCGCCGGCCTGGCGGTCTTCGGCGCGGCCAGGTGGTTTGCGCGGGAACCGCTGCTGAGCAAGGCAAACGCCTGAGTTCTTTTTCAGATTGATCGCGGCCATGGGCCGCTCCTACAGCGGGTCAATGCACACTTGTAGGAGCGGTCCGGCCGGGAGCGGCCCATGGCCGCGATCAGAGCATAAAAAAGCCCGGCAGTTTCGCCGGGCTTTTTCGTTCTGGCGGGCCTCAGGCCCGCTTGCCGGGGACTTAGATCTTGATGCCTTCCACATCCAGGATCATTTCCACCTTCTGAGAGGCCGGGCCCAGGTTGTAGTCGATACCGAAGTCCTTCAGGGCGAACTCGGTGGTGCCGGTGAAACCCTGGCGGTAGCCGCCCCAGGGATCCTTACCGCCGCCGATATTGGTCACGTCGATGGTGATCGGCTTGGTGACGCCGCGCAGGGTCAGTTCGCCACTCAGCTTGGCCTTGCCATCGCCCAGGGGCTCGAAGCCGGTGCTCTTGAAGGTGGCGGTGGGGAATTTGGCCACATCGAGGAAGTCGGAGCCGCGCAGGTGCTTGTCGCGCTCGGCGTGGTTGCTGTTCAGGCTGGTCACGTCGATGTTGACCTCGACGGAGGACTTCTCCGGGGCCTTTTCGTCGTAGAAGAAGGAACCGCTGAAGTCGTCGAAGCGGCCGTACAGCCAGCTGTAGCCCAGGTGCTTGATGCGGAACTGGATAAAGGCGTGGGCGCCCTTGGTGTCTATCTGGTACTCCGCGGCCTGGGCGGTGGCGCCCACCAGGGCGGCGAACAGGAAAATGGCGAGTTTTTTCATTGGGAGTCTCCCTCTATTTTGTCGTGAGTGTGTCTTGGGGGTGTGAAATTGTGTGTGGACTTTCCTTTGCGCCCAGTCCCAGCATTTTACGCAGGGTCTCGTCGCGGTCGATAAAGTGGTGCTTGAGCGCCGCCAGCGCGTGCAGCGCCACCAGCGCCATCAGGCTCCAGGCCAGTATCTCGTGGACCTGCCCGGCGATATCCTCCTGGTTGGGGATGGCCTGAATGGTGGCGGGCAGGCTGAACCAGCCGAAGACATCGATGGCGCGGCCGTCGGCGGTGGAGATCAGGTAGCCGGAGGCCACAATGGCGAGCAGCAGCAGGTAGAGAACACCGTGGGCCAGCCGCGCCGCCAGCGATTGCCAGCGGGGCGTGTCCGCTTCCGGCGCCGGACTGGGATTGAGCAGCTTCCAGACCAGGCGGAACAGCAGCAGGCCGGCGAGCAGTATGCCGATACCCTTGTGCAGTTCCGGCCCCTGGCGATACCAGGGATCGTAATAGGAAAGCTGCCGCATCCACCAGCCGAGGGCGAAGAGGCCGATGATGGCCGGCGCCATCAGCCAGTGCAGGGCTATGGCCACCCAGCCGTATCGTGTTTCACTGTTTCTGGCCGACACCGGCACCTCCAAAATGCGTCGATACAACGATCAGTGCGCGGCCGCGTACAGCCGGGCACAGAGACAGGCTACACATTATAAAAATTCCGCGGAACCGGAATAGGGGAAAAAGCTGAACAAACCGATCGAAAAAATTGGCGGGCTGCGCAGTTTTTGTACCAAGTGCCCGCTGCCGTTGGGCTTCGCTGAGCTCAGCCCAACCAACGACGTTTCTGCGGGGCGGGCATTATCAGTGCGGCGTGCCGCGTACGCCCTCGCGCTCGGCCGCCGCCAGCACCCGCTCCAGGGCGGATCTGTCCAGGGAGCCGGAGCGTTGGGCCAGCTGTTCGGCCAGCCAGGCGGGGCTGTGGTGATTGCCGTCCAGGGCCAGTCTTTCCAACTGCCAGATCACATTCAGCAGTAGCCGGGGCCGCAGCTCGCCCTCCGCCTCGGCGGTGGAGAAGATGTGGGGCTCCAGCCGTTCCAGGTCGCTGAGTTTTACCACCAGCTCCGCCAGGCTCGGGTACCAGCGGCCGCTGAAGGGCTCCGGGCGCTGGCTGTTGTCGAAGGTGATGCGCAGGCGGTTGCCCTCGGCGTCTTCCAGCAGGGGGGTGTCATTTTCGTAGGCGGGCAGGGCGGGGCGCTGGCGGAGGATACCGGCTATCGCACTCCAGTCACTGTGGTTTTCCGCGCACAGGCGCAGTGGCTCCGTCAGCTCGCGGGTCTGGGGTCTGTCCAGGTAGGCCAGCATCTGGCCGGGGCGGTACCAGTAGAGGTCCAACTGGTGCTCTTCGGCCAGGTCCGCCAGGTCGGCGCCGGTCAAGGGCTCCTCGGCCAGGGCGCTCAGGTGATTGACGGCCTGCTGCACACTCAGCCACTGCCTGCGATGGAAGGGTTTGGTTTTCATTAACAGCCCCCCGGTGCGGATCAATCTGCTTTGGTTAATAGTAGCAGCTGGAAAGTTCACTCAACTGACAGGATTTGGCGCGAGGCGCCGGGTACAATGGCGCTTTTTACACAGCCAATGGAGTCGTCTGTGAAATCAAAACCTGTACTTCCGTACCTTTTCTCACTGTCTCTGCTGTGGTCGCAGTTCGCCGGCGCCGATGTGTCCCGGGTCGCCCGGCAAACGGCGGACTATGCGGTGGAAAACTACCAGGGGGCCATGACCGATACCCTGGCCGAACTGGTGCGTTTCCAGACGGTGGCCCGCGAGGGGGTACCGCTGGAAAACAGCAAAGCGTTCAGCGGCTTCAAGCGGGCCCTGCGCGACAAGGCGCAGCAACTGGGGCTGGAGTATCGGGACCACGGCCACGTGGTGATCATCGCCCTCGGCGAGGGAGGGGAGAAGCTGGGTATAGTGACCCACGGCGACGTGCAGCCGGCCAATCCCGCAAAGTGGAAGAAGAGCCCCTTCGAACTGGACAGCGAGAGCGAGCCCGGCAAGCTGATTGCCCGCGGCAGCGAGGACGACAAGGGCCCCATCGCCACCGCTCTCTACGCGATGAAGGCGATCAAGGATAAGGGTGTGCCGATGAAGCGGCGAATCGAGCTGATCATCTACCTGGCCGAGGAGTCCGACTGGGAGCCGCTGCGGGAATTCCTGAAGACATATCCGATACCTGCCTACAACATCACCATCGATGCCAGCTACCCGGTGGTGACTGCGGAGAAGGGCTGGAGCGAGGTGCGGGTGACCGCTGCCCAGGCGCCGACCGGAAATATGCAACCGATCGCCAATGCAGGCCAGCCCTACCTGAGCGAATTTTACGGCGGCTATTTCCGCAGCCAGGTGCCGGATGAGGCCCATGCAAGCCTGGTGAACCCAACCCCGCAACTGGTGAAATCCATCCGCGCGCGCGCCGCGCAGCACCGGCAGGTGAAGTTTGAGTTTGTCGAAGGCGACGGCAAGCTGGAAATCACCGCGCGCGGCAAGGCCACCCACAGCTCGGAGCCGGAGCACGGCGTCAATGCGATCGCCTTCCTCGCCGACGCCCTGAAAGTGCACGACTGGCCGGCCAATGCCGCCGGCAGCACGGTGCGCTACCTGAACGACCTGGTGGGCACCGGCATAGTCGCGGAGCAGTTTGGCGATATCGCCTACGAGGACGATTTTATGGGTCCGATGACCGCGGCGATAACCATGGTCAAGGCGGAGGACGCGGGGCTGACCAGCTACCTGAACCTGCGCCGCCCCACCGGCAAGAGTGCCGCCCGGCTGGAAGGCGAGATCCACACCGCCCTGGTGGAATGGCAGAAGCGCAACGACATCCGCTTCGCCAATATCGAGGTGGAGCTGGGCGACCCCTACCGGGTAGAGAATGCGCCCCATGTCGAGCCGCTGCTGGAAGTGTTCCGCCACTTTACCGGTATGAAGGACGCCGGCCCCGTTTCCATCGGCGGTTCCACCAATGCCAAGTTGCTGCCCAACGCGGTCAGCTTCGGTCCGTCCATGCCGGGCGCGGCCTACACCGGCCACTCGGAGCACGAGTTCATCACCGCAGAGCAGTTTCGCCTGAACCTGAAGATGTACACGGCGATGATGATCGAGATCGGCAATCTATAAACTGCAATCCAGTAGGCGGATCTGGCGATAATATCGATGCGAAGGCCCTGCTGCCGGTGGCCGACCGGGAAATATTTGCCGATGAGGCTTTTTACCGGTCGGCCACCGGCAGTAGGGTCGCCTCGGAACTGCCTACAGGGGATCGAAGCTCGGGGGTATCCCCGGCCGCGGGCGAACACAAGGCTCGCCCCTACAGATCCACTTCCCTGCTGCGGTCGAGGGAAATCATGTATTTCCCCACACTACAACCACCCCTTCTTCTTGAAATACCAATAGGGGGCAATACCCGAAAGCACTATCAGCCCCAGCGCAAAGGGATAGCCCAGCAGCCAATCAAGTTCCGGCATGAAATCGAAGTTCATGCCGTAGATGCTCGCCACCGTGGTCGGTGGCAGGAAGACCACCGCGGCGATGGAGAACATCTTGATGATGTTGGTCTGCTTGATATTGATAAACCCCTGGGTGGAGTCCATCAGGAAGTTTATCTTGTTGGACAGGAAGCCAGTGTGCGCCGTCAGTGTGTCGATGTCGCGGGTGATATCGCGGAAGCTCTCCTGCAGCTCGCTGTCGATATGGATATGGCGCTGCAGGAAGGTGATGGAGCGGCGGGTGTCCATCAGGCACAGCAGCACCTTGCCGTTGCTGTCCTCCAGCTTGGCGAGCAGGTCTATGGCCTCCTCCAGGTCCGAGTCCTCCTCCTCCAGCACCAGGTAGCTGGCCTCGCCCAGTTTTACGTGGATGTCCTCCAGCGCATCGGCCAGGTTTTCCACCTTCTGATCGAACAACTGCACCGCCAGTTCGTGGGCGCTGCGGGCCTCCACCTGGCCGCGGCGGGCGCGCATGCGCAGCAGGCGGAAATCCGCCAGCTCACTCTCGCGCACGGTGATCAGCCGCTGGGGCTGCAGGATAAAGGCCACTGTCGCCGTGTTGTGGCGGCCCTCGCTCTGGGTCAGGAACAGGGAGTGGATATGCACCCCCGCATCGTCGACGAAGTAGCGCGCCGAGGCCTCGATCTCGTCGACATCTTCCGATTCCGGCAGTTCGGTGCGCAGCAGCCGCTCCAGCAGTTCCCGCTCCTCCTCCTGGGGCTCCTGCAGGTCTATCCAGACCACTTCTGCGAGCTGCTGCTCGCTCACCCCCGCCGGGCCGGGCTGTTCGACGATCCTGCCGCGCCTGATTTCAAAAAGTCTCAGCATTGCAGTTTCCGATAGGCGCTATCAACCGCGACATGGTTGCAAGCTGCGGGGCGCAAATCAATCGCCGGCCGGATTTTTGTTTCGGGCTCTCTACAACCAGGTCGGCAGCTGTGCGCGTATCTCCTCGGCATCGCAGCTCACCAGGTTCTTGCCTGTCTCGCCGGCGATGACCGCCCGCGTGGGATGATCCAGCGCCTCGCGCAGGCTCCCCACCATCTGCGGCTCGGCCACTATGTAGAGCTTCTCATAGCGCCCCTCCACGCGGCCGCGCTCCAGGGCGTGGGCAATTTCGCGGGCGAACTTCTGGCCGCTGAGGCGGTGCAGTTGGCTCACGTTGCCCATCGCATGGCGTCCCTGGCCGCCACTGTCGAAGGCGCGCCCGGGCGCATCGCTTATCAGGTCGCGACCGTTCATGCGGGACTCGGGGTGAATCAGGGATTCCAATTCGTGGAGCTCACCGGCCCGTTTCTCTGCCTCGAACAACCGTGCTTGTGATTGGTTGGCCACAAGGACCCATGCAAGTGCCATGAGACTTTCCTCTCTGTTTCTCTCCCTAATGCTAGTTGAAACCGGCGTCAAAGACGCGGGTCAATGGATATAAGCCTCCGCTTCCAGGAAGCCTTTTCATATAAGGAAATTTTTTAAGGCGAATCGCTGCTGGCGGCCGGAAAGTCCCCAATTGTCGTCCTAGACTTGGTTGGAGATGTCTGGGGCGCCGTCGTGGGCTGTCCTGTTAAATCCGCACCGAGAGGAGGTTGGCCATGAGCCTGATTCCCAGAGGGTCGCTATTCGACCTGGACAATGTATTCGAGCAGTTGATGTCACAGTCGCGCGCAGTGGGGCCGGCCCGGGAAGGTTTTTTCTCCCCGCGTATCGATGTCAGCGAGAATAAGGACAGCTATGAGATCAGCGCCGAACTGCCGGGCGTGAGCAAGGACGATATCAATATCACGCTGGAAAGCGGCGTGCTGACCCTGGAGGCGGAAGTGCATCAGGAGAAGAAGGCCGAGAAGGAGGGCCGCGTGATCCGCCAGGAGCGTCGCTACGGCAAGTTTATGCGCAGCTTCAACCTTGGTGACGACGTCAGCGAAGAGGAGATAGACGCGAGCTTCAAGGACGGCGTGCTGACCCTGAAGGTGCCCAAGCGCGAGGAAGTGATACCGGAGCGGAAGCGTATCGAAATTCACTAAAAACTGTGGCTGCAGCGGGGCTGTGTCGATCGACACAGCCAGCCTACACTGCACGCAGCGAGGCAAGATGTGGAGTTGAATCATGAAAGTTAAACAGGCAATGCACGAAGGCTGTACCTGGTGTTCACCGGATACCCCCCTGTCTGAAGTGGCGAAGATACTGCGCGACGAGGATATCGGGGCCGTTCCCATCGGCGAGAACGACAAGCTGGTTGGCATGGTCACCGACCGGGATATCGCCTGCCGCGGCGTAACCCAGGGTGGGGATGTGTCCTCGCTGACCGCCCGCGATGTGATGACCGAAGGCATCCAGTGGTGCTGGGAAGACGACGACATTGACACAGCCATGCAGAAGATGGAGGACCAGCAGTTGCGCCGTATGCCGGTAATGAACAGGGAAAAGCGCATGGTGGGCATACTGAGCCTGGGCGATATCTCCCACGCGGCGGGCCGCAAGCAGACCGGCGAGTTCGCCTCGGCGGTCTCCGCGCATCACTAGTCAAGGGCAAGGCCCTGCTGCCGGTGGCCCCCAACCTACGCGGCTTAACTGGCACGATGCGGGCCCGTCACAGCAGCTGCTCTATCGGCAGCCAGCTGCTGAGGCGGGACCCGATTCTCTGCAACCAGCTGGCACCCGGGTCGCGGCGGAAAGTCCTGCCGTCGGCCCGGTGCCATATTACCCTGCCTTCCCGCAGCTCCAGTTTGTAGGCGTTGTTGCGCACATTGCCGGTAAAGTTCTGCGCGACTTCCGTTGCCAGCTGCGGCGACTCGATGATCAGCCCCAGCTCCGTATTCAGCAGTATCGAGCGGTGATCCAGGTTGAAGGAGCCCACGTAGAGCCACTGGCCGTCGACAATGAAGAGTTTGGCGTGCAGCAGCGATTTCGACTCCCCATTCCAGTTGTCCAGTTTGTACTTCAGCGTACTGGACAGTTCGTACAGGTGAACCCCGGCTTCCAGCAACGGCTTGCGATATTTGCGGTAGGCGCCGTGCACCAGCACCACATCGGTGGACGCCAGTGAATTGGTCAGTATATGCACCTCGACACCGCGCCCGGCGGCGTCGACCAACTGTCGCAGGTATTCGCTTCCGGGCAGCAGGTAGGGTGTGATCACAATCAGCTGCCGCCGGGCACTGAGAATGGCGCCCATCAGCTCACCGCCGGCGAAGCGGCCGCTGGCTGGGGGCACAGCTTCCATTTTTTCCGGCGGGTCGAACAGCGCGCGGGTCCGCCCCCGGTACCAGAGGCTCGCGTCCCGGCTCAGTGTCTCGATGACCGGGGAATCCTGCAGGCTCCTGCCGTAGTCGCTGGCAAGCAGCTGCTCGCCGTTGCGCTCCAGTTCCTCCACGAAGTGCGGCTGCGCACTGTCCGGCCGCCGGCCCAGTACCGACTGCACCGGGAAGCTGTAGGGACTGTTCCAGTAGAGATCGAACTGCCGGGCTATGTCCGGTACCACCGCACCTATGGCCACCAGCTCCAGGTCGCCGAAGTTCACCTTCTTGTCGATGCCGAAATACTTGTTGCTGAGATTGCGCCCGCCGATAAAAGTCACCCGGCCGTCCACGGTGAAGGACTTGTTGTGCATGCGCCGCTGCAGGCGGCTGAAGTCGGCGAAGAATTCCAGCGCGCGCGGGCCCCGGTGGGGGAAGGGATTGAACAGGCGTATCTCGATATTCGGGTGCCGTTGCAGCGCGACCAGCACTGCGCCCGCATCGCCGGTTGTGAAGTCGTCGAGCAGGAAACGCACACGCACACCGCGCTCGGCGGCGCGCAGCAGTTCCCGCGTCAGCAGCAGGCCCGTCTCGTCGCGGCGGAAAATGAAGTACTGGATATCGATGGAGCTCTGCGCCGCGCGGATGGTCGCCAGGCGCACCACCAGCGCATTGTGGGCCGAGGTCACAGGGTAGACACCGCTCAGGCCGGGTTGGCCCGCGGTCAGGCGCTCGGTGATTCCTACCAGCGGTGCCCCCGCCGGCGCCTCCAACTGGAAGCTGGCCTCTCTCGCCGGTGGCTCGGGAAAAACCGCCTGGCCGGAGCAGGCGCAGAGGCAGAGCTGGAGCAGCAACAGGAGCGGGTACTGGCGCAAGACGGCTTCCATGCGGATGGGCATCGACCCGGTTGAACACAGTGGATGGAACTCAAAGACGCAGTATAGATCGCCTGGATGGGGCATAGGCACAAGGTCAAGCCGGCGCCGCGCGCCTGCCGAAAGTGTGCATCTGGGGACTGGTTATGGCTCGATTGAGTAACTTTTCCTAATTTAAATTCACATATTGGTAAAATATTTCAGGCGTGTCACTGTATAAGTCTGCCTTTATACAGTTCTTTACCTGGTGGGGGCCGCTGGCGCCGTCCCGAGGGCCAATCTGTGTTTCTATACGGGAGTAATAAGTGAGGAAGACTTACAGGGGGAGCTGTCACTGCGGCGAAGTGCTCTTCGAGGCGGATCTGGACCTGGCTGCCGGCACCGGCAGGTGCAACTGCTCATATTGCAGTAAGGCCCGCTACTGGGGCGCCCTGGTGCCGCCCCAGGACTTCCGCCTGATCCGGGGCGAGGAGTTCCTCAGAGACTACCAGTTCGGCAACAAGGTGGGGCACCACTTCTTCTGCAAGCGGTGTGGTATCGCCCCTTTCGGACGCGGCTATGTCGAGGAACTGGGCGGCGACTATGTCTCCGTCAACGTCGCCGCGCTGGACGACGTGGATACACGGGAATTGGTCGAGGCACCGGTCAAATATTTCGACGGGCGCAACAACAACTGGCAGTCCGAGCCGGCCGAGACCTGGTATCTCTGAAACGGGGGCCTTTTAAGCTAAGCTGCTTTTGGTCGGTCGCGATCAGCGTATAATCCGCGCCTTTTCAGCGAGGAGAGATCAGGTGAGCAGCGAACAGCAATTGATGGAACGCAGCGGCGGCAAGTGTGAGCTCTGCGCCGCGGATGCCGGACTGGTGCCCTACGCAGTGCTGGCGTCCGAGGGGCGCGGCGACGCGGACATACTGCTGTGCCAGGCCTGCCGCGACCAGCTGGAAAACCCCGCCGAGCTGGACGGCGACCACTGGCGCTGCCTGGGCGACAGCATGTGGAGCCAGGTGCCGGCGGTGCAGGTGACGGCCTGGCGCCTGCTCAAGCGCCTGAGTGGCGAAACCTGGGCCCAGGACCTGCTGGACATGCTCTACCTGGACGAGGACCTGCTCGAATGGGCCCAGGCCGGCGCCCTGCCGGAAGAGGGCGACACAGTGGTGCACCGGGACTGCAATGGCGCGCAGCTGCAGGCCGGCGACACCGTCACCATCATCAAGGACCTGGACGTGAAGGGCACCAGCATAGTCGCCAAGCGCGGCACCGCCGTGCGCGGCATCAGCCTGACCGACAACCCGGAGCATATCGAGGGCCGGGTCGAGGGGCAGCGCATCGTGATACTGACCAGGTTCGTGAAAAAGTCCTGATACGGCGTCGGGGCGGCGACCGGCCTGGGTTATCGGTTTTTCATAAAAATACTAGCATGTATACCGCTGCGATACCGGTGCCGCCCCGGTCTTTCTTTCGCTGAGCATCATTCATCAAGGGTTGTCGAAGAAAATATATTCCCTTTCCACCCTATTGGTTCTCACCGCCTCGCCATCTTCCAGCCGCGGCCGGAAAAGCAACCTGCGCAGCATTTTACGCAGGGCGATTTCGGCGCTGTGATCATTTTGCGGGGATATTTCGAGTATCTCCAGGTCGTGCAGTTTGCCGTTGCGGCTCACACTGAAACGCACTTTTGCGCGCCCGCGCGGCTCCCGTTGGTCGAGCCGGGTGTCGGGCAGGTAGACAAAATCATCCGGCAGCTCTACTGGCTCCGCAAACAGTTTGTGGCGCCCGGCTTCGCCGTCTCCAGTGAACAGATGAAAGGCCTCGGCATAGGTGCGCCGGGCCGAGACACGCTTGCCCTGCCACTGGTACCAGTCGCCCTCGGCCACCAGCGCCCTCGCGCGAATTTCCGGTGTCTCCCGCTCTGCGGCCTCCACCAGATCTTTCGCGGTGCGCAGGCCGCTGCGGTAATTGAATTCCTGAAGTTGCCGCAGGCGCGATTCATCGGCGGTGTAGGGGTCCATGCCGTTCTGCCGGATCTGGACCTGGAACTCCGGCTGCCGCGACCCGTTGTGGAAGTCGAGCAGATAGGCCACCTGCAGTGCGCCCCAGAGTTGCGGCAGCAGGGTGTTCCCCGGTGCATCCTGGTGTTTCAGCGCCCCCAGAGTGTCGTCATACAGGCGGTGCAGGGTCAGCAGCCGTTGGCCGCCGCCGGGATTTTGCAGATAGTAGGAGCGGTGCCACTGCACATAGTCGCGGGTGGCCTGCTCGAGGCGGGGATCCCCGGGTTCCAGGGCCTTTCTGTGCACCAGGTAGATATATTCCTGCAACTGGTCCAGCTCGCCCATTTTCTCTTCGGCGAGCAGGGATTCGCGCAGGCTGTCCAGCAGTGGTATCTGCTCTTCGGTAAAGGGGCCGCGATTGACGCGCGCGAGGTGGATGGAGCGCCTGAAGCTGTCGATAGCGCTCTGGTGCTCGCCGAGGTTCTGGTAGTTGTGCCCCAGCCCCGTCAACACTTCCGTCAGTTCGCCGGTGTAGGGACCCTGTTCCGTCTCCAGTTCCCTGATCAGTGTCCGGTATTCGGCGATGCTGTCCCGGCTGGCATTGCGGTCTGCGGCATCCGCAGGGGGGGCGTGGGTTTGGTGGTCCCGGCTTTGCGGGCGCCAGTGCTCCGCGCGAATCAGTTCCAGGCCGTAGGCGGTGGGTTCGGGGGGGCTGGGAACCATGGAGCCGGTGGGGCCGGTGATTTGCGCGCTACTGGAAGCCGCGGTGACCAGCAGCAGGCTCAGGGCGAGTCGATGCACTGGGAGCTCCATTGACGTTGTTTTTTCGCATGAGTTTAACCCGCATCCCGAAATCGGCAACAGAGCGCTGGGAAGGTTCCCGGCGCCAGATAACAATTAACCAAAAGGTTGACAATTAATGTCCTGCTCTTATTGTTAACCATATGGTTAATAGAGGCGATCAACAGCTCGACGACCTGGAAGCGCTACTAAAAACGGAATCGCCTTGACTTTATTAACCCGGCTGTAAATGGACCATCCCTGTTAGTTGCTTGGAGAACTCACAATGGACAACAAACCGAAGTTCGCTGCTGGTCGCAACATCGCCATGAAGGTTCCGACTCATTTATACGAAGCGACGATTCAATTTTATCGTGATGTCCTCGGTTTCAAAGAGATAATGAAGCACGCTCCATCTGTCGGCTTCGAGTTTGGCGCCAACAATCTCTGGATAGATCGTGTCCCAAGCCTGAGCCAGGCCGAAACCTGGCTTGAGGTGATCACAAACGATATTGAAGCGGCTTCAAAACATCTCAAGGCGGCCGGTGTAGTGCGGTGCGACGAAATCGAGACTTTGCCGCAAGGAATGCAGGCGTTCTGGGTATCGAGCCCCGCATCCATCATTCACCTCATCAGCAAAGACACTGAGTCATGGTCATAGATCCACCTAACGAACGGTTGCAGCGGACAGCCCATTGCGCGGCCCGCCGCTGAGCCGGAGCGATCTATTTACATGTCGCCCTTAAAATACTGGCGCAACTACGGAGAGTTGCTTGTACTTTTGGAGCTCGCGCCAGCCTGCGGCCGGCAGCGGCACATATGGCCGCAAAAGGATGGCGGAAATGCAGATTTGCAGGGTCGAAGACGCCGCGAATGCGTGGAGCGGTCGTACGCAAAAATCTGCCCCTGCGCCGGATTATTAACCCTTTCTGTTTTGATGCCGAGCTACCAAAAGAAATGAATTCAGAGAAAGCCGCGCATCAAGCGGCTTCTGCCGGGACCAGTGGAGCGGATCTGGGAATACCTGGTGGATCCGGAGAAACGCGGCCGCTGGCTCGCATCCGGCGATATGCTGCAGCGCGCCGGCGACCCCGTCGAGCTGGTCTTTCACAATTTCCAGCTGTCGCGCCCCGGAGATGTGGCGCCGGAACAGTGTGCGGACATCGCCGGCGATGCGAGCTTGCGCGGCCGCGTCATTGCCTGTGAACCTCCGCGCCTGCTGACCATGAGCTGGGGTTCGGACTCAGAGGTCTGTTTCGAGCTGATGGCGGAGGATGAAAAGGTGCTGATGGTGGTCACCCATCGGCATCTGCCGGATCGTGGCGAAATGCTCAGCGTGGCCACGGGTTGGCACACCCTCCTGGAGATCCTCGGCGCCACGCTCAATGGCACCGAGACAGCCAGCCGCAATCGCCTTTTGCAACGGCGTATTCTACCAAGGTCCTACTGTTATGCGGGGGATTTTTAACAGCCTGCTAGCGCGAAATCTGCAGACCCCGATAAATTTTTTTCTTCGTCCAGTCGCCGCGCTGGCTTCCACAGTGATCGGCCAGTTCCTCGCCATAGATAAGTTCGTAGATATCCCTCCGCCGCGGCGGCTCCTGCAGAATCGGATGGCCCCGGTACAGGCGCGGCGAGGTCTCCTCGCCGGTGGTGAAGGGCTTGCCCCTTCGCTCTTCCAGTGTGGTGATCATCTGCCGGGTTTCGCTGTCGACGGTTCTGTCACGTGCCCGGGCCAGTTGTCGCTCGAACCCGTAGTCTGTAAACCGCAGTGTTATGTCGAATTCGGCCTTGAGGCGTTTGCGCAGCTTGCGCAGTAGGGTCAGTACCTCGGAATTCATCAGCCAGTGGTTGTTGTTCATTGTCCCTCCCTCCATGTTCCAACGGTCGCGATTAAAGCGGAGCAAGTTTCGGGCCAGCTTGCCGGAAAAGTAGTCCCGCGGTTTCTATGGCTGTGTCGTTGGCACCGGGATGGTGCAATCGTCGGACCGGTACGGGTATGATCTGCGCCCAGCCGCCCTCAAGGCATGGATTCGAAGAGCACTGAATGAACCCCATTTACGAGATTCGCAGCGGCGCCCTGGCGGGATTCAACCAACTGGTGCCCCGCCTCGGCGGCGATCCGTCCACGCTGCTGGCGCGAGTGGGGCTGCCGGCGGACTGTATGCGCCGCCCGGACCTGCTGATCCCGATCGCCACCCTGACCGGACTGCTGAATCTCTGCGCCGGGGAACTGGAGTGCAGTGACTTCGGCCTGCGCCTGGCGAATATGCAGGGCGTGCGCATTCTCGGTGCGCTGGGCAAGCTGGTGCTGGACAGCGCGGATCTGCGCGGAGCGCTGGTGGTGGCGCAGCGCTATATGGCGCTGCACAACCAGGCGGAACACTGGCGCATCCGCGTGGAGGAGAATCTGCTGGTGGCGCAGCGTTTCGATCACTTCGGCGATGCGCCGGCCGCGGCGCAGTACCGGGAACTGGCACTGGGCGCGGGCTTCCGGCTGATCCGGGACCTGGCCGGGGAGGATATTCGCCCGCGGCAGGTGCTGTTCCGCCAGGGGCCCCAGTCCAAGATGCAGTGCTATCGGGGCTTTTTCCACATCGAGCCGCAGTTCGGCCAGTCCGGCGACTGCCTGGTGTTCGACGCGGATATAGTGCAGCGGCCGCTGCGCGCACCGGGTGCCGCCCTGAATCGCTATTTCGACGAGTTCACCCGCCAGTTACTCGAGAAGCACAGCGGCAGCCTGGCCGAGCAGGTGCGGGCGTTGATCCTGCAGACCCTCGGTGCACAGCGGCACAGCCTGGCGCAGGTCTCGCGCCTGATCGGAGTGCCGGCGCGCACGCTGCAGCGGCACCTGCAGAGCGAAGGCAGCGGTTTCAAGCAGCTGCTGCAGGATGCGCGCATGGAGACGGCGCGCTGGCATCTGCGCGCGTCCACTATCGATATCAATCTGCTCTCCGCCGCGCTCGGCTACACCGATATCAGTGCCTTCTCCAAGGCATTTCGCGCGGTGCACGGCCTTTCGCCGCTGCAGTGGCGCAAAAAACAGCGGGAAAGGGACTGATACCCGCTTTGCCGGGCAGGGCGATCGGTCTATCCTGAACGCCCCACACTATAAAAAGGAATTTGCCCATGTCCGCAGAGCCCATTCGCTGCAAAGCCGCCGTGGCCTGGAAGGCCGGTGAACCCCTCTCCATCGAAGAGGTCGAGGTCATGCCGCCGCAGCGGGGGGAGGTGCGTGTCAAGCTGGTGGCCAGCGGTGTCTGCCACACCGACGCCTTTACCCTGTCCGGCGAGGACCCGGAAGGCGTCTTCCCGGCCATCCTCGGCCACGAGGGCGGCGGCATCGTCGAGTCGGTGGGGGAGGGAGTTACCAGTGTCGCCGTGGGCGACCACGTGATTCCGCTGTACACGCCCGAGTGCGGCGAGTGCAAGTTCTGCAAATCCGGCAAGACCAACCTGTGCCAGAAGATCCGCGAAACCCAGGGCAGGGGACTGATGCCGGACGGCAGCACACGATTTTCCGTCAATGATGAGCCGATATTCCACTATATGGGCACCTCGACCTTCTCCGAGTACACGGTGCTGCCGGAAATAGCGCTGGCCAAAATCAACCCCGAGGCGCCGCTGGAGGAGGTCTGCCTGCTCGGCTGCGGTGTCACCACCGGCATGGGGGCGGTGATGAACACCGCCAAGGTGGAGCCGGGGGCGACGGTGGCGATATTCGGCCTCGGCGGTATCGGCTTGTCCGCGGTGATCGGGGCGAAGATGGTCGGTGCGGGGCGGATCATCGGCATCGACATCAATGAATCCAAGTTTCCGCTGGCGAAGAGGCTGGGCGCCAGCGAGTGCATCAATCCGAACAACCACGACAGGCCGATTCAGGAGGTGATCGTCGAACTCACCGACGGCGGCGTGGACTATTCCTTCGAGTGTATCGGCAATGTGAATGTGATGCGCTCGGCGCTGGAGTGCTGCCACAAGGGCTGGGGCGAGTCGATCATTATCGGCGTGGCCGGCGCCGGCCAGGAGATCTGCACCCGGCCCTTCCAGCTGGTGACCGGGCGCGTCTGGCGCGGCAGCGCCTTCGGCGGCGTCAAGGGGCGCTCGGAGCTGCCCGAATACGTTGAGCGCTACCTGGCCGGGGAATTCCGGCTGGACGATTTCATTACCCACACCATGCCGCTGGAGAAGATCAACGACGCCTTCGAGCTGATGCATGAGGGCAAGAGTATCCGCAGCGTGATCCACTATGAGTGAAACCATGACCCCGAAACTGGTAAGCAGCACCAAGTGTTTCGACGGCCTGCATCGGCAGTTTGAACACCAGTCGCAGGTGCTCGACTGCAGAATGCGTTTCTCCATCTTTGTGCCGCAGGAGGCGGAGGAGGAAAGGGGGCACCGCTACCCGGTGCTCTACTGGCTGTCCGGCCTCACCTGCACCGACGAGAATTTCAGCCAGAAGGCGGGCGCCCAGCGCGCGGCGGCGGAGCTGGGCATCGCCCTGGTGGTGCCGGATACCAGCCCGCGCGGCGAGGAGGTGGCCGACGATCCGGAGTACGATCTCGGGCAGGGGGCCGGCTTTTACCTGAACGCGACCCGGGAGCCGTGGAAGCAGCACTACCGGATGTACGACTATGTGGTGCGCGAACTGCCGCAGTTGGTCGAACAGAATTTCCCGGTCAGTGAGCGCCGCGCCATCGCCGGCCACTCCATGGGCGGCCACGGCGCCCTGGTGATAGGCCTGCGCAATCCGCAGCGCTACACATCGATTTCCGCTTTCAGTCCCATCTGCAATCCGATCGCCTGTCCCTGGGGCGAGAAGGCGTTCAGTGCCTACCTGGGTGCGGACAGGTCCACCTGGGAGGAGTACGACGCGGCGACCCTGTTGAGCCGCACCACCGAAGGGTTGCCGCTACTGGTGTCCCAGGGTGAAGAGGACCAGTTCCTGGAAGACCAGTTGAAACCCCACGCGCTGGAAACCGCCGCCGAGGCCAGCGGCTATCCGCTGAAAATGGAGTATCACGCCGGCTACGATCACAGCTACTTTTTTATCGCCAGCTTTATCGAGCAGCACCTGCGTTTTCACGCGGACTACCTGCTGAAGCACTGAACCCTGGGGGCGCACGGCGGACCTCCGGTCGGGATTGTTACTGTCTCAAGTTTCGGAGTTCACATCGAGGCCTGGGACGTTCCCGGTGGCACTGCGCAAGGCCCTGCTGGCGGTGGTTACCTGGCAAAGGCGCCTGCGGCCGATAAGTAGGCCGATGAGGTTTTTTTTTGCCAGGTAACCACCGCCAACAGGGCCGAAGCCGTCTCACTCCGGCATTGCCACCCCCTGTGAACTCCGAAACTTGAGTTACTGTTTTTCTTTTACGGTCAGTCGCAGGTGTTTTCGTCCAGCAACTGCTGCAGTTGCTGCTCGAAGGTGGCCACTTCCTGTGCGCCGCTGATCGCGTACTCGCGGTTGAAGACAAACAGGGGTACACCACTGACGCCCTGATTGGTGATCAGTTTCTCCAGTTCGCGCACGGCGCCGGCATAAGTCTGGTTTTGCAGCACTTCCCGGGCCTCGTTTTCATCCAGCCCCACCGCGGCGGCGGCTTCGGTCAGAACGCCGATATCGTCGACATTCCTGCGCTCGCGGAAGAAGTCGTTGAACAGGCGCAGGCTCAGCTTCGTCTCCCGGTCGTATCCCTTGGCCCACTGCAGTAACTGGTGCGCATTGAAGGTGTTGTACATGCGCATGTCGTCGCTGTAGTTGAAGTCGAAGCCGAGATCCGCGCCCAGGTCCGTCAGCCGCTGGCGCGCCTCGATACTCTCCTGGGGTGTAATTCCGTATTTTTTACCCAGGTGCTCGCGCAGGTTTTCCCCCTCCGCGGGCATCTGCGGGTTCAGCTCGAACGGCAGCCAGTGAATCTCCGCCTCCAGCCTGTCGGCATAGTTTTCCAATGCCCGCTGCAGGCGCATATAACCGATGACGCACCAGGGGCAGACCACGTCGGACACTATTTCGATACTCAGCGGCAGCTTGTTCATGGCGCTCGCCTGTTGGATGACTCCATCTACTTTAGTTTAACCGCACCCCGGTGGCGACAGGCCCGTTCAGGCGAGCAATACCTGCCCGATCAACAGCAGCCCGGAGCCCAGCAGCAGCGCGCGACAGCAGAGGGCAAACCGGCTTTCGGGAATTTTTCCCTGTACCCACCGGCCGAGCCACACGCCGGCCAGGGCCACGGGCAATAGTAACAGCGACAGATAGAAGGTATCCGGTGTCCACTCACCGGTCAGCAGATAGGGCAGCACCTTCACCCCGTTCATGATGCCGAAGAATATTCCCGCCGTGGCCAGCCAGCTCAACTTCGGCAGCTGCTTCGCGATCAGGTAGATATTGATCGGCGGGCCGCCCGCGTGGATCAGGGTGCTGGTCAATCCGCTGATGCCGCCCCAGAGCCAGGCCGCGCCCTTCATGCCGCCGAGCAGGGGCGCCAGGCGCCGCCACAGGGCAAAGATGATCGAGAGAACGCCGAGCAGCAGTTTGAGTCCATCCTCCGGCGCTCGCCAAGCAACAGGCCGCCCACGGCAATACCGGCGATGGCGGCGGGGACAATTTCTTTCAACTGCGGCCAGCTGGCGTACCGCCAGTAGTACTGGATGGTCCTGATATCCATGGCCAGCAGCAGCGGCAGCATCAGGAATACCGCCAGCGGCACCGGCATCACCAGTGCCAGCAGCGGCACCGCCACCACGCCGGCGCCGCCGGCAAATCCGGATTTGGAAATGCCGGTCAGGATTACGCCGGCAATCGCCAGAAGCCAGAAGAGCGGCGAAACGATCAGCGCTTCCATCATTGGCGGGGAAGATCGAACCAGAGTGCTTCCAGGCCCCCGGCCCCGGCGACGATTTCCTGTTCGCGGGTCCTGCTAAAGCCGACCCCGTCGCCGGCGGCGAGCGCCGTTTCGCCGGCGCCCGCGGAGCCGTCGATGATATGCAGGTAGCCGGTGCGGCCGCCGGTCTGCAGCGTAAACTGCTCACCGGGCTGCAGGCGCAATCGATAGAGGCTCGCATCCTGGTGCAGGCTCAGGGAGCCGTCGCGGCCGTCCGCTGTCACCAGCGCAGTCAGCGGGCCGCGCTGTTCGATCTTCGCCTGCTGGTAGCCGGGGGCAATGCCCATCACATCGGGCTCTATCCAGATCTGCAGGAATTTCAGCGGCTTGCTGCGCGAGGCGTTGAACTCCGAATGTTGAATGCCGGTGCCTGCGCTCATGCGCTGCACCTCGCCGGCGGGCACCACGAAGCGGTTGCCGATACTGTCCCGGTGCTCGATCGCCCCTTCGAGTACATAGGAGATGATCTCCATATCCCGGTGTCCGTGGGCGCCGAAGCCGGTGCCGCCCTTGACCGTATCGTCGTTGATTACCCGCAGCACCGAAAAGCCCATATGCGCGGGATCGTAGTAGCTGCCGAAGGAAAAGCTGTGGCGGCTGTCGAGCCAGCCGAAATTGGCGCGGCCGCGGCTGTCGGATTTCCTGATGTAGTCCATTCGAACCTCCACTGGGTTGATGGCGGTATCATAGGCCCGGGGAGCACCGGGTTAAATCGCATAATTTGCAACGGTTTGATCAACGGATTCGAAAACTGGCGGGCCGGGGCAGGGAGCGCGAAAGCATTGTAGAATCCTGCGTACTGCTAAAAATATGCTATTGGAAAGTAACTACTCACTCCCTGGGGGGCAGGGAAAGAATACAGGAGCCAGATGCGAAGGTCCTGATGCCGGGGGCCATTTGGGAAATGTTTGCCGATGAGGCTTTTTCCAAATGGCCCCCGGAAGCAGGGCTGCCCGGGCCTTCCTTACTGGCTACAGGGGCAAGTAGTTACGTTGGAAAAAGAGATGCTGTATGAAAAGAGAATTGCTTCTTCTGCTCGGTTGCACAATTGCCGGCATTTGTTCTGCTGAACAGCTGACTATCGAGAGAATCTTCTCCGATCCCGCCCTGAGCGGCACCTCGCCCCGCGCCCTGGAATACTCCCCGGACGGCAGCCGCGTGACCTTCCTGAAGGGGCGCGAGGAGGACTACGACCGCTACGATCTGTGGGAATACAATATCGCCGACGGCAAGAGCCGGGTACTGGTGAACTCCGATTCCCTGCACAAGGGGGAAGAAGTGCTGTCCGATGAGGAGAAGGCGCGGCGCGAGCGCCAGCGCATCTACGGCAGCGGCATCATGGAATACACCTGGTCCGACGACGGCAAATCCCTGCTGTTCCCGCTGGCCGGCGATGTCTACTACTACGACCTCGATAAGAAGTCCGCGCGGCGCCTGACCGAAACCGAAGCCTTCGAAACCGACGTGCGCGTGTCGCCGAACGGGCGCTACGTATCCTTTATCCGCGACCAGGATATTTTTGTCGTCGACCTGCAGACCGGAAAGGAACGCCAGCTCACCACAGAGGGCGAGGGCCCGATCAAGAACGGCATGGCCGAGTTCGTCGCCCAGGAGGAGATGGACCGCATGACCGGCTACTGGTGGTCGCCGGACGACCGCCATATCGCCTACCTGCAGGTGGATGAGTCACCGGTGGACCAGGTAACCCGCAGCGAGATCTACGCCGATCGCATCGACATGATCCAGCAGCGCTATCCCGCCGCCGGCCGCCCCAACGTGAAAATCAAACTGGGTGTCCTCGATATCGAATCCGGCAAGACCCGCTGGGTAGATCTGGGCAAAGACGAGGATATCTATATCCCGCGGGTGGACTGGGCGCGGGACAACCTGCTCAGCTACCAGTGGCAGAACCGCAACCAGCAGAAACTGGAACTGCGCCTGTTCGACCTGGACAGCGGCAAGGGCAGAAAACTGCTGACGGAAACCAGTGATACCTGGGTCAACCTGCACGAAGACCTGTATTTCCTCGAGGACAGCGAGCGCTTTGTCTGGTCCTCCGAGCGCGACGGCTACAGGCACCTGTACCTGTACGACCTGGATGGTGGCAGGCTGCTGAGACAACTGACCAGGGGCGACTGGGCCGTGGATGCGCTGTCGGCGGTGGACGAGAAAAATGGCCTGGTCTATTTTACCGGCCGCAAGGATACGCCGCTGGAGCGCCACCTCTACGCGGTGGACATGGGCGGTGAACAGCAGGTGCAAAAAATTTCCCGGCGCGCCGGTATGCACGGCATCGAGTTTGCCGGGGACGCCTCCGGCTATATCGATAAGTTCTCCAATATTGTCACGCCGCCCCAGGTCAGCCTGCACAGAGCCAGCGGCGAGCAGGTGACCTGGCTGGAGGAAAACGCGGTAGAAAAAGGCCACCCGCTGTACCCGTATAAAAAAGACTGGATCGTCCCCGAGTTTGGTTCATTCAAGGCACCGCAAGGGCACACCCTCTACTACCGCCTGTACAAGCCGGCGAACTTCGACCCGAAGAGAAAATACCCGGTAATGGTCTACCTCTACGGCGGCCCCCACGCGCAGCTGGTCACTAACGGCTGGGACAAGGAATTCAACCAGTATATGGCCCAGCAGGGCTATGTGGTCTTCACCCTGGACAACCGCGGCTCCGCCCATCGCGGCACTGCGTTTGAAAACCCCATCTTCAAACGCATGGGCAGCGTCGAGGTGGACGACCAGGTCGCGGGGGTGAAGTTCCTGCGTTCACTGCCCTATGTGGACGGCGACAATATCGGTGTCTACGGCCACAGCTACGGCGGCTATATGGCGCTGATGACCATGTTCAAGGCCGGCGACTATTTCAAGGCGGGCGTGTCCGGCGCGCCGGTGACCGACTGGGGGCTGTACGACACCCATTACACCGAGCGCTATATGGGCAACCCGAACCGCGATGGCGACGCCTACGAGGCCTCCTCGGTTTTCCCCTACGTGGACGGCCTCAAGGGCGCACTGCTGATCTACCACGGCATGGCGGACGACAATGTGCTCTTCACCAACACCACCAGGCTGATCAAGGAAATGCAGGACAGGGGCAAGCAGTTCGAACTGATGACCTATCCGGGCAAGAAGCACAGCCTGCGCGGCAAGCAGACCCGCATCCATATGTACACGATGATCGAGGATTTCTTTGACCGGAAGCTGAAGGGACGCCGGTAACAGCCTAATATCTCAAGTATCGGAGTTCACATCGAGATCTGAGAGGCTTTCGGTGGCACGGCGCCCGGCCCTGCTGGTCGGGACTGAATGCCGCTAAGTTAAGGCCACCGGCGGCAGAGCCTTACATTGTGCCAGCTGCCCGCTTAACTCAGTGCCATTCTGGCCGGGACTTTCCTTGAAAACCAGGCGGTGAAACCGCCGCCGAAAACACCGACTTCTGTGGCCAGCGGTCACCAGTCCTTCCTATACTCCGGCCTGTCTTTCCTTTCTGAATCTCCGTCCCGCAGGGAGGCCCGTCTCCATGGCGCTGTGGAAACCCGACCCGTCTTTTTATCCGTCCGCGAAGATGGCGATGCAGGCGCCGCCCGAGCGGCACGCCTATGTGGCGGCCCTGAACCCGAATGGTACAGACAAGCCCGACGCCATCTGCGTCGTGGACCTGGACCCGGATTCGGCGAGCTACTGCCAGGTGGTACACAGGCTGGAACTGCCCTACGTCGGCGATGAACTGCACCACTTCGGCTGGAACGCCTGCAGCTCCGCGCTCTGCCCTTACGCGCCCCACCCGCACCTGGAGCGGCGCTACCTGATTGTGCCGGGGCTGCGCAGTTCGCGTATCTATGTGATCGACACCAGGCCGGACCCGCTGCGCCCGCATATCGTCAAGACGCTGGAGCCGCAGGAGGTGATGGCCAAGTCCGGTTACAGTCGGCCCCACACGGTGCACTGCGGCCCCGACGCCATCTACATCTCCGCCATGGGCTCCGCCAATGGCGACGAGGGGCCCGGCGGCATTTTCATGCTGGACCATTTCAGTTTCGACGTGGTCGGCCCCTGGGAACTGCACCGCGGCGACCAGGAACTGGCCTACGATTTCTGGTGGCACCTGGCGGACGACGTGTTGATCAGCAGCGAGTGGGGCAAGCCCTCGCAGTTCGAGAACGGCCTGGTGCCGGAGGATTTGCTGGGCAATAAATACGGCCATCGCATCCATTTCTGGAATCTGCGCAAGCGCAAACTGGAGCAGAGTATTGATATCGGCGCCGAGCACCAGATGCTGCTGGAGCTGCGCCCGGCCCACGACCCGACCAAGGACTATGGTTTTGCCGGAGTCGTGATAAGTACCGAGGACCTGTCCGCATCCGTGTGGACCTGGTACCGCGAGGGCGGCGAATGGAAAATGAAGAAAACCATTTCCATTCCCGCCGTGCCTGCGGATGCGGAAACCCTGCCTGAAGCGCTGAAACCGTTCAAGGCGGTGCCGCCGCTGGTTTCGGATATCGATTTGTCCCTCGACGACCGCTTCCTCTATGTGGCCTGCTGGGGCACCGGAGAAATGCACCAGTACGATGTGTCCGATCCTTTCAATCCGAAACTCACCGGCAAGGTGGAAATCGGCGGTGTGGTCAACAAGAAGGGGCACCCCAAGGCGAAGGGCCCATTGCTCGGTGCGCCGCAAATGGTGGAGATCAGCCGCGATGGGCGCCGCGTCTATTTCACCAATTCGCTCTACAGTAGCTGGGACGACCAGTTCTATCCGGACAAGATGACGGGCTGGATGGTCAAGGCGGATGTGGATCCCAACGGCGGTATCAGCCTGGATCCCGACTTTTTTATCGACTTCGGCGAGACCCGGGTACACCAGGTAAGGCTCGAAGGTGGAGACGCATCTACCGATTCCTACTGCTTCCCTTCCTGACGACTGGCAGATGTGGCTGGCGATGGTGCTGTTCGGCGCCTTTCACGGCCTGAACCCGGGTATGGGCTGGCTGTTTGCCCTGACCCTGGGGCTGCAGCGGCGCAGCGAAAGGACCATCTGGTTGTCGCTGTTGCCGATCGCCCTGGGGCACGCGCTGGCGATCGTCGCCGTGGTGCTGCTGGTGTTTGCCGGCCTGCAGTTTGTCCCCCTTTCCACTGTGCAGAAGGTCAGTGCCCTGGCACTGCTGGCATTCGGCCTGTACAAGCTGTTCAACTACTACCGCCACCCGCGCTGGGTGAGCATGAAGGTGGGGAGCGGCGACCTGCTGGTCTGGTCCTTCCTGATGGCCAGTGCCCACGGCGCCGGCCTGATGCTGGTGCCGGCGCTGCTCGGCAGCGGCGGGCAGGCGAACGGCCACCACGGCGCCCATGCCCTGCCCGAGGGGATCGGCATGCTGCTGGCGGTGGGGCTGCACACCCTGACCATGCTGCTGGTGATGGGGGGCGTGGCCTGGATTGTCTACCGCAAGCTGGGACTCGCGGTGCTGCGCAGCGGCTGGATAAATTTTGACCTGATCTGGGCCCTGGCCCTGTTGCTGGTCGGCACACTGGCCCTGTGGATGGCTTACTCCCCCTGAGCGGATAACCCGCGGGTCACGCCCGGCCAATACCTCTGGCAATATTGGCCTTACCAATGAAATAATGTTGCCTGACAAGGTGCTGCCTGCGCGCATCGCCACAAAACAATAAGCGAGTCACCAAGAGATCCGGACAATGAGAATCTACCGCTTGCTCCTGGCCGCAATGCTGTCGCTGGCGGGCGCCGCCTGCAGTGCGGAGGGCCCCGGTGGGCTGCAGCCGGCCACGACCCTGGCCGATTATCGCGCGCTGTCGGACCGACTGCGACAACTCGACCGGCAGTATATCGCCGCAGAACTGCAGCGGGCCGGGCTGGAGAAACCGCTGTCGGCCACTTATGCCAAGCGTTTCGGTTTCGAACCGGAGCAGCCGGTGGATTTCTACCGCACCGAAGAGGGTCGGCGCATCGCGGATACTGTGCTCAGCTACCAGACGCCATCCGGCGGCTGGTCCAAGCGCACTGATATGGGCGCCGCGCCGCGCAAGTCGGGTCAGGCCTTCGGGGTCGAGAGAAACTATATCCCCACCTTCGACAACGGCGCCACCAGTACCCAGTTCTGGGTGATGGCGAAAGCCTTCAAAGCGACCAAGGACAGGCGCTATGCGGATGCCGCCGAGCGCGCATTGAACCTGATTCTGTTGGCCCAGTACCCCAATGGCGGCTGGCCGCAGTCCTTCCCGCTGCGCGGCAAGTACCACGACCTGATCACCTTCAATGACGGCGTGACCAGCGGCCTGCTGGCAATCGTCCGCGCCGCCGCGCAGGGCCGGGAGGGGCTGGAATTTTTATCGGGGCCGCTGCGCCGGCGCGCCGCGGACAGCCTGGACCGCGGCCTGCAGATGCTGGTGGATTCCCAGGTTGTCGCAAACGGCCACAGAACCATCTGGGGCGCCCAGCACTATCCGCAGACACTAGCGCCGGCAGCGGCCAGGGCTTTCGAGCCGGCGTCGCTGGCCACCGCGGAGAGTGCGGACCTGCTGCTCTTGCTGATGCAACTGGAGCAGCCCCCGGAAAATATCCGGCAGGTGATCACAAGCGCCCACGACTGGTTCCAGAAGAACCAGATCCGCGGCTATCGCTGGGAAAGGGCCGGCAGGGATTACCGGGAACTGCTGGCGGATGCGGATGCCGGACCGCTGTGGGCGCGCTTTTACGAGATCGGCAGCGACAGGCCGGTGTTCGGTGATCGCGACGGCTCTGTCTACTACGATATTCGCAAGTTGTCGCCGGAGCGGGCCCGGGGTTACGGCTGGTACACGAAGCATCCGCACAAGGTGCTGAAAAGATTTGCCAAGTGGCGGAAGCGGCACGGCCTTTGATGATTTATCGAATGCGTTTGTAGGAGCGGATGGCCGCCCCGCCGCTCCTACAGGGTGACAAACCAATAAAAGGGGCCGGATAGAACGGGCTTTTTTTGCGGTTAATTACAGGTGAGATTCAGCAGCGGAGCCTGCCCCGTCTCCTTGGAAGTCATATCCACGCCGTCGCTGCCGCCCTGTGAGGCGATCACCAGGCCGGTATTGGCGCCGGCGAGCCAGGCGTCGACTATGCCGGACTCCTGCAGTTCAAGCTGCCAACTGCCGGTGGAGGAGGGCGTAAAGCTCGCCGCCTGGCCGCCGAGAATATTGGTGCCGCCGACGGAGTTCCAGGTGGCGGATTCCTCCTGCCAGTCGCCTGTCGCCTGATAGACGCCATAGCTGCTGAAGGAGTAGTTGGTCACATTCAGTTCCAGCGTCGCATCGCTGATGCTGGAGCAGCCCGCCAGCGGGGACAGGTCGAACCTGATCAGGCTGTACATCTGGCCGTAGGTGGAGTCGCTGCCGTCCGCCAGCAGGCCGTCTCCGTGGCCGTCGAAGTTGCTGCTGCCCTGGGCGGAGGACAGGAAGACGTCGTCCGACGCCGCCAGGGACAGGGGCTGGCCACCGCCGGAGCCGGACGAGCCGCCGGAGCTGCTGCTGGAACTGCTGCTCGAGCTGCCACAGCTGGTCTGCACCTTGATCACCGGGCCCAGGCCGGTTTCCTTGGAGGTCATGTCGACGCCGTTGCTGCCGCCCTGGGAGGCGATCACCAGGCCGCTGTTGCCGCCGTTCAGCCAGCTGTCGAGCAGGCCCGAGGAGAGCAGGTCTATCTGCGCAATGCCGGTGGAGGAGGGCGCGAAGCTTGCGGCCAGGCTGCCGCGAATCGACGAGCCGCCGACGGAATTCCAGCTGGCGGACTCCTCCTGCCAGTCGCCGGACGCAAGATAGATGCCGTAATTGTTGCCGGATCTGTCGGTCACATTCAGCTCCAGGGTCGCGGCGCTGTAGCTGGTGCAGCCGCCCAGTTCGGACAGGTCGAACTTGATCAGCGTGTACAGTGTCCCGAAGGTGGAGTCGCTGCCATCCGCCAGCAGGCCGTCCCCGTGGCCGTCGAAATTGCCGCTGCCCTGCTTGGAAGAGATGAATACATCGTCGCTGGCCACCAGTGTTACCAGTTCGCCGGAGCCGCTGCCACCGGAACTGCTGCCGCTGGAGCTGCTGCTGGAACTGCTGCCCCCCGAGCTGCTGCCGCCGGAGCCGATCACGCTGCGGCCGCTCGCGTTGCGGGTCAAGGTCATGACCTCGCCGATGCCGTTGGCGGACCACCAGTTGACGTTGGCCGGCAGCAGCAGCGGATCACTCTCGCGCTCCTCGCGGCTCAGGGTGGACGCGGAACCGTCGAACTGCGCGGTGCGCAGCACCAGTTCGTTGGCGCTGACCTGCATCACCTTGAACTGCTGGATGCTGGCCAGGTCGATGGTCCAGGACTTGGGATCATTGGCGGAACGGGCCGGTGCGCCCCAGCTGCCCTCGCCCACATAGACGGTGCCGCCGGTGCTGGTCGCGGCGAAGTTGCTGCCGCTCGGCACCAGCGCCTCGGTGAGCTTGGTCAGGTGGGTGTCCGACTCCACCACCAGGTTCATCGAGTAGTCGTAGAAGGGCTGCGCCCACCAGCCGAACAGGGTGGGGTTGTCGGACTTGCCGCTGTAGTGGGGGAACATCGGCTTGTGGTACTGGGCTAAGCGCCAGCTGGCGCCGCTGCCGGAGGCGGACAGGTCGCTCTCCAGCCAGCTGTTCATGGCCGAGGCGTAGGAGGACCAGCCGCCGTTCTGGAACTGGCTGTTCAGTGTGTAGACCCGCAGCAGCGGCGATACCTGTACCGCGCCGTAGGTGTCGCTGGGATTGCAGTTGCCGTCGCCGTTGAAGTCCACCCCGAACACCTGGCAGACGGTGGAGTAGTTGTCGTCCTCGTGGTTGCCGTGGGTGGGGATCAGCGGGTAGATGCGCTTGTAGCTGTAGCCGTCTATCTGGTCGCTGGAGTAGGTGAGTTCCCAGTCGCCCAGGAAATCGCTCATTTCCGAGGCGCTGTTGGCGTTGGTGAAGTCGCCGCCGTGCATCACCGCCAGCGGGCGTATCTTGGCCAGCAGCTGGTTGCCCTGGCGACGGGTGGTGTGACCGGTGCGGGTGTCGCCGCCGGCGATGACCACATAGGGATCGCTGTTGGCCGGGGCCGTCTTGAACCAGAAGCGCTGGCCGCAGCCGTCCTGATCACAGACGCGGAAATAAATCGCGGAGTCCGCGCTCAGGTTCTGCAGTCGCACGAAGTGGCTGGTGATGGATCCGTCGAAGGTTTCTGTGGCGTCCACCTGGGCGCTGGACCAGGCGCCCTCGTCGGTGGAATAACCGTAGCTGACGTAGGGGTTGCTGCTGCTCCCGTCCGGGGAGAAGCCGATTACCGCGCTGCTGGAACCATCGCTGTCCCAGGCCAGCCGGTGGTGTTTGGTGGCCGCGGCCGCATCGGTCGCGATCAACAATGCGGGTAAAACCAGTGCACTGCCTAGATATCGTCTCATGGGAGACTCCTTTAGGGGGTGAATTATTTTTTTGCGCTTGCCGCGGTTTTATCGGCGGGACCCCGAAAATCTTAGTTGCCTGCCCTGGCAAGTCGCGGACGCATTATTGAAGGTGCTTGTGACAGGCTTTTGAATTCCCGGCAACCAGGCGCACAAATGCCGCATTGCGGTAGGGAATTGTGACGGCATCGCCATTTATAAAGTCAATCGCCGCGGCGCCACGGTTTAAGTACTGGTAAACACCCTGTAAGGGCTGCTCCGCGTCGCTGGTCCAGTAGTCGCCGCGCTTTGTCCTGGGGAAGTAATCGGTATCTATGGCGGGATGGCCGGGCCTCGGGTCGGCGGCAACCAGCGAACGCAGTTCTGCCGTATCCGGCAGGCGCCAGTTGTCGGCACCGCACAGTTGTTCGCGGTTGGTGCGGCGGATCAGGTCTTCGGTATCGCAGCGGTCCTCCTCGAAGTAGCAGTCGCCGCTGTTGGCGATACCCTTCTCGAACTGGTACCAGGAATAGCTCCAGTAGCCGTCGTGGATGCCCTCGTCGTCGGTCTTTACTTCCCACAACAAGTTGGTGCGGGTGTCGCAGACGCAGGACCAGGGGCCGGCCCAGGCATCCAGCGCCTTTCCGTCGCCGTCGATTTTTACCAAGTGGTGAGCGTGTGGTGTCTGTTGCGGTTGCGAATGGAGCGCGGCCGCAATCAGCAGTATCGCGGGCAGGGCGAACACCAACAGGGCGCGGATGATCATTCTGCTCTTTCCAGTTCGAGACGTATGGCCCTGGTGTGGCGGCTGTGTGCCACCTGGGCGCGATCGAAGGCGGATACCCACAGGCAGACGCCGCTCCCGATGGCCACGTCCAGCGGCGATCCGGTATCCAGCTTGCGCACCATTTCCAGTGACCAGTGGCCGTCTTTCCACTGGGCACGGGCGCGCACATCGGCCCTGTCCCCCTCGAAGCGGTTGGAGCTGTAGATGACCGAGGGCATCAGTGTGCCGATCGGGTAATCGTCCTTTTCCGCCGAGTAGGGTTCGTAGTCGAACCAGGGAATTACCCAGTCGGCTCCACTGCCTGGTTCCTGGTAGGGCGCCAGCTGTCCGGCGCTCTTCGGCAGCCGCCTGGGGGTGACGGTGCCGGGCCTGTACCACTGCCAGTTCATCACATAGGAGCCGGACTCCACGCCGTCCTGGCGGTAGCCGGCGGTGTAGCGGCGGCTGCCGGGGGGCAGTGTGTCCGGCGCGCCGATATGGTTGTCGTCGGCGAGGTGCATATCATTGGTGCGCACCGCCTTCCAGTGCCAGAGGTCGTGAATCTGCCCCGAGTCGCTGTAGTGGTAGCCCCTGCCGTGCCAGTTGGCCGGTTTGCCCTCCAGCGGATTGCGGCCCAGGTGGGCGGTGCCGGCGGCGCCGAAGCCGCAGGAGTTCGACAGCAGCAGCGCGAACTTGTCCTCGTAGTAGCGGGTCTCGTCAAAGTTGTGAAAGCCGTGCTGCTGCACCTGCCAGCCGGTTTCGGTTTTTTTCAGGGGCAGGTGCACAAGGCTCTCCGTCGGGTCCTCCCAGGTGATGTGGAAGAAAATCTCCCGGCCATTGTGCAGGGCGCGCAGCGCGACTTCTGTCTGCCCGTCGATAAAGTTCGCACCGCCGTCGGTGTTGACTGTCAGCATCGTGCCCTTACTCCAGGCCTGCTCGTCGGCGATACCGTCGATAGCGACCGGTGTCGACAGCGGAATGGCGGCGACCGCTAGCTGGTAGGGTGAAGCGGTGGAAACCAGATGCCAGCTACCCAGTGCGGTCGCGGCCAACACTGCTGTAAGAAATAGTGCAGTGCTAGGGGGGCGCGTCGACGGGCGCAGTATGCGCAGCAGGGCGCCCTTTCCGTACTGCACCAGATAGACACCCCCGTGCAGGAACAGATAGCCAGACACCGCCAGCGCACAGGCGAAGTGCAGGGCACGCACTGCAGAGATTCCGCCGTTGCCGGAGAACAACAGCCAGCCACTGCACAGGGAGGCAGCCAGAATAAGGCCGCCGGCCCAGACAACGACGCGGTGGTAGTGGATGTTGCGCGGGCGGCGGAGGCCCTTGCGCAGCAGCACCGCCGCCTGGCTGCATAAATAGCCGGCGGCAATGGCGCTGAGAAGGCAGGCGCTGAAAAAATGCAGGCCGTGCACCTGCCCCTGGGGAAGCAGTTCGGTGATGGTGGCGACGGTGGGTTTGCTGAGTGCGGCAATGCGCAGGCCGCTCAACAGGCTGGCCAGCACCGCCGCAATGGCTGCACCGTGCAGGAGTATCCACAGAGGGCTTTTGGAGTTATTCGCCACGGGGGTGCCCAAATAGTCCGCAGCTTAGCGGATGGATATGGCGGTTCTATGAATTTTAATGAGCGCCATCCGCTGCTGCCGCCGCATCAGTCGCGCAGTACCGTTGCGACAAAACTGTCGCGGCTCTCCAGCCTCTCCACGAGCGCGGCCAGTTGCGGGTGCCCGCCGCGCCAGTCGATGTCGCCGTGGCGGAAATCCAGGTAGGCCAGGGCACAGGCCAGGTTGATGTGAGCCAGGTTCATCGGCTCCGGCAGGTGGCCGGCGCGCTCCTCCAGGTAGCTCAGGGTGCGCGCAATCGCGTCCTGGTAGCGCTGCCACCAGAAGTCCGAACGCAGCCCCTCCTGGTCGCGCGCTTTTTCCTGCCGCAGCAGCACCAGGGTGTCGGTCAGACCGGAGCAGACACTGTAGAAGGTCTTCAGCTTCCAGTCCCTGTCCAGCGCCCCGCTCAGGGAACCATCGCCCAGCTCCCTGTCGAGGTAGGCGCAGATGACTTCGCTGTCCACAACCGATTCGCCACTGTCCAGGGCGAGGGCCGGCACCTTGCCCAATGGGTTGGCTTCGACAAAGTCCCCGGCGTTGTCGAAGGGGTGGGATAGCGCCTCGCGCACCCGGTCTTCGAGCCGGTGCTCGCGCAGGACAATGCGCGCGTTGCGCGCATAGGGGGAGGCGGGGGTGAAGTAAAGTTTCATGGCGCCATTCGCTCCTTGCACTCCTTGTGAAAAAGGCAGTGTGCTGAACGGCGCCCCGGCTGTCTAGCCGCTGTTGGTTATGCGGTGGTAGAGGTGCTGCTTGAGATAGGCGCGCTGCTTCTTGAGGCTGGTGTAATGCTCGTCGTCGGTGCCTATGCCGCTCTCCTGTAGTCCGCGGATCTCCTTGTCCAGCCGCTCGTATTCCCGGCTGTCGCTCCTGAATTCCAAATCCTCGGCCTTCAGCAGGTTTATGGTCTCTATGTATTCGGGGAAGTCGTTCTCGAGGGTATGGGCAGTTATTGGCATAGAGGCATCTCCCGGCTGTGATAAATGGGGCTCTCCCAATTGCTAATTCTAGTGTGCTCTGCAGAGGGGCGGTGCGCCATATCGGCGAGTGCGGCAGTTTCTTATTCGAATCTTAATGAGAATGAGTTGCATTTGATTGTGTTCCCCCCTATGATGCGCGCAAAATTCATGAGGGGGAATGGATTGTGACGAAAAACAAGCACTTACTGACTCAACCCACACTGCTCGCAATGGCCCTGTGCCTGGCTCACACCGGAGCCTGGGCGGAATCCGGGAAGGCAATCGAGACCGTAGAGGTGACCGGCGAGACCACTGAGTCCTATCTGGTCGAGGAAATGGATACTGCCACCGGCCTGGGGCTCTCCATCCTGGAAACACCGCAGTCGGTGTCCGCCATCAGCCGGATGCAACTGGACGATTTCGAGCTGAACAGCCTGAACGATGCCCTGCTGACCGTACCGGGTATCCAGGTGGAAAGTGTCGAGACCGACCGTACCTATTACACCTCGCGCGGCTTCGACGTGACCAACTTCCAAGTGGATGGTGTAGGCGTGCCGGCCACCTATGGCAACAACGACGGTGAGACAGACACCGCCATCTACGAGCGCATCGAGGTGGTGCGCGGCGCCAGCGGCCTGATGTCCGGTGCGGGCAATCCCTCCGCCACCGTCAATATGGTGCGCAAGCGCCCCACCGAAGACTTCCAGCTGTCCATCGGCGCCGTCGCCGGCTCCTGGAGCAAGGCGCGCCTGGAGGCGGATGCCTCCGGCACCCTGACCGAAGGCCTGCGCGGGCGCCTGGTCCTGGCCAGGGAGGAGCGCGAATCCCATCTCGACAATTACGCGCTGGACAAATCTGTCCTCTACGGTGTGGTGGACAAGGAGCTGGGGCAATCCACGGTGGTCACCCTGGGTAGCAGTTATCAGGTAAGCAAGGCCGACAGCCCGCTGTGGGGCGCCATGCCGCTGCACTACAGCGACGGCACGCCCACGGATTACGATGTCTCCACCAGCACCTCCGCGGAATGGGCCTACTGGGACAATATCGAAACCGATGTCTTTGCTGAACTGAAGCACACCTTCGCCGGCGGCTGGGAGGCCAAGGCTTACTACACGCACGCGGAGATCGAGGGCGACAGCGAACTGTTTTATATGTACAGCCTGCCGGATCCCGACACAGAAGTTGGCTTGCTAGGTTATGCCAGCGAATACGGCCTGGACGAGCAGCGCGATCTGTTTGATCTGCGCCTTACCGGCAAATACAACCTGCTGGGCCGGGAGCACGATGCCCTCTTCGGCTACAACTGGTCCGAGGGCACTGTCGAGGACTACTCTCTGTACGATTACGCCAACGGCTTCCCGCCGATAGGTGATTTTAGCCAGTGGAAAGGCGTTACAGCCGTGCGTCCGGTATTTACTGACGGGCTGACCGGCAGCGACTGGACCGACAGGCAGAGTGCCTTCTTCGCCGCGACCCGATTCCATATTACCGACGCCCTTTCCCTGATCGGTGGTGCGCGGGTGGTGGACTGGGAAAGCGAGGGCGAGAGCTACGGCAACAGCAACGACACCAAGGAAAGCGGCAGGGTGCTGCCCTACGCGGGCCTGGTCTACCGCATCGGCGACAACTACTCCGTGTATGTCAGCAGCACCGAAACCTTTATGCCGCAGGATGACCTCACCGAAGAACTGACACACATGGAGCCGACCGAAGGTATCAACGAAGAGATAGGGGTCAAGGGCGAGTTCTTCGACGGCAAGCTGGTTGCCAGCCTGGCCTACTACCAGACCGAACAGAAGAATGTGGCCGAGTATGCCGGCGAAGTCGAAGATCCCGTAAGCGGTGGCCCAGTGCAGGTTTACGAGGGTGTCGATTACGATAGCGAGGGCTTCGACCTGACCCTGAGCGGCCAGTTGGCTCCCGGTTTGCAGGCGGATTTCAGTTATGCCTATGTGGATATCGACGATCAGCACGGTGTGCTGGATCGGGCCTACATTCCGCAGCAGGTAGTGCGCCTTTTCGCCAGCTACCGCCCGCCGGTAATGGAGCAGCTGAAGGTGGGAGCCGGCATCAACTGGCAGGACGATGTGGAGCGCGTGACTGGCTACGGCTTTACCGTGCACCAGGAGGCCTATGCCACAGTCCGTGCCTTCGCCAGCTACAGCATCAACGACAAGCTGAACGTCTCGTTGAATGCCAACAACCTGACCGATGAGAAATATATCAGCAGCCTCTACTGGGATCAGGGCTTCTACGCCGCACCGCGCAACTTCAGCGCCTCGGTAAACTGGCGCTACTGATTTGAACGCTTGATGCGCAATCCTTGGGATGGCGGGTTGATAGGCCCCGCCATCCTTTTTTGCGTTTAGGGGCTTTAGTTTTCGATGAATAGAATTCTGTTCAAACTGCACAGCTGGATGGCGCTGGCCGCCTTTGCGCCGCTGCTGGTGATCTGTGTGACCGGCAGTATCCTGGTTTTCAAACACGAGATAGACAGCGTGCTGATGGAGGACAGGGTGCGGGTGGCCGTCGATGGCCGCGAGCGGCAGTCGCTGGATACGCTGCTCGCCAATGTGAACCGGAGTTTCCCCGAATACGAAGTGGTGGGCTGGCACCTGTTCCAGGATCCCGGCCGCGCGGACCAGGTCTACCTGATGGAGCGCGGCAGCAGTGACTGGTCCTACACACTGTTGAACCCGTATTCCGGTGAGATGCTGGCCGAGCCCCGGGGCCTGACCCACTATCTCACAGACTGGCTGCTCGACCTGCACTACACCCTGCTGATGGACGACCCGGGCCTGCTGATCACCAGTATCTTTTCGGTGTTGCTGTGCCTGCTCGGCCTCAGCGGGCTGATACTGCACCGCAAATTCTGGAAGAATTTCTTTACCCTGCGCTGGAAGTCGCGGCTGATCGTCTATTTCAGCGACCTGCACAAGATGACCGGCGTCATCGCCTCGCCGGTGCTGCTGATTGTCGGCTTTACCGGAGCCTGGTGGAATATCACCCACTTCGCCCACGAACTGGAGAAACACGCCGACGGCGGGGAGCATCATGTGATGCAGGAGCGCCTCTACAGCGATGCACTTTCATTGCAGGCGCTGCACGACGATACGGCGCAGCGGGTGGAAGGTTTCGAATCCACCTATATCAGCCTGCCCTGGGAACCGGGTGTGAATATCACCTTCTGGGGCGACGTGCACTCCGCTAACCCGTTGCTGAGCCAGTACGCGAGCAATGTCAGCTACGATGCCGGCTCCGGCGACTATATCGCCGCCTTCGATATCCGCGAGGCCGGGGCGGGTGCCAGGATAGTCGACAGCTATCGCCGCCTGCACTTCGGCGACTTCGCCGGCCTGGCGAGCCGGGTGCTCTGGTGTGTCATCGGCCTGAGTCCGCTGCTGCTTTCGGTAACCGGGGTCTATATCTGGCACCGCCGCAGGGAGAAACGCCGCAATGCGCGCATCAAGCGGCGCAACAAACAGCTGGAAGGGCTGACCGTTTAGAGCGGGGCCTTTTCCACCCGGCTGCCGGGCCGGCGCCGTTCCAGCAGTTCACCGAGGTACATCTTCAGGTAGGCGGCAGCGGCGCGCTTGCCTTCAGCGGCGATTTCCTCGGTGATGCGCCCGAAGCGGGAGTAGGACTGGGACCAGAAAGAGTCGTTGATGGTAATCGCCAGCAGGAGCCGCTCCCTCCAATCCTGGGACGGGGGCAGCTCGAATTCCCGGGAAAGGTTTTTCAGCAGGCTGTCCGCCAGGCGCCAGTTGTTCTCCATCTGCAGGTTGCGCAGGGCCCAGCTGGATTGGGGGCCGAAATGGACCTTCAGTGCCGGTATGTTGACTTCATAGTAGGAGCGCACCAGGTCGCAGAGTTCGAATAACAGGTCCTGCCAGTTTTCCACCAGAGAAATATGGGGGTGGCTGCCCAAGGCCTCGCTGAAGGCCTTGTAGTGACGCTCCGCCAGTGCGGTCAGGCTGGCATCTACGCTGGGAAAGAAGTGGTACACGGACGCGGCGGGCACGCCGGCGACCTGGCTGAGATTGGCGAGGGTAATTTCACTGGAGTCCTGTTCGGTGATCAGGGCCTCCAGTGCGTCGAGCAGTTTCTCGTACTTCTCGCGGCCATTTTTGCGCTGTGGTTTGCGCGGGCTTGCAGTGTCGCGCCTGACTGCGCGTCGATCGACTTCGTTCAATTTACCAGCCCCTGACGAACGCCAGCGGCAATCATGCCGGCTGCGCGTTTCACTTCCTTGTAAACACGTTGTCATTTGGTGACGGTAATTATTAATGGGTAGTCCCCATCGGGCAAGAGCATATTGCCCGAATTGTGGCTTAGTTCCGCAATCGACAAATAAATTTGAACAAAAGCTTGAGCGGCAATTGCTGGGAAACCTGAATAATGATTCGGATACACGGTCCGCCGCCGGGCGGGGCCCGGCAACGGCGTACCTGATCAGTGGTAGTGCAACTCACTCGCCTTGCCGTGAAATACCCGGTAGGAGAAGACGGTATAGGCGAGAATCATCGGTACCACTATGGCTGCGCCCACCAGGATAAACAGCAGTGACCCGGTGGCACTGGCGGCCTGCCAGATATCCAGTCTGCCCGGTACTATGTCGGGATAAAAGCTGAAGGCGAGGCCGGTAAAACTCAGGACAAAAACCAGCAGTACGTTGACGAAGGGAATCCAGCAGTGGCGATCGTCCACCTTCGGCAGGCGCCGCAGCAGGATCTCGTTGGCGGCGAAGGCGAAGAAACACAGCATCGGGACCAGCAGCACGAACATCACCAGCGGGAAGGTAAACCAGCGGTCGAACACCCCCGGGTTTACCAGTGGATTGACCGCGGAAACGGCCACGACCCCGACGAAAGCAGCCCGTCCGGCCCGGTGTGTCCAGCGGATCGCGCGCTTCTGCAGTTTGTCTTCGGTTTTCATGATCAGCCAGGCGGAGCCGATATAGGCATAGGCCGCGGTGACCCCCAGTGCGCTCAGGCCACTGAACAGCTGCGCCGGCCAGCGGGTGTCGAAGCCCATGACATACTGGCCGAGCATATAGCCCTGGGTCAGGCTGGCGAGCAGGGAGCCGGCCTTGAAAGTCCTGTCCCAGGCCAGCTTGTGCGCCACTGCGGCCTTGGCGCGGAAGTCGAAGGCCACCCCGCGCATGATCAGGCCGATCAACATGATGGCGGTGGGGATATACAGGTTCGTCAGCACCATGCTGTGGGCCGAGGGAAAGGCGATCAGCAGCAGGCCGATTGCCAATACCAGCCAGGTCTCGTTGGCGTCCCAGAAGGGGCCGATCGACGCGATCATGGTATCCCGCTGGAGCTCGTCCTCTTCTCCCAGGGGCAGCAGTATGCCCACGCCCAGGTCGTAGCCGTCCAGCACCGCGTAGGCCAGCACCGCCAGGCCCATCAGTGCGATAAAAACCACCGGCAGCCAATCTGCCGCATTCGTTGCGGTCATGCTTCACCTCCGCGAGCAGATTTCGGGGCGGGTTCCCGGTGGGAGCCGGGCAGGTTGGTCAGGCTGCCGCCGGCGGCGGGTTCGGCGGTTTCGAATTCCTCGACTTTCACCGCCTTCAACGCCATCACTTTCAGGGTGTGAATGTAGGCCCACATCAAAATGGCATACACAACCAGGTACAGTAGCAGGGAAAAGCCGACATTGGCCGGTGCTACCGGCGTGACCGCCTCAGCGGTTCTCAGCACGCCGGTCACCAGCCACGGCTGGCGCCCAATCTCGGTCACATACCAGCCCGCCAGCGTCGCCACCCAACCGGAAAAGGTCATTGCCACCACGATCTTCAGCAGCCAACGGGGCGGTTCGCCGCGGCGGTACAGCTGATAGCAGCCGGTCCAGGCCACCAGCAACATCAGCACGCCGACGCCGACCATGATGCGAAAGCCGAAGAAGAGCGGTTTCACCGGCGGGTGGTTGTTTTCAAATTCGTTCAGGCCCCTGATCTTGCCGTCCAGTTCGTGGGTCAGTATCAGGCTGGCCATTTTCGGCAGGGCGATTTCCAGGTGATTGGTGCGCTCTTTCTCATCGGGAATCGCAAACAGCAGCAGCGGTGCACCTCTTTCCGTTTCCCAAACCCCTTCCATGGCGGCGATCTTCTGCGGCTGGTGCTCGAAGGTGTTCAGGCCGTGCAGGTCGCCAACGTAGATCTGCACCGGGATCAGTATCGCCGCCAGCACCAGGCCGGTTTTCAGGGCCAGTCGCGGCGCCTGCTTTTCATCGCCGCGCAAAATACGATAGGCGGACAGGCCGGCGACGAAAAAGGAGGCAGTCAGCCCGGAGGCCAGCACCATATGGGTCAGGCGGTAGGGGAAGGAGGGGTTGAATATCACTTCCAGCCAGCTGGTAGCGTGGACCACGCCGTCGCGGATCTCATAGCCCGCCGGCGTCTGCATCCAGGAGTTGAGCGCGAGTATCCAGAAGGCGGAGAGGGTGGTGCCCACGGCGACTATGAATGCGGAGAAGGTATGCACCTTGCTCGGTACCCGCTTGATACCGAACAGCATGATGCCGAGGAAGGTGGCCTCGAGAAAAAATGCAGTTAGGACTTCGTAACCCAGCAGCGGCCCGGCGATATTGCCCACCCGCTCCATAAACCCCGGCCAGTTGGTGCCGAACTGGAACGACATGGTGATGCCGCTGACCACGCCCAGGGCGAATGTCAGCGCAAACACCTTGACCCAGAAGCGGTAGGCGCGCATCCAAACCGGATTGTCTGTCTGGTCGTGACGCAGTTTGAAAAAGAAGAGAATCCAGCCGAGGGCGATGGTGATGGTGGGAAAGAGGATGTGGAAGCTGATGTTGGCGGCGAACTGCATCCTCGACAGGATCAGGGTGTCTAGCATGGGGACCTCTGCTGATAACGGTAATTGCTGTCCGGGATTGCGGCGCGCGGGACGCGCCGCAGATACCTATTTGGTTTTGGACGCGCCTCCTTTTACCTTACCCCTGAGTTCGAGCAGTTTGCTAATGCCGGAACCCAGCTTCATCAGCTTGAGCAGGTCTTTCTGCTCCAGCCTGCTCAGGGTGTTGGCGAACTGGTCCAGCAGTTCCAGCAGGTCGTAGACCTCCTGCATCTTCTCCTGGGCCTGGGCTTCCTGCTCATCCTGGGGCTCGTTCAATAGTAGCTGGCGCAGCAGGGTCAGGGTCGGGTCCAGTTCCCGCTTGCGCCGCTCTTCGAACACGGTGCGGGCCAGGTCCCAGATGGAACCGGCGGCGGTGAAGTAGTCCTTGCGGTCTCCGGGCAGATGGTGCAGTTCCACCAAGCGCCAGGCCTGCAGCTCCTTCAACCCCATGCTGACATTGCCGCGGCTGATCTTCAGTGCCTGCGCCAGTTGGTCCGCATTCAGCGGTTCTGACTGGATAGTCAGTAGTGCGAACATCTGTCCCACGGTGCGGTTGAATCCCCAGCGGCTGCCCATCTCGCCGAAGTGCAGCACGAATGCCTGGGCCTGACTGGATAACCTCATAGTGTTCTGTAGTTTCAGAAATTTCTGAAAATTATAAATATAAAGAAGTAGCTGTCAATCCTCCTTGTGGGCTATCAGAGTGGGCAATTGGCGGGGCGCGCCGTGGCAGATAACTGCTCCCTGCGTGATCTGCATGACCGCCATACATGGTGGCCTCGCACCAAAAGTTGGGTAGGGTGGATAAGCGCCAAGCGCATCCACCAGCCGGCGCGGCGGATGCGCTTGGCGCTTATCCGCCCTGCGGCTTAATCTAACCGCGCCAGTGCTGCCTCGTACCAGTCATCCGGGACTATAAAGCCTCGGCTCACCTCTGCGCCCGCCTCCAGCGCTGCGACACAGAGGGGCTTGCACAGCTTTTCACCGCAGAGCTTCTCTGCCAGCCCCTCGCAGCTGTCGCCGCGCGATGCCTGGTAGCCCCGGCCGGCCAGCCAGGCGCGCTTGGGCAGGCGGATCCAGTGGTGGGAATACCCGGAAAAGCGGTACTGGAACTCGTCGAGGGTCGCCCACCAGAAGTCGCAGCAGATGGGGTTGATGTCTAGGTGCAGCGGCGCGCCTTCCTCGCCGAGGGGGCGGAACAGCCGCCCGGGCATCAGCGCCCACTGGCGATCGATATGGATATCCCGCTGCCGCAGCAGTTCCCGCGCGGCGGGCTTGCGGATCAGCGGCAGCTGGTGTTCGCGCATCCTCGACAGCTTGACATCCAGCCTGTCCCGCAGCCCCGGTCCCATCCAGTATTCGTCCGCCACCCGCAGGTAGAACTTGACCGCTATCTCCCAGTGTTCGGTGGCGCCGCCCGGCAGGTGCCGGACGACGAAATCCAGCTCGCCCAGGGTTCGGCCCCCTGCGCGCAGCGGCAGGTTGCGGTGGAGGAGCCGGTAGTCCGGGTGCTGCGCAAAGGCGAACTCCCACAGGTTCTCGAAGTAAATCCCCAGCCGCGTCGTCCGCTGGCGCTCGTCGCAGCGGCGCAGGCGGGCTTCCAGCAACGGCGCCAGCCGCTCGCGGACGTCCGCGCGGGAAAAATAGTCGACCAGTTCGGCCCGGCGCCGAGGGGACAGCCAGGGCAGGCCGCGGCCGCGGACTATGGATTCTGCGCTCACTGCCCAGAGCAGGTTGGCCCAGTGATCGGGTTCGAGCATGGATTCACTCATAGGCTATCTGCTGCACCGGCGCCTGAAAAAAGCGGCGTACCTGCAGGTGCTGTGCTAGGGTTCGACAGAACACGGCTAATAATAATTAAAGGAGGCTTGTGTGGAATCAGGACCATTGATCTCGATCGGCCTGCCGATCTCCCTGTTTATCATCATGATCGGTATCGGCATGACCCTGACCGCCAGGGACTTTCACCAGGTGACGGTGAAACCCGCCGGGCTGATTGTCGGAACTGTCACCCAAATCCTGGTCATGCCGCTGATTGCCTTCGCGCTCTGCTGGGCGCTGGGCCTGCCGCCGGCCATCGCTGTCGGCCTGGTGGTCATCGCGGCCTGTCCCGGCGGCACCACCTCCAACCTGTTCACGTTGCTCGCACGCGGCAATGTGGCGCTGTCCATAGTGCTGACGGTTTCCGCGAGCCTGATCACCATCATGTCCCTGCCACTCTTCACCAATTACGCGCTGCAGACCTACCTGGGCACCCAGCAGGAAATCGTGCTGCCGTTTGGCAGGACGGTGGCCATGTTGTCGGCGATAGTGCTGTTGCCGGTCACCCTCGGCATGCTGGTGCGCGCCTTCCTGCCGCGGCTGGCCAGCCGCGCCGAGGGGCTGGTGAGTATTTTCGGCGGCCTGGTGCTGGCGGTGCTGGTGGTGGCGGTAGTCTACGGGATTCGCGATCGCTTTGTAGACCTGCTGGTGCAGGCCGGCCCCTCGGCGATACTGCTCAACCTGCTGGGTGTAGCGCTGGGCCTGCTGTCCAGCCGTGCCACCGGCCTGTCCCGGCGCGAGGCGCTGGCGGTGGCCACCGAGCTGGGCATCAAGAACGGCACCCTCGGATTGATGGTGACGCTGACGCTGCTGAATTCCAGTGAGATGTCGGTCCCGTCGGCGGTCTACGGTGTGCTGATGTTCCCGATCGGCTTCGCGCTGGCCGCCTATGGGCGGCGCGTCATTCCGGCGGGCAAGGGCGCTGGTGCGGTCGGGCCTGCCGAGGCCGGCTGAACTCGCTGACGGAGCCGCCGTTCTATTGCGGGTGGCGGCTCAGTCGGGCCTCTCTATGTACGCCTGCAAGCTCCCTGCTTCAGTCGCCTGGGATCTCACTGCTCTCATTTATCGATAACGCGATAAAAACTGGCTTCTGCACCAAGTACGCCGCCGATAATGCCCGCTGAGCGACAGGCTTTCAGCCAGTTTCGATAGCATTTCATTTTCTGTCCCAGTAGAAAAAATACGAGTGACATCGGCAGGGCGGCGAGTAGTTGCACAATGCCCGAGGTAATAATTCTCATCCGTGGCTGCCCGGTAATTTCTTTCTGAACGGCTTGGGTGATACCCACGGTATACTTGCGGCGGGACAGCCAGCGGAGGGAAAGGCGGCTCGCGGGTATCCCTTCGTATACCACGGCTTCCGCGCAGCTAAAGATATCGAAGCCCCGCGCAGCTGCTTCGGTAAAGAACAGCGTGTCTTCGCCTCCGGCAAATGGCCGCCCTTCATCGAATCGCAGTCCGTGATCTCGTGTCACTGTTATCGGGATGAGTACATTATTGGTGGCGCAATAGCGGCGGCGCTCACCGGTATTGTAGTGCTTGCGTTTAAAAAACTTGGAAAGGTTGGGATCTGCATCAGGGGGAAGCTGGCTCACTACCTTGCCGGAAATAATGGCTGTGCCCCCAACTGAACACGCATAGCCATACAGCTGGGTCAGCCAATCCGCCTCCACCCATTCATCGTCGTCAATAAAAACCAGGTAGTCGGCTTCTAACCTGTGTGCTTCTTGTATGCACCTATTGCGTGCAAATGGAATGCCTCGACGGGGCTCCAGACAGTAATTCAATGGCAGGGGGAAGGACGAGGTCAATTCAGTTACGACCGGCTCGGCGCTCCCGGCTGGATCATTGTCCACTACCGTTATCGTCGTTTGGGTGCCAGGGGGGGGCTGAATGTGGGCCAGGCTGGACAGTGCCGCCCTGAGGGGGCCCGGGCGTTGACAGGAGCAAATACAAATACTGATCCGTACGGGGGGCATGTATGGTTGACCGATAAATAATACTTATAAGCCTGCTTTAGGCTATTCTCTTAGGCTATGGCCTAGTGTGAAATACCCGGATGATGCCAGCGTGGCCATGGCAGGACAAGCGGCTGTCGGGGGGCTGATTAGGCCAAGCTCAAGCCGCAGTCAGGCTACCCTGCCTGCGCCTGTTTTGCTAGGATGTGCAGCTCGAATTTTGCTCTCGATCCGGCTGATCAGAGAAGCGGTTCCGGTCCACTCGAAATATCGAGTAGTCGGATGGTGCAGGTAGCCGGACTTTGGACCGGGTATATATCTATAGGTAGTGTTCAGAATTCTGTGTCATTTCTTTACCATACGCAAAAAAGAGATGACTCATGACCAAACCTACGTTCGATATGGATGCCGCTGTCAAGGCGCTGCGTGAGGG
>NZ_JCBAJA010000027.1:0-73922 GCF_059834885.1 Microbulbifer sp. SE14 | reverse complement strand
GACAATGACGGCGTCGACGACGGGGCTGACAACTGCCCGCTGGTGGCCAATGCCAACCAGACCGACACCGACGGCGATGGCGTAGGTGATGCCTGCGACAACGACGACGACAACGACGGTGTCGCAGACGGCACGGACAATTGCCCGCTGGTGTCCAACACCGACCAGTCCGACGCCGACGGCGATGGCATGGGCGATGCCTGTGACAGCGACGACGACAACGACGGCGTCGACGACGGCAACGACAATTGTCCGCTGACACCCAATGCGGATCAGGCCGACACCGACGGCGACGGCATAGGCAACGCCTGCGACGACGACGACGACGGCGACGGTGTGGACGACGGTGCGGACAACTGCCCGCTGACACCCAATGCCAACCAGGTCGACACCGACGGTGACGGACTGGGCGACGCCTGTGACATGGACGACGACGGTGACGGCGTCAGCGATGGCGCAGACAATTGCCCGCTGGTGGCCAACCCCGGTCAGGAAGACCAGGATGGCGACGGTGTGGGCGATGCCTGCGACGACGACTCCGACAGCGACGGCGACGGTGTCGACGACGGTGCGGACAACTGCCCGGCGGTCCCCAACCCGGGACAGGAAGACACCGATGGCGACGGCATTGGCGATGCCTGCGACGACGACGACGACGGTGACGGCATCGACGACGGAGCCGACAACTGCCCGCTGACCCCGAACGCCAACCAGACAGACACCGACGGTGACGGCATTGGCGATGCCTGCGACAACGACGACGACGGTGACGGCGTCGACGATGGCGCAGACAACTGCCCGCTGGTAGCCAACGGCGACCAGACCGACACCGACGGCGATGGTATGGGCGATGCCTGTGACAGCGACGACGACAACGACGGAGTTGACGACGGCAACGACAACTGCCCGCTGGTAGCCAACGGCGACCAGACCGACACCGACGGCGATGGTATGGGCGATGCCTGTGACAGCGACGACGACAACGACGGCGTTGACGATGGAGCAGACAACTGCCCGCTGGTGGCGAACGGCGACCAGACCGACACCGACGGCGACGGTCTCGGTGACGCCTGTGACAGTGACGACGACGGCGACGGCGTGAACGACGGCGCTGACAACTGCCCGTTGACCCCGAACGCCGACCAGGCTGACGCGGACGGCGACGGTATCGGCGACGCCTGTGACAGCGATGCGGACGGCGACGGTGTCGACAACGACAGCGACAACTGCCCGATGACCCCGAACGCCGACCAGGCCGACACTGACGGCGACGGCATCGGCGACGCCTGCGACGACGACCTGGACGGCGACGGCGTGGACAACGACAGTGACAACTGTCCTGTCGACCCCAACCCGGGCCAGGAAGACCTGGACGGCGACGGTATCGGTGATGTCTGCGACGATGACCGCGACGGCGACGGCGTGAACAACGACGTCGACAACTGTCCGGACATCGCCAACGCGGACCAGACCGACACCGACAACGACGGCATCGGCGACGTCTGCGATCCGGACTTCGCATCCTGCGGTCCCGGCGAGCTGTACGAGCCGATCATCCTGCCCAACGCCACGGTCAGTAGTGGCACCGCCGGCGTCTGCCTGCTGTGCTCCGTGACCGACGAGGGCAACGTGATCGACGAGAACCTGGATAACGCGGCGCGCATCTCGGTACCGGTCGGTGTCGGCGGCAGCGGCTTCATCCGTGTCGTCGACACGGATGAGACCTACACCGGCACCAACCGCGTGGGCTTCGTGATCGAGAACCCGGACATGCAGATCGACCTGTCGCTGCTGGAGACCATCACCATCACCACCCTGCTGGACGGCAGCATAGTGGATAGCGATACCGGCGGCGATCTGGTGGCCCTGAGCATGATCGGCGGCGATCGCGGACTGGTGGTGTTCGAGACCACTGGAGACTTCAACCAGGTGCAGATCAATGTGGGCGCCCTGGCTGACCTGCTGAACCAGACGGATGTCTACTCAGCCTGTGTCTCCCCGGTGGCCCCCTGACGAAAAATAGCGGTATCTACCGGCCCGCAGGCTAAGCGGGCCATTTCCTGGCCCCGGCAATTGCCGGGGCTTTTTTGTGTTTGAAGGTACAATTCGCCATTACTGGGGTTGCCCCGACCGCGCCGGGCGAACACCAGGTTCGCCCCTACAGAGTCCGATCGGCTTTTGTGTTGGAGCGGCCCATGGCCGAATGTGTGCTCCATGCACAATCGGCATTCCCGCCATCCATGGCGGTTGCCGCGATCGAACTCAATTAGCTTTCCAGAAACAAAAACCCCGGCAAAAGCCGGGGTTCCTGTTTCACAGTAATTGCAAAGTTTATTTCAGGCCCAACACTTCCTTGCCCTGGATAAAGGTCACATCCACCGGAATATCCGCTTCCGCCAGGCGGTCCAGGTCGGCCTGTAGCTCGGCGCCGACCACGCCCTTGCTCTCCAGCAGTTCCTTGGCTTTTGCGTAATCGCCGTCGCCCTGGATGGTCAGGATCAGGTTGGACAGTTTGGTCATGGCCTCCTGCATCTTCTCGAAGTCCACGCGGTACTGGCCGGTTTCCGGATCGCGGGTAAAGGCGCCCTGCTCCTTGAAGAAGTTGAAGCGCATCATATTGGCCTTGCCGTGGGCGCTGGCCGCACCGAAGCGCACGCTGCGGAAGATGCCGGCGAGGAAGGTGACATAGTTGTCCATCAGCTCGCCGTCTTCCAGCTCGCCCTTCTCGTGCAGTTCGGTGACCATGTACAGGCCGAGAATATCCGCCTTGCCTTCCTCCAGCGCGGAAGAAGTCTCCTTCAGCGCCTGGCGGACATTGCTGCCGTCGGTGACCGTCTTCTTGATGCCGAGGCCGTGAGCCACTTCGTGGAACATGGTATTGGCGAAGAAGGCCGGGAAGGTGACATGCTGGCGCTGGTCGTCGGCGATCAGCACATCGCTGAGGGGCACCATGATCTTGTCAAACTTGGCCTTCATGGCATTTTTCAGCTGCAGGCGGCGGGTACCCTTGGCCAGCTGCACTTCCTCGTCATTCGGCAGGTTGATGGCGATGGTCTTGGAGCCGGCGTTGCTGTGGCCGGCGTAGTAGAGCACGTCGTAGGCGTTCAGGTCGGAATCGGTGCCCGGCACCTCGGCCTTGTACTTGTCCTCAACCGGCAGCCCCTTCTGCAGCTCCGGCAGGAAGGCGGCGAACTTGGACAGCTTCTCGCTCCACTCCATGTCCTTCAGCAGCACATAGGCCTCGTAGGCAGTGCGGTAGGCGAACAGCTGGTCCTCGTAGTTCTCGATGGGACCGATCACCACGTCGATGCGGTTGTCCTTCATGTCCATCCAGGCCATGTCGCTGGGGCGGAAGTCGTCGCTCACCAGGGCTCTAGCGCGCATGCGCAGGTAGCCGCCGAACTGCTCGTCCTCGGCCAGTTTGGAGGCCTCGCGCAGAATTTCCGCGGCCTTCTGCAGTTCCGCCTTGTATGCCTGGTTATAGGGCACCAGCTCCAGCTTGCCCTCCTTGTCGCGGCGCACCAGGGAGTAGAGGCCGTCCTTGCCGGGCTGGTTCCAGGCCTCGAACTCGGCCTTGGTCATGTCCGCCGGGTAGAAGTTGGCGCCCAGGGGTTTGGGGCCGTAGCCTTCGATGAAGGGCTCGTTGTTGTTCAGGCGATCCCAGGGGCCATAGTTGATCTTGGCGAACTCTCGCTTGCGGGCGTCCTCGATGCCGGAGAGCAGCTCTTCCGCCGGGCCGTAGGACTGCAGCCAGAAGAGGCGGTCCATGATCTGGCTGGCGTCGATCAACAGGCCGATCATCTGGCGCTGGTCGTCGCTGAGATCGGACAGGTCGGCATTCAGGGCCACCGGCGCGTAGATATCAAAGCGCTTGTCGGCGTCCTCCACCGGCTGCTCTGCCGGAGCGGTCACGGTTTGCGATTCCACTATCTGGGCTTCGGCCTCGGCCTGTTCGGTGGTTTCCTGTTTGTCTCGGGGTGAGCAACCGCTCACCAGGGCCAGCGCCAACAGCGCGGCGGCGATCTTGGTTGGTTTTATCGGGATTGCCATAGGAATTTCTGCCTATCGTTATCGGTGTTCCGGCGCCACATTAGTCCGGCGCAGGGCAATTATCAAGGCGGGGTGGTCGGTGGTCGGTGGTCGGTGGTCGGTGGTCGGTGGTCAGAATTGTGGGATGAGGCTGACCTGTAGGGGCGAACCTTGTGTTCGCCCAATGGACAGTGCCGGCTGCAACCAGGGCGAACACAAGCTTCGTTCCAGCCGCTCCAGGCATTCACCGCGCCTGCGGCCCCTACAGGAACGGTGCAGTGGCGTTTGCCAGCTCGGCAGTGCGCTCCTGCTGCTGCATGCGCCACAGGGCCGCGTAGTGGCCGCCCAGTGCCAACAGTTCCCCGTGACTGCCCTGCTCCACGATGCGCCCCTGCTCCATCACCAGAATCACATCGGCGTCCACCACCGTGGACAGCCGGTGTGCGATCACCAGGGTGGTCTGCTCGCGGGCGATTTCCTGCAGCGAGGCCAGGATACCGCGCTCGGATTTGCTGTCCAGGGACGAGGTGGCCTCGTCGAACACCATGATCGGCGGCCGCTTCAGCAGCGCCCGGGCTATGGCCACCCGCTGCTTCTCGCCGCCGGAGAGCTTCAAGCCGCGCTCGCCGACCATGGTGTCCACCCCCTCCGGCAGTTGCTGCACGAAATCGGCCAGCTGCGCGTGGTGGATGGCTTCCATCACCTCCTCGTCGCTGGCGTCGACGCGGCCGTAGCGCACATTTTCCAGGATCGACTGGTTGAACAGCACCGCGTCCTGGGGCACCACGCCGATGATGCGGCGCAGGGATTCCTGGCTGACGCTGCGGATATCCTCGCCGTCGATCAGGATGCGGCCAGAGGTGACGTCATAGAAGCGGAACAGCAGCTTGAACAGGGTGGACTTGCCGGCGCCGCTGGCGCCGACGATGGCAACCTTCTGCCCGGGTTCCACGGCGAAGCTGACGCCCCGCAGTATTTCGCGGTCCGGCCGGTAGCCGAAGCGCACATCGTCGAACTCTATGCGCCCGTCGCGGATTTCCAGGGTTTCCGCATCCTCCGCATCCTTCACTGCCGGCTCCACCGCCAGCAGCGAGAACATCTTCTCGATATTCGCCAGGGCGCCCTTCATCTCCCGGTAGACGAAACCGAGGAAATTCAGCGGGATAAAGATCTGCATCATAAAGGCGTTGATCAGCACGAAGTCGCCGATGGTCATCTGCCCCCGGGTGACACTGACCGCCGCCAGGACCATGGCGCCGCACATGGCACTGGCGATAATCAGTGCCTGGCCGGTGTTGAGACCGAACAGCGACAGGCGGTTCTTGCGCCGCGCCCGTTCCCAGAAGGCCAGTTCGCGGTCGTAGTGGCCGGCCTCGTGGCGCTCGTTGCCGAAATATTTCACCGTCTCGTAATTCAGCAGGCTGTCCACCGCGCGGCTGCTGCTCTGGGACTCCGCCTGGTTGAGCTCGCGCACGAAGCGCGTGCGCCACTCGGTGGCGACGACGGAAAAGCCGATATAGGCGACCACCGCGCCCAGCACCAGCAGCGCGAAGGCGACACTGTAATTCCACCACAAGAGCCCGGCCACCATGGCGATTTCCACCAGCGTCGGCACTATGTTGAATACCATAAAGCGCATCAGGAAACCGATGCCGGAATTGCCGCGCTCTATATCCCGGGACAGGCCGCCGGTGCGGCGGTTCAGGTGGAAATCCAGGTCCAGCCTGTGCAGGTGCCGGAATACCTCCAGGCCCACGCGGCGCTGGGCGCGCTCGGTGACGCGGCCGAAAATCGTATCCCGCAGCTCGCCGAACAAAGTGCTGGAAAAGCGCACGGCGCCGTAGGCCAGCAGCAGCCCCAGCGGCAGCGCAATCGCCTGGGCCGCACCGCCGGCGGCGTCTAGGTCGTCGACGATATGCTTGAGGATAAACGGCAGGCCGACACCGGCCAGCTTGGCACCCACCAGGCACAGCAGCGCGAAAATGACCGCGCGCTTGAATTCCAGCAGGTAGGGAAACAGGGTCTTGAGTGCGCCCCAGTGGATTTCGTCCAGGGCTACGGTGGATTTGGGTCTGGGCATGGCTCTGTTCGCAGATGAATCGATATGGATTATACGCGCCGAGTGGCGGATGGCGGTGAAGATGGGGCCTCAAGCTAGGTTGAGGTCAAGAGTACAGGCAGCAGTTTCCGTCCGGGCGAACACAAGGTTCGTCGCTACACGGCGGGTGCGGGGGCAAGCGGCAGTTATTCAGACCTGTGGCAGCGCTGGCATTGTCGGTGTTCAGGACCCGTATGCCGATCCGTAGGGGCGTTCGCCCAGATAGTTCGGGCGGAGCACTACGCCGATGCGAAGGTCCTGATGCCGGTGGCCGTCCGGGAAAAGCGCCTGCGGCTGGTAAACGGACCGATGAGGCTTTTTCCCGGACGGCCACCGGCAGCAGGACCGCCATGAAACCGCTTTAGGGCGAACACAAGGTTCGCCCCTACAGATCGGATTTTTAGAGAAAATTCAGATTAACTGAGGGCCCTGAGCGGCACATCGTCGCGAGGTCCGATCGGCGCGCCGACTATCTTGACCAGGAACTCGGTCAGCACCCCGGCGGTAAAGCCCCAGATCTCGTAGCCGCCGTACAGGTATGCGGGCAGGTAGACGGCGCGCTGGTCGATGGTGACCCGGTCGGTGCGGATGCGCGGATCGGAGAGGAAGAAGGACAGGGGCACGCGGAATATCGCATCCAGCTCACCCGGGTTGGGCGTCAGCCCGACGTGCGGCGAAATCACCCCCAGCCAGGGCGTCACCTGCACCTGCCAGCGGGTGCTGCGCGTCCACAGTGGGCCGAGCATGCGCACCTGGTCCGCGGGCAGGCCTATCTCCTCCTCGGCCTCCCGCAGGGCCGTGTATTCCAGGGAGGGGTCGGTGTCGTCCCAGCGGCCGCCGGGCAGGGACACCTCGCCGGAGTGGGTGGACAGGTTGGCGGAGCGCTTGGTCAGCACCACCTGCGGGTCCGGCTCGTCGGTCAGGGCCAGCAGCACCGCCGCGTGACCGCTCAGGTCGGGACCGCTGGGCACCCGGGCCTGAATATCTTCGCGAAGTTGGGAAATTTTCTCTTCGATACTGTCCAGCATGGAAACCTGTCTTAATGTCCTCGAATTGTGCACGAGGCACAATTCCCATCATAACCAATCCCGGCGCCCGCGCCGAGAGTTCATTTTTTAACCGCCCCGGATGACCAAACCCTCCTGCCCGGAGAATCCCGCGACCACCGGGACGCGATGCGTCATCCCTGGCCGCCTTCCGCCGCCTGCGGCCTGTGCCCGCCCTTCACCCGCTCACGCAAACTCTGTACCAGGGCGTAATAGACCGGCACCAGCAAGGTCGCAAACAGGCTGGCCGCCACCATGCCGCCGAATACCGCCAGGCCCAGGGACACGCGGCTGGCCGCACCGGCGCCGGTGGCCAGCAGCAGCGGTACCACGCCGAGCACGAACGACAGCGCGGTCATCAGCACCGCGCGAAAGCGCAGGTGGGTCGCACTGACCGCCGCCTCCGCAATCGGCTTGCCCTTGTCCCGCTCCACGCAGGCAAACTCCACGATCAGGATCGCGCTCTTCGCGGCCATACCGATCAGCAGTACCAGTCCTATCTGCGTGTACAGGTTGTTTTCCGAACCCACCAGCCAGGTCAGGAAGAGCGCCCCGGCCACCGCGATGGGCACGCACAACAGCACCGCGACCGGAATCATCCAGCTCTCGTACTGGGCTACTAGAAAGAGGTAGACGAACACCACCGCCAGTGAAAAGAGGATCGGCGCCATATTGCCGGACAGTATTTCCTGCAGGCTGGAGCCGGTCCACTCGTAGCTGTAACCCTCGGGCAGCTGCGCGGCCAATTCCTCCATGGCGTTCATTGCCTGGCCGCTGGAGTAGCCTGGAGCCTGGGCGCCGTTGATGGTGACGCTGTTGTACATGTTGTAGCGGTCGATGGTCTGCGGCGCGACGGCGGGCAGGATTTCCGACACCGAAGTCACCGGCACCAGGCCACCGCTGTTGGCGCGCACGAAGAATCCGGCGAGATCCTGTTCCTCGCCGCGAAACTGCGCATCCGCCTGCACCATGACCCGGAACACCTTGCCGTACAGATTGAAGTCGTTCACGTAAAAGCCGCCGAGCAGGGTCTGCAGCGTGTTGAAGACATCGGTCAGCGGCAGGCCCAGGGTGTGCGCCTTGTCCCGGTCCACGGTCAACTCCAGTTGGGGCGTGGTGGCCTGGAAGTTGGTAAACGCCTGGGCGATTTCCGGGCGCTGGTTGGCGGCGCCCAGCAACCCGTACATCACCGTCGCCAGTTCCGCCGGACTGCGCCCCTGCAGATCGGTGAGAATGAATTCGAAGCCACCGATGGTGCCGACGCCGGGCAGCGGCGGCATGGGAAAGGCCATGACCCGCGCCTCGGGAATGGCCGCCACCTTCTGCTGCACCCGCTGCATGATCGCCATCTGGTGCAGGTCCGGGCTCTCGCGCTGGTCCCAGGGCTCCAGGATGCCGATCATGAATGCGGTGTTGGAGCTAACATTGCCGGAAAGGATACTGAAGCCGGGTACCGCCATCACATGGGCCATGCCCGGCTCCTCCGCCATGATGGCGCCGACCCGCTCCACCACCGGACCGGTGCGCGTCAGGGCGGCGCCATCCGCGAGCTGTACATGGACCAGGAAGAACCCCTGGTCCTCATCGGGAATAAACCCGCTGGGTACGCTGGTGAACAGCCAGTAACAAAGAACAAACAGGCCGGCGATGGACAGAAGCCCCATCAGCGGGCGCGCCACCCAGAAGCGCACCATGCGCATATAGAAGCTGGTGGCGTGGTGCAACGCCCTGTTGAACCAGCCGAAGGCACCGCTCTCCTTGATCCCGGCCACTTCGCCGCTCTCACTCCGTTTCAGCAATGTGGCGCAGAGCGCGGGGCTCAGGGTGAGTGCATTGATGGACGAGATCAGCACCGCCATGCTAATGGTGATGGCGAACTGTCGGTACATCTGCCCGGTCAGGCCCGGCATCAGCATCACCGGCACGAACACCGCGAACAGCACAGCGGTGGTGGCGATCACGGGGCCGGTCACTTCGCGCATGGACTCCAGCGCCGCCGCCTTCGGCGCCAGCCCCTCCGCCATCAGCCGCTGGGTGTTTTCCACGACGATGATCGCGTCATCCACCACTATGCCGATGGCGAGAATCAGCGCAAACAGGGTCACCGTGTTGATGGTCATGCCGAACGCGTACATGAGTGCGAAGGTACCGATCAGCGAAACCGGAATCGCGATCGCCGGTATCAGTGTGGAACGCAGGTCCTGCAGGAAAAAGAACACCACCAGGATCACCAGGACCAGCGCAATGATCAGTGTCTGCACCACTTCGGCGATGGAAGCGCGCACGAAGTTGGTGGTGTCGTAAAGGATGTCCGCCTCCAGCCCCTCCGGAAAGCGCTGCGACAAGAGCGCCACCCGCTCCCGCACCGCATCTGCCACATTGAGCGCGTTGGCATCCGGTAGCTGGTAGACCGCCATCACCGCGGCCGGCTTGCCATCCAGGCGGCCGTATGAGCTGTAAAACTCGCTGCCGAGTTCCACGCGGGCCACATCTTTCAGGCGCACCATGCCGCCCGCGGGATTGGCGCGCAGGCTGATTTCGGCAAACTGCTCCGGCTCCTCCAGGCGCCCCTGGGCCAGGATGTTGTACTGGAACTGCTGCCCCTCGCCGATCGGCGGCGAGCCGATCTGCCCCGCCGCCACCTGAATGTTCTGCGCGCTGATCGCCGCGATCACGTCCTGGGTGGTGACGTCCAGCGCGGCCATGCGATCCGGGTTCAACCAGATACGCATGGCGTAGTTCATGGCACCGAGAATCTGCACATTGCTGACGCCGGGTATCCGCGCCAGTTCGTCGCGCATGAATATTTCCGCATAGTTGGACAGGAACAGCTCATCGAAGCGGCCGTCGGGCGCCAGGAGATTGACCACCAGCAGCATGGTGTTGGACTGCTTGCGCACCACCACCCCGTTGCGCCGCACCTCCTCCGGCAGGGAGGCGGTCGCCTGCTGCACCCGGTTCTGCACATTGACCTGGGCGATGTCATCGTCGGCTCCGGTTTCAAAGGTGACCATGAGGCTGTAGGTGCCGTCGTTGCTGCTGGTGGAGGACATGTACAACATATTCTCCACGCCGTTGACCTGGGCCTCGATGGGCACCGCGACGCTGTCGCGCATCACTTCCGCACTGGCGCCGGCATAACTCGCCGACACGGTGATGGTCGGCGGCGTGATATCGGGAAACTGCGCCACCGGCAAAATAGGCAGCGCCAACAACCCGGCCAGGGTTATCAGGATGGAAATCACGAAGGCGAAGCGGGGTCGCCTGATAAAGAATGCGCTGATCAAATGATTGGGCTCCGTGCCTACTTGGTATCCGTCGGCTCGCGCTGCCGGTCCATTCCCCTTTGATCGTCGCCGCGGGTGCCTGTATCGCCGGGCACCGGCGACCCGTCAAATGCCTCGCCGCCGGTGTAGGGATTGCGCGGCGCTCCCTGGGGGCTCACCGGCTGGTCGACGACCACGCGCTGCAGGCCGTTGACGATGATCGTCTCGCCGGCTTTCAGGCCCTTCTCCACCGCCCACAGCTCTCCCTCGCGCTGCCCCAGTTCCAGGCTGCGCCGGCGCGCAATATCGTTCTCGTCCACGACAAACACATAGCGGCCCTGCATGTCCTCGAGCACCGCGGACTGCGGCACCAGCGGCTTGATCGACTCCTGTCCGCTAAACACCCTGATCGACACCCGCGCGAACTGCCCCTGCACCAGCAACTGGTCCGGATTGCGAAAGCGCGCACGCACGGCTACGGAGCCGGTGTTGACGTTGACCTGGTTGTCGACAAATGCAATAGCGCCGCGGTAAGGGTAGAAGCTGCCGTCCGGCAGTTCGATGCGAATGTCCCGCTGCACCGGCGCCTGGCCCGCGCGCTCGCGGCGCCCGGCCTCCATCTGCACCGTGAGCAGCCGGTCCTCGGGCACTTCGAACAGCACGAAGATCGGGTCCATGTTCATCACCGTGGCCAGCGGTTCGGAGCCGGGCCCCACCAACGAACCCTCGGGAAAGGCGGAGCGGCCGATACGGCCGGTGAAGGGGGCAAAGATTTTCGTGTAGGAGAGATTCAGTTCCGCGGTTTCCACATCGGCCTCGGCCGCCTTCAGGTTGCCCTGCGCCTGCTCGAAGTTCTTGGTCAGTTCGTCCATGTCCACCTGGCTGATTGCACCACGCCCGACCAGTTCCCGACCGCGGCGGAAATTGCGCTCCGCCACCTCCAGCGCCACGCGCGCATTCGCCAGCGCCGCGCGACGGTTATCCAGCGCGACCGCAAAGGGCTGCGGATCGATTTCGTAGAGCAGCTCGCCCGCCTGCACCGTGCTGCCCTCCTCGAAGTGGCGGGCCATGATAAAGCCCTCGACCCGCGGCCTTACCGCAAACTCGTCGGTGGCCTCGACCCGGCCCACATACTCGAAGCGCGGAATGACCGGCTGCTCCCGCACCACCAGCACTTCCACCGGCGGCGGCGTCACCTGCTGCTCGCCGTCCTTGCCACCGCAGGACACCAGCAGGACGAGCGCTATTCCGGGCAACAACAAGCCAAGCAAAAAAAATCGCGCCATGTAAGCCCAGCCATCGCCAATCGCAGAACAACACCTTTAACAACTATAGGCGTCAATCAACGGCGAGCTGGCGCTCGAAATCACCAGGGGTATACTGGCGCCATGAAATACTGCAGTCACTGCGGCAGCGACGCCGTCACATTCTCCATACCCCAGGGCGACGACCGCCCCCGCCACCTGTGCGGCGGCTGCGGCGCCATCCACTACATCAACCCGCGGGTGATCGTCGGCACCCTGCCCTACCTGGGCGACCGGGTGCTGCTGTGCAAGCGCGCCATAGAGCCGCGCCTGGGCCTGTGGACACTGCCGGCGGGATTTATGGAAAACGGCGAAACCAGCGAGGAGGGGGCGCTGCGTGAGTCCTGGGAGGAGGCGCGGGCCAATGTGCGCGTGGATGACCTCTACACCGTCTACGACATACCCCATATCAACCAGGTGTACCTGATGTACCGCGGCGAACTGACCGATACCGGCTTCGGCCCGGGACCGGAATCATTGGAGGTAGAGCTGTTTCGCGAGGAGGAGATCCCCTGGGACGAGATCGCCTTCCCGATCATGCGCGAGACGCTGGTGCACTACTTCGAGGACTCCAAGGCCGGCGGCTTTCCACTGCACCGGGGAGTGATTCACCGGAAGTTGTAAAGGCTGCCACAGTGAACCGGACCCCGCGGCCGGTCTGTCAGTTGGTTCAGGGAAAATGAACAGCGAAAACTCCGACTACCAATACCGAAAACGCCGGGTAAAGCTCGACCGGGAGCGCGAGTTCCGCCTCGGCGAGGGCCGCATCAGCGGCATCAGCTCCGTATTGCTGGGCGCAATGAGCCTTCTCGCAGTGCTGGCCTACCTCTACCCCGCCTACCTGACCACCCTGGAACTGCGGCAGGTTTACGATGCAGCAGCGCTGCAGAAGCTGTTGAAATACGGCATGTATTTTTCGCTGTTCTTCGGCGCCCTGACGCTGATCTTCAATCGGTACAAACACCTCGGGGCGATTGGCGTTTCACTGACACTGCTGGCCTTTGCCCTGGGCGGCTATACGATTCCCATCGGGCCGGTGGAGCCTCGCCGGCTGTCTCTCGGTGTGGACTGGCTTATCCTCGCCCTGCTCGGCTCCATCTTCGTCTTCATGACGCTGGAAAAGCTGTTCCCCAAGTATCGCAACCAGGTCATCATGCGGCCGGAATGGGATCTGGACCTTTTCTATTTCTGCCTCAACCACCTGCTGATCTCGGTCATACTGATCTACGGCAACTACCACGCGAGCCACTTCGACTGGGCCGTGAGCCCCGCCCTGCAGCAGCTGGTGCAGTCGGCGCCGCTGGCCCTGCAGGTGGGCCTGATCATCCTCTGTGCCGATTTCGTGCTCTACTGGGAACACCGGCTGTACCACGAGACGAAGTGGCTGTGGCCGATCCACGCGGTCCATCACTCGGTGGAGCACATGGACTGGCTGGCGGGCTCCCGTGGACATTTCCTGCAGGTATTCTCCGAACGGGCCCTGGTACTGGTACCCCTCTACCTGCTGGGCCCGGACCAGGCGGCACTGGACATCTATGTCATCTTCGCTGCGCTGCAGGCGGTACTGATTCACAGCAACCTGCGTTTTTCCTTCGGGCCTCTGAAGTACATTTTCGTCACCCCACAGTTCCACCACTGGCATCACAGCTCGGAAAAGCCGGCGATCGACACCAACTACTCGGCCCATACAGTGCTGTTCGACCGCCTTTTCAATAGCTACCACATGCCGGAGGAACACTGGCCGGCGGAGTACGGCACGACCAGGCGGCTGCCGCGAACGCTGCTCGGCCAGACCCTGTACCCGGTCACCGCCCTGCTGCAGAAACGCTCACGCGCGGATCATCCCGCTGAAAAAGCGGGCCCCGGAAACGACTAAGCCGGGCATTGCCCGCCTCGCGTAATCCTCGGAACTGGCGATCTAGCCGCAGCGCTCGTCCAGCTTCCACAGATCGAAGGCGGGCTCCTCGTAGGGGTGGGCGTCGCGCAGCGCCGCCAGGGCCGCGTCCACCAGCTCATCGGCGCACACCATCTCCACCCGGTATTCCGCCACCTGCTCCACCGTACCGGTCTGTCCGATAAACGGCCGGCTGCCCGCCAGCGGGCGAAACTGGCCGGCGCCCTTCAGCTGGAAGCAGCAGGAGTCGTAGTCGCCGATGCGGCCGGCGCCGGCGGCGAAGAGTGACTGCTTGACCTCTTCCAGATGGGATTCGGGAATATAGACGCAGAGTTTGTACATGGTTTCTCCCTGCTTTCTGTAGGAGCGGTCCGGCCGGGAGCGGCCCATGGCCGCAATCAAGCGCGGGGAGGTTCTCCAAGTCCATCGGCTAACGCGGTGCAAGGCCCTGCTGCCGGTGGCCGCCCGGGAAATATTTACCGATCAGTTTTTTTCTCGGGCGGCCACCGGCAGCAGGGCCGACCGGAGCCCACGCCTCTTCGGACACCGATCGCGGCCATGGGCCACTCCTACAGGGTAAGACGAATCAATAAAGCAGCGTCATCAGCTTGCGCTGGTACTGGGTCGCCAGCGGGTCACCGGCGCCGAGGCTCTTGACGATATCCAGGTAGGCCTGTTTGGCGGCGCCGTCGGCGAAGTTCAGATCCACGCGCAGGATGTCCAGCAGCAGGTCCAGCGCCTCCTGGTGGCGGCTGTTCTGGCTGTACTGCACCGCCAGCTGGTAAGCGGCGTCGCGATCCTGGGGGTTCTGTTCCAGGGCCTGCTGAAGCGCCACTATCTCCGGCGAGTTGGCGGCCTGCTGTTTCAATTCCAGCTGCGACATCAGCTGCTGGTAATCGCTGTCCTGATCCGCCAGCATGATCTTTCCGAGTACCGTCTCCGCCTCCGGCACACGGTTCAGTTCCAGCAGCACCGCCGCCAGCTGCTTGGCGATGTCGGCACGCCCGGTGGAATCCGCATAGGCCTGGCGCAGCAGTGGCAGCGCCTCATCCAGCTGGCCCTCGCCCACCAGTTCCTGCGCCTGCCGGAATTGCAGCTCCCAGGCCTTGGGCAGGTACTTGTCCAGCATCTCACGGATCTGCTTCTCCGGCTGGGCACCGGCAAAGCCGTCCACCGGCTGGCCCTCTTTCAGCACCATTACCGTCGGCAGGCTGCGCACGCCGAGCTGCGCGGCGAGCATCTGCTCGCTGTCGGCGTTCACCTTGGCCAGCAGGAACTGGCCGGCGTATTCGTTGGCCAGCTTCTCCAACACCGGCATCAACTGCTTGCACGGCTCGCACCAGTCGGCCCAGAAGTCCACCACCACCGGGCGTTTCATGGACTCGTCGATCAGTACCTGCTGGGCGTTCTGCGCCGTTACATCAACAATATATTCGTTCACAGCCACTCCTGAACCAAATAGAACTAGCGGTATATGGTATCAGCACCGTAGGCCAACTCCAGTGCCTGCCGCTCGACCTTGCGCAATCCCTTGACCACCAGCCCGTAGGACCTGTCCATCATCCGCTCGATTTCGTAGTCCGGCACGCTGCCGTCCAGCAGCACGGTGTTCCAGTGTTTCTTGTTCATATGGTAGCCGGGGATGACGCCGGAGAATATGTCGCGCAGCGCCTGCGCCTCATCCGGATCGCACTTGAGGTTGGTACAGTCCACGCCATTGAGCCGCCCCAGGGTGGCGAACATCTTGCCCTTGACCTTGAACACCGCCACGTCAGGACCAAAGGGAAAGTCCTCTATGGCCTCGGGACGGGCGAGCAGGTAGCCGCGCGCAGCCTTGTAGTCCATTGCCATCTCCTGCTACTCAGAAGCTACCAGTCCAGCGACGACGGCAGCCGCGGCGAGGACAACAGTTTGGCGAAGCGCTGCCAGCGCTCTTCCCGGGAATCCGCGCCCTCCTCCACATACTCCTTGACCAGCTGCTTGCCCCAGTTGTAGTTGATCACATAGGCCCCGTAGGCATCCACGAAGCGCTTGCGCTGCGCAGCCTTTTCCGGACTCATCAGGGTGTACTGCTGGAAGAGTTCCACCACCCGATCGCCGTCGATCTCGCCATCGATATACTGGCGGGCGATTTCGTTGCCGGCAAAACTGAGTTTGGCGATCAGGTCCAGTACGCGATCGTATTTCTCCGCCTCGGCGGGATCCAGGCCGGCGAGTGGATAGAGCACCTCTTTTTCAAATTGGGTTTTCTCCTCGCCGGGGAAGGCCAGGTCGATGCCGTAGTTGGCGCTGCCCTCGGCGATCAGGGACTGGGGGCTGAACAGCGGGTAGACGCTGTACTCCACCCAACCGCGTTTGTTCACCAGTTCGTCTTCCAGCAGCGCATTGTAGGTGTGGTGGCCTGGGTAGCCCTCGTGGCAGCCGAGGTCTATGGCGCGGTCGATCATGATCGGCAGTTCGGTATTGACCTGGATCAGGCTCTGCGCATTGCCCCGATACCAGTTGTAGCCGCTCCAGGGCTTGTCGGTGACATATTCCAGCACGAAATTCTCACTGGCCGGCAGCTGGATATGTTTTTTGGTGCGCTGGCGGCAGGCGTCGATGGCGGTATCGAATACCGCTTCCAGCTTGTCCGCGGGAATTTCGAACCGCTTCTTGAATTCCTGTACGCGCAAATGCAGGGGTCCGTCCCCAGGGAGCAGCTTGTCCAACTCGGCGAGCACCGGCTCGAACTCGGCGAATGCCTGCTTCGGCGGCCGGGTGTCGTAGAGCAGTTGTGCCTCGCGATCGAAATTTCTTTTTCCATTTCCGGCCAGGCGCTCGGCGTGGGCCTGCACAGCGCGCAGTTGGGTCTTCAGGTAGTGGGCGCGCAGGCTTTCGATGGCGCCGTCCGCGGCAATCTCCCCCGGCAGTTGCTGTGTCAGCTCCTTCGCGCGCCGGGCCAGGTCGGCGGGGGTCGCCTCGCTCGCGGCCGCCTCGTCCTTCCACTCTTGGGGGCCGTAGTAGGCGTCCACATAACTCTTGTCGTGGTTGCCCAGTTCCAGCACCAGCTGCACATAGGCCTGCGCCACCCCGTCCATATCCGCCTCCCCGCTATCGGCCTCTTCCACCGGCTCCGACCCCACGGATTCTTCGCCGGCGGCTTCCTCCTTTTGGCCGCCGCAGGCGCCGAGGGCCAGCAGTATTGCCGCCATGGGTAACAGTCGGTGCAGTGTACGGATCAGATTCATACCAATTCCCCCATTGTTTACTCGCTTTTTGTGAGGATTCGCTGCCGCAAATTCTACTTGGTCAGTGCCCGGACTGCCGGTGGGGAGTATGCACATAGCCCCCTCCTGCCAGGGAAGTCGCCGCCCGGCGGCACGACCACGCACTGTGCAGTCTTATCGACGGCTACTATAACGGCTCTCCATTTAACCGGCTAATGGCTCTCCATTTAGCCAGCTAGTTCGGCATCCAGCTGCGCCAGCCGCTGCTTGAGAAAACCGGTGAACGCCTGCACCTTGCGCGTGCGGTGCATATCCCGGTGGGTGACCAGCCAGAGGTCGGTGCTCCAGTCCTCCGGCGGAGGCAGCAACCGCCGCAGCCGGTCGTCGCCGTGGGCATTCCAGGTGTTCAGCGGCGCTATGCCGATGCCGGCGCGCACCGCATCGTAGAAGGTCTCGAAGTCATTGCAGCGCAGTGCTATCTGCTCCTCCGGCACGCACTGGTCGATCCAGCGCATGAACGGAATAAAGGAGGCATCGCGGCTGGAGGCGATAAAGCGATGTCCAGCTATCTGCTCCAGATTGTGCAGCGCGCCGAACTCCCGCAGATGGCCCGGCGATGCGTAGAGGCTGTGGCGCAGGCACGCCGGCTTCTGCACCACATAATCCGGGTCGCCGGGCCTGGCGCCGGGGCGAATGCCGATATGGGCCTCGCCGTGTTCCAGCCGCAACTGCCGGTAGGCGGTGGCAAGCTGCAGGCGCACTTCCGGGTACTGTCGCTGAAATTCCTTGAACAGCGGTATTATCCGGACCGCCAGTTTGGAGACGGTGGTCACGACCAGGGTGCCGCGCAACTGATCGTCCACCCCCTGCACCCTACCCACGAGCAGGTCCAGTTGGTCCTGCATGTTCTCCGCCGCGCTCATCAGCAGGCGCCCCGCCTCGGTGGCCACATAACCGCGCGCGTGGCGGTGGAACAGCGGGTTTCCAGGGATCTCTCCAGCGCGTCGATACGCCGCTGCACTGTGGAGTGGGCCACCCCCAACTGCTCCGCCGCACCGGACAGGGTGCCGGCGCGGCACAAGTCCCGGAAGAAGTCGCGGCCTGAATTCCCCTGTTAGACTGAAAAGTGCGAAGACTCAGTCAGTGGCGCTGAACTCCAGCGCTTTTTTCTGCCCTATGGCCAGCATCACCTTTCGCTTCTACCGGGAACTGAACGACTTCCTGCCGCGGCACCGGCGCCAGCGCTGCTTCGTTCGCGAGTATGCGCCGACGGGCTCGGTGAAGGATGCCATCGAGAATATCGGCGTGCCGCATACCGAGGTGGACCTGATTCTGGTGGACGGGGAATCGGTGGATTTCGATTACCGGCTGCGCGACGGCGACCGCGTCAGCGTCTACCCGGTGTTCGAGGCATTGGATGTCTCCGACGTCACCCGCCTGCGCCCGCGCCCCCTGCGTGTCACCCGCTTCGTACTCGACTGTCACCTGGGCCGCCTGGCCGGCTACCTGCGTATGCTCGGATTCGACAGCCTGTTCCGCGGCGACTACCACGACGACACATTGCTGCGCATTTCCGTCGGGCAGCAACGCATCCTGCTGACCCGGGATCTCGGCCTGCTGAAACGCAAGCAGCTGCAGCGGGGCTACTATGTCCGCGCCACCAAACCGCGCCAGCAGGCGGCGGAGGTGATCCGGCGGTTGCAGCTCGAAAGCAGCATCAGGCCCTTTACCCGCTGTATCGCCTGCAACGGCACCCTGGTAGAGGTGCGCAAGGAAGAGATCCGGTCGTTGCTGCCGGAGAATACCGACCGCTACTTCGATGAATTCATCCAGTGCCGTGATTGCCTGCGGGTCTACTGGAAAGGCAGCCACTACGAGCGCATGCAGCTGCTGGTGAAACAGTTCACCGGCGCCTCCCGCTAGCCGGCCTCAGCCCTCGCTGGCGGAGCCATTACGCCTCACCCGCTCGTCCGCGGCCTGCTCGGCGGCTTCCTGGACGTCCTTGGCCTCGGCAATCGGATGTCGCTCGTCCTCCGCCGCATCAAACTCCTCCGACACCGGCGCCCGGCGCAACACCAGGAAGCCCGCCACGCCGGCGATCACCGAAGCCAGTATGACACCGGCCTTGGCCTGGTTGAGCAGTTCGGCCCGGCCGGCGAACGCCAGCTCGGAGATAAAGATGGACATGGTGAAGCCGATACCACCCAACAGTGCCACGCCGACGATATGGTGGAAACTGGCGGACTTGGGCAGGCTGCCCAGGCCCAGCTTCCAGCCCAGCCAGGTGGCCCCGACGATCCCCACCAGCTTGCCCACCACCAGGCCGCCGATCACCCCCAGGGTCACCGGATTGAACACCGCTTCGGTGCTGGTAAAACTGGCGATGGGAATGCCGGCATTGGCCAGCGCGAAAATGGGAATGATCAGGAAGGCCACCGGCGTGTGCAGGCGGGTCTCCATGCGCTGCAGCGGCGACTGCGCCAGGTTGACGCCATTATCCAGCGCCATCACCCGCGCGCGCAGCGCATCGTTGGCGATGATCCTGTCGCCGGGGCGGAAGCAGCGGTCGAAGCTGCGGATAATGTCCTTGACGAAGGTACTGAAGGCCACCGGGTCGTATTTCGGTCGCGCCGGTAGCGCCATGGCGGTGATCACCCCGGCCAGTGTCGCGTGCACCCCGGCCTCGTGAAGTTCGTACCACAGCAGCAGGCCGACAAACACATAGGCGGGAGAGCGGCGCACGCCGGCGGCCTTCAGCAGCCACATGATCACCACCAGGACACCGGCGGCGATCAGCGCCACCGTGTTGACATCCTCTGTGTACCAGATGGCGATCACCAGTATCGCGCCTAGGTCGTCGACGATGGCCAGTGCCACCAGGAACATCACCACCGAGCGCGGCACCCGGTTGCCTAGCAGCGCTATACAGCCGACCGCGAAGGCAATATCCGTAGCCATGGGAATACCCCAGCCGCGCTCCCCCTCGGTGCCAATATTCAGCGAGGTGTAAATCAATGCAGGCACCAGCATGCCGCCGATGGCCGCCAGTATCGGCAGCACTGCCTGCTTCAGATCCGACAGCTCCCCCACCAGGAACTCCCGCTTCAGCTCCATGCCTACGAGGAAGAAGAAGATGGCCATCAGGCCGTCATTGATCCAGTGGTGCAGGCTGAGGGAGAATTCCCAGTCGCCGGCGTTCAGGCTGATGGGCATATGCAGCAGGTGCTCGTAGGCGCCGGCCAGGGGGGAATTGGCGATGATCAGCGCCGCCACGGCACACAACATCAGCAGGATGCCGCTGCTGCTCTGGCGGTGGATGAATTCCTCGAATGGTGTGACCAGGCGTCCGAAGGCGTTCTCCAGTGGCGCCTCAAATACCGTTCCCTTGCGAACCTTGAACTTGCCCAGAACGCTTTTCGCCATCAGCCACCGACCTCCTTCCTAAAGAATAGAGCCTCAACCCGAAGTCACGGATTCAGGTTTCCCCCAAAGGGGCCAGAGGTTAGCATGGCACCCGATTCACCCACCACATCTTTAGAACTATAGTGCCATTAATGACACGCCTGGACCTATTGTTAGTACAACGCAACCTGGCCAACTCCCGCACCCACGCCAAGAAGCTGGTGGATGCGGGCCGGGTGATGCTGTCCAGCGGCGGCGCCTGGCAGCCAGCGCAGAAGGCGGGCCAGGCGGTGGGCGAGGACTGGGAACTCAGGGTGGAGCCGCTGCCGGAGGACCGCTACGTGTCCCGGGCAGGCCTCAAACTGGCGGCGATGCTGGACCGCACAGGCCTGGACCCGCGCGGCTGGCAGGCCCTGGACGTGGGTTGTTCCACCGGCGGTTTCAGTGACTGCCTGCTGCAGCGCGGCGCCGAGCTGGTAGTGGGTGTGGATGTGGGGCGCGACCAGCTGGCGCAGAAACTGCGCGACGACCCGCGCATGCGGCTGTTCGAGGGTGTCAACGCCCGCAACCTCACAGCCTCGCAGTTGGCGCCCTACGGAGACTCGGGTTTCGATGCGATAGTGATGGACGTGTCCTTTATCTCCCAGACGCTGATACTGCCGCGCCTGCCCGCACTGATTCGCCCGGGCGGCCAGTTGCTGAGCCTGGTAAAGCCCCAGTTCGAGGTGGGCCCAGAGGGTATCGGTAAGGGCGGCCTGGTGCGGGACGCCGGGCTCTACCCGCAGGTACAGGAAAAGATCACCGGCCTGTGCCGGGAATTGGGGCTGGAGGTGAGGGAATATATCGAGAGCCCGATCAAAGGCGGTGACGGCAACCGCGAATTCCTGCTGTGGGCAACCCGCGGGGCCGATCCGGCAACCTCCGGGGCCAGTCCGTAGGGGCGAACCTTGTGTTCGCCCAGCAGGGATTAGGTTAAACCGACGAAAGCGATGCGAAGGCCCTGATGCCGGTAGCCCTTTGCGGGACTGTTCGCGAGAGGGACCTCGCGGACAAGCCTACAGGGATGTATTCACGGCGTGTCCCGCAAAGGGTCACCGGCAGCAGGGCCGCCACCAGCCTCTCTACAGAACTCCGGCTTCAGATACCCGCAGTGCGAACACAAGGTTCGCCCGTCCTTCAACGATTACAGAATCTCCGTCACCACCTCAGTCCTGACCGAATTGGCGATAAAGCACTGCTCGTGGGACTGGTGGTGCATCTTCTCCAGTTGCTCGCGGCTGGGTCTCTTGTCGCCGGAGAATTCTATGCGCGGGCGCAGCGTCACCCGGGTCATGGCCATTTTTCCATCTTCGTTCTTTTCCATTACCCCGATCGCCTCGTCCCGGTACTCCTCCACCACGAATCCGCGCTTGGCGGCGATGGCGAGGAAAAACAGCATATGACAGCTGGACAGGGAGGCGACGAAGGCCTCCTCCGGGTCGACATTTTCCGCCACGGACCAAGGCAGCGGCACTATATGCGGGGACGAGGAGGCGGGCACCTGCAGGCCGCCGTCAAACTCCCACAGGTGGCCGCGGCTGTATTTATTGTCGGTAAAATTCTGGCCGTTTCTTCGCCACAGGATGGTGGAAAAATATTCGGACACGGTTCGGCTCCTTATCTTAGAGGTAACCTGTCAACGCAACAGTTTTTCGAGTTTGGCCCTGAATCGCTGTGGCGCCCCCTCGGTGGGGGAGCGGCTGCGGATGGGGCGCAGCAACAACTGGCCCTGACAGTTGGGGCAGCGCTGCTCCAGCTGCTCCGCGCAGGAGGGACAGAATGTACATTCAAAAGAACAGATATAGGCCTGGTCGGTTAGCCCCAGCGAGGCATTGCAGCGCTCACAGGTAGACTTCATTCTTAACATGGCAGCCCCGTGTTATTTCAATCCCGAGCACGCAGCCTGTCGGGCTACACGCGTCCAGTCGGGCGGCCGCGATCTCAATCGGGGCCGCCAATCAGGTAGAGGCGGGCTGCCAGTCAAAAATTCCCGGCTACTCCGCCTCGATTTGCTGGTCGGTGCGCGCGGCCATGATGAAGTCGTTCTTGTGCAGCCCCTTGGCCTCGTGGCTCCACCAGGTCACGGTGACCTTGCCCCACTCGGTCAATAGCGCCGGGTGGTGACCGACTTCCTCCGCGATGGCACCCACGCGGTTGGTAAACGCCAGTGCCTGCTTGAAGTTGCGGAACTTGAAGACCCGTTCCAGCTGCATGATCCCGTCGCGGGTGACCGGAGTCCAGTCGGGTATCTGCCGCAGCAGCTCCGGGAGCTCCTCATCACTGACCAGCGGTGCATCGGCGCGGCAGGCTTCACATTCTTGTTGGGCCAGTTCTGTCATGTGAGTGGTCATGGGAAAGTCCTCAAAAAAATTTTGTTTATTATGGACTGTTTTGAGCTGGGCCCAACTCTACCCGCCGCCTCTGGAGGAAACAAGCGCACCGACCAAAAACACATTTTATGCGGTTTTGGCGCCAGGTAATGGGACAGAGTGCTAAAAACGGCACATGGAGTTGTCGCGCAAATACACTCGCCGGAACTGCGGCTGGTGTACTACAAGTGGAACCTGCACACGGTGACCAACACCACCCTCGACTATGAGGTACAGGTGAAAGGCATCGACGAGGAGCGGGCCATGGAACTGATGGTGAGGAACGCCTCCCAGTAGAAGGCCGAGGCCATGGGCAAATGGCGCTGCGCGAAGAGATGAAGGAAAAACTCGGCGACGACTTCGACCTGAAGGAATTCCACGCGCAATTCCTCAGCTACGGCAGTGCACCTGTGCCGGTGATCCGGGAGTTGATGTTGGCGGAGTTGCAGCAGGGCTGATCGAGCATCCCGCGGTGCGAGGCCGCCATGGATGGCAGTCATGCAGATCACGCATGGAGCAGTTATCTGCCACGGCGCACCCTACGGCGCTGGCCGTGTAGGGGCGAACCTTGTGTTCGCCCTGGGCCGGGAAGGCACTGGAGGCTGGGGCTCTGTAGCGGGTTTCGTGGCGGCCCTGCTACCGGTGACCGTCCGGAAAAAACCTCATCGGCAAACATTTTCCGGACGGCCACCGGCATCAGGGCCTTAACGTCAGGCGCAGGGATTTTCTCTACCTCCGCAGGGCGAACACAAGGTTCGCCCCTACAGATCGATTAAGGGGAAGTGATTAAACCACGCTCCAGATCAATTGCGGAAAGCGTTTAAACCGCTCCCTCCTCGATCTTCGCCTTCCAGATCAGCGGCCCGGTCTGGTGTACCGATTCGCCCTGGCTGTCCACGGCCACGGTCACCGGCATATCCTCCACGTCGAACTCGTAGATGGCCTCCATGCCCAGCTCCGGGAAGGCCACGACCCTCGCGTCCTTGATCGCCTGGGCCACCAGGTAGGCGGCGCCACCGACGGCCATCAGGTAGACCGCCTTGTTGTCGCGGATGGCCTCGATCGCCACCGGGCCGCGCTCGGCCTTGCCGATCATGCCCAAGAGGCCGGTCTCCTCCAGCATGGTGCGGGTGAACTTGTCCATGCGCGTGGCGGTGGTGGGGCCGGCCGGGCCCACCACCTCCTCGCGCACCGGATCCACCGGCCCCACGTAGTAGATAAAGCGGCCGGACAGGTCCACCGGCAGCTTCTCGCCCCCGGCGAGGATATCCACCATCTTCTTGTGCGCGGCATCGCGGCCGGTCAGCATCTTGCCGTTCAGCAGCAGGGTCTCACCCGGCTGCCAGCTGAGCACGTCCTCGCGGGTCACCTCGTCCAGGTTCACACGGCGGGTGTTGCCGCCCGCCTCGCGCGCAACCTCCGGCCAGTCCTCCAGCTTCGGCGGTGTCTGCCGCGCCGGACCCGAGCCGTCCAGGGTGAAGTGGGCGTGGCGGGTGGCGGCGCAGTTGGGGATGATGGCCACCGCCTTGTTGGCGGCGTGGGTCGGGTAGTCCCTGACCTTCACGTCCAGCACCGTAGTCAGGCCGCCCAGGCCCTGGGCGCCGATGCCCAGCTTGTTGACCTTGTCGTACAGTTCCAGGCGCAGCTCCTCGGCGCGGTTGGAAGCGCCGCGCTCCTGCAGGTCCTGGATATCGATCGGGTCCAAAAGTGACTCCTTCGCCAGCAGCATCGCCTTCTCGGCGGTGCCGCCGATGCCGATGCCCAGCATGCCCGGCGGGCACCAGCCGGCGCCCATCTGCGGGACCATCTTCAGCACCCAGTCGACCACCGAGTCGGACGGGTTCAGCATCGCGAACTTGCTCTTGGCCTCGGAGCCGCCGCCCTTGGCCGCGACATACACCTCGACGGTGTCGCCGGGCACGATTTCGTAGTGGATCACCGCCGGGGTGTTGTCGCCGGTGTTCTTGCGGGCGCCGTCCGGGTCCGCGAGGATGGAGGCGCGCAGCACATTGTCCGGATGCATATAGGCGCGGCGCACGCCCTCGTTGACCATATCGGTCACGCTCATCTCCGCGTCCCACCGGACCTTCATGCCCACTTTCATCTTCACGGTCACGATACCCGTGTCCTGGCAAATGGGGCGGTGGCCCTGGGCGCACATGCGCGAGTTGATCAGTATCTGCGCCATGGCGTCCCTGGCCGCCGGGTTGGCCTCCTTCTCGTAGGCCTTGTGCAGGGCCTGGATGAAGTCCTGCGGGTGGTAGTAGGAGATGAATTGCAGCGCGTCGGCGACGCTGTCGATCAGGTCATCCTGGCGGATAGTGGTCATTTCCGGCCTCGGTTAAGGTTTGGGGTTAACGTCTCGAGGCGGGCGATTTTACACGATTTGTGGGGTTATTGGCGGGGAAGCGGAATGATGAATGAATGATGAATCAGAGTGTAGGTTGGGCTGAGCTCCGCGAAGTCCAACCTACGGGCTCAGATGCCCCAAACAGGCAAGGGCGAACACAAGGTCCGCCCCTACACGATCTGGCCCAGTGGCTTTACAGGGAGGACGAGGCCGTGGTGCCGCCGGACTGCAGGCTGCGGATGGCGTCGCGCAGCTGCACCAGGTCCTTGTTCACCGAGCGGCGGTAGGCGTCGATGGACTCCACCGCCTCCTCGTTGGCGCCCACGCGGGCGGTCAGATCGCTGCGCACTGACGCCAGCTGACGCTCCAGTCGCGCCAGCTTGTCGGCGGTTTCTCGCTGACTCTCGGTATTGCTCTTGCGCAGCTCTGCCAGGGCGGATTCCACCGCGGCAATCTTCTGCACGCTGCCGCTCAGGCCGTTGACCTTGCCGGCCAGGGACGCCAGCTCCTTCTTGTTCGCGGCCGCGGCGATCTTGTTCGCCTCGATGTTCTTGCGGTTGGTGTCGTAGGACACGCCCCACAGCTTGCGGATCTCGGAGGCGTTCTCCTTGACCTTGGCGTTCAGCACCTCAACCGAGGCCGAGGACTCCTCGTCCGACATCTCGAAGCGCTTCTCCAGCTCGACGATGCGGGCCTCCGCGTCGACCAGTTGTACCCGGCTGGCCTGCCACTGCTGGTACAGGAAGGCCGCCGCGCCGAGGCCGGCCAGGGCCAGGATCAGCGCAAAAAGGGCCAGTACCGGGAAACCGCCACTGCGCTCCTCCGCGGTCGCTGCGGGCTCCGGGGGGCGCGGGCTGCGGCCGATCGGCCTGGTGTCCAGTTGCGGCTCAATGGCGGCGCTGCCGTCCAGTGTGGGCTCTCTGCGTTGCATGTTTGAAAATACCCGATATGTTTACTTGGCCGGCGTGGGTCTCTGTTGCACGCCGGGCCGGTGATAGGTCGAATTCAGCGGCAGTTTAACCCAAAAACTGACGAAAAAGTAAGCGACTCCGCCTAAAGCCTAGCAGGCGGGAGCCCCGAGGCGCCAACTGCCGCTCCCCGACCCCGTTAGACTGTTTTTGCAGCAAATGGACCGAGAATTCAACAAGTTTCTACTAGGCTGCTTGCGTTTGCGGAATTAGACCCCAATACGTCCTATTCATCACCTACGCCGGCTTAATTCTGACATGCCGCGCGTGTAGAATGCCCCCACCAATAACCCGAGACAAAGGAAGGAAGACACCATGGCTTTCGAACTGCCCGAACTCCCCTACGCGAAGAATGCCCTGGAACCGCACATCTCCGAGGAAACCCTGGAGTACCACTACGGCAAGCACCACAAGACCTATGTGGACAAGCTGAACGGCCTGCTGGAAGGCACCCCCGACGCCGACAAATCCCTGGAAGAGGTGATCAAGTCCTCCTCCGGTGGTGTGTTCAACAATGCTGCGCAGGTGTGGAACCACACCTTCTATTGGAACTGCCTGAGCCCCAACGGCGGCGGCGCGCCCAGCGGAGCGGTCGCCGAGGCCATCGACAAGGCCTTCGGCTCCTTCGACAAGTTCAAGGAAGAGTTCAGCACCAGCGCCGTAAACAACTTCGGTTCCGGCTGGACCTGGCTGGTCAAGAAGGGCGACGGCTCAGTGGCCATCGTCAACACCTCCAACGCCGGCACCCCGCTGACCGAGTCGGACCAGACCGCCCTGCTGACCTGCGACGTCTGGGAGCACGCCTACTACATCGACTACCGCAACCTGCGGCCGAAGTACCTGGAGGCCTTCTGGAACCTGGTGAACTGGGACTTCGTGAACCAGAACTTCGCCTGATAGAAGTCGATCTCGAAAAGCGGGCCCTGTGCCCGCTTTTTTGCATACGGAACACCAGCGGTGACTATTCGCCCACTTGGGACCCGGGACCCGGGACCCGGAAAAGAATGCCAGAGCTCGATACGAAGGCCCTGATGCCGGTGGCCGCCTGGCAAATATTTACCGATGAGGTTTTTTGCCAGGCGGCCACCGGCAGCAGGGCCGCCCCGGCCTCTCTTACAGGACAGGCAACCGGGGGCGAGCAGTTACCATCAAACAAAAAACAAATCCGTCGGGAAAGCAATCATGAAGTTAAACCCCACCCTGCTCGCCGCCGCCATAAGCGCGCTGGTAATGACAGGTTGTGACCGCGGCCAGGAATCCAAGGCCCCGGAGCAGAGCGCGACCGAGGTCACCACCGAGACTGCGGAGATGGCAACCGAGACCACCCCCCAGGCTACCGGAGAGGCCGACGAAGCGGCCATCGCCCAGGCCAACCAGATGTTCGAGGAATTCTTCCAGGAACACCTGTCCCGCAGTCCGGAATTCAAAACCTTCCTGGGCATGAAGGAGGACTACGACAAGTGGGATAACCTGTCGCCGGAGTTCGAACAGGAGACCCACGACATCAACCGGCGCCAGCTGGCCGAACTGAACAAGCTGGACCCGGCCAAACTGGACGACGCCACCCGCCTGAGCCTGAAGCTGGCCAAGCGCAACCTGGAGCAGGATATCGAGGGCTTCAAATGGCGCCTGCACGACTACCCGGTAAACCAGATGTACGCCGTGCATACCGGCATAGCCTCGCTGCTGATCAACCAGCACCGCATCGACAATGTCTCCGATGCCGAGGCCTATATCGCGCGCCTGAATGCCCTGCCGGAACATTTCGCACAGCTGCAGGAAAACCTGGAGTCGCGCGCCGAGATCGGCACCATAGTGCCCAAGTTCGTATTCCCCTACGTGATCAGCGATGCCCAGAACCTGATCAGTGGCGCCCCCTTTGACGACGGCGAGGACAGCACCCTGTTCGCCGACTTCAAGGGCAAGGTGGAAAAACTGGAAATCCCCGACGAGCAGAAGGAACAGCTGATCGGCAAGGCCAGGTCCGCCCTGCTCAGCAGCGCCGGTCCGGCCTACGAAAAACTGATCGCCTACCTGCAGAAACTCGAGAAGCGCGCCACCACTGACGACGGCGCCTGGAAGCTCGCCAACGGCGACGACTTCTACGACTTCCGCCTGCAGGTCTACACCACCACCGACATGACTGCCGACGAGATCCACCAGATCGGCCTGAAGGAAGTGGCGCGCATCCACGACGAGATGCGCGGGATCATGAAGAAGGTCGGCTTCGAGGGCAGCCTGCAGGAATTCTTCGAATTCATGCGCACCGACGACCAGTTCTACTACCCGAACACCGAAGCCGGCAAGCAGCAGTACCTGGAGAAAGCCACCGAGATCATCGACACCATGAAGGGCCGCCTGGACGAGCTGTTCATCACCAAGCCCAAGGCGGACCTGATCGTGAAGGCGGTTGAGCCCTTCCGCGAGAAGTCCGCCGGCAAGGCCTTCTACCAGCGCCCGGCACCGGACGGCTCGCGCCCGGGTATCTACTACGCCAACCTGTACAACATGGCGGACATGCCCATCTACCAGATGGAGGCCCTGGCCTACCACGAGGGCATTCCCGGCCACCATATGCAGCTGTCCATCGCCCAGGAACTGGAGGACATCCCCAAGTTCCGCAAGTTCGGCGGCTACACCGCCTATACCGAGGGCTGGGGCCTCTATTCGGAGCTGGTGCCCAAGGAGATGGGCTTCTACCAAGACCCCTACTCCGATTTCGGCCGCCTGGCGATGGAACTCTGGCGCGCCGCCCGCCTGGTGGTGGACACCGGCATCCACAGCAAGGAGTGGACCCGCGAGGAGGCCATCAATTACCTGAAGCAGAACACACCCAACCCGGAGGGTGACGTGGTCAAGGCCATCGAGCGCTATATCGTAATGCCCGGCCAGGCCACCGCCTACAAGGTGGGCATGCTGAAGATCGTCGAGCTGCGCGAGAAAGCCAGGAAGGAACTCGGCGACCAGTTTGACATCCGCGCCTTCCACGACGTGATACTGGCCAACGGCGCCGTGCCGCTGGATGTGCTGGAGGAACTGGTGGACGAGTGGATTGCCGAGGTGAAGGCGCAGCAATAGCCTCCCCGGATCTCCCTCTTTAGGAGCGGCGGGGCGGCCATCCGCCCATGGCCGCGATCGGCCTTGCGATGTGGCAAGGGCCTATCGCGGCCACCGGCCGCTCCAGGTATTCACGGCGCCTTAGGCCCTACAAGGCTACCCCTTCACCGGAGAAACGAAATCGCTCGGCTTCAGGGCCAACAGCGAACAGCTCACCTTCTGCAAAATATTCTCCGCGGTGTTGCCCATGATAAAGCCGGGAATGCCGGTGCGCCCCACCGTGCCCATCACCAGTATGTCGAACTTCCTCTCCTCGATCAGCAGCGGGATATAGCGGTCCGGACGGGCGATGGTGTGGTTCACGTCCAGCTTGCCGCCGATACCGGAGGCGTGGATCAGCACGTCCAGCTTGGACCTGTGCCTGGAGATGGCCGCCTCGGTGGCCCGGTCCAGCTCCTCGTCCGAGGCACTGATGGGAAACTTGTGGCGCAGGTACTCGTCCACATCGTAATCCCAGCAGGAGATGATATGCAGTTCGCCGCTGCAGGTGTCCGCCAGCGCCCGCGACCACCGCAGCAGTCGGATCGCCAGGTCGTAGGCGCTCGCCTCCTCACAATCGGGATCCACCGCCACCGCCACGTCGATGTCCTTGTGCGAGTTCTCGATCGGGCGACACAGCCACACCGGGCAGGGGCACTTGCGCAGCAGCTCCATGTCCATGGCCTTGAAGCCGGCGCGCCGGGTGCGGCCCTCGACATTCTTGATCACCAGGTCGTAGTCCTCGCCGAGCACCCGGTGAATCACCCGCTCCGCCGGCCGGCTGCCGCAATCCGCCTCTACCTCCAGGTCCAGCTCGCCCTCCCCAAGCTTCAGCCTACCGCGCACCGCATCCACAGCCTCCCGCACCCGCGCGGTCAATGCCTCCATGCAGACCTGGCTGAATTCTTCGAATTCCTCCGGGATCGCCGGGCACACCACCAACACCTTGACTGCCGCGTGGTTGTTGCGCGCCACAGCGAGCGCCTGCAGCAACCCCGCGCTCTCGTCGCCGGTGGCATGGCTGACATACAGAATGTTATGAAAATTTTGCATAACAATGCCTCTGGACTGGTAATTCTCAGAATCAAAAAATGCCGTGCGCGCCGCAGCTGCCACAATTCAATAGTTAATATTGTGGCAGCTGCGCGATTCAAACAGGAGTTGACGGCGGATAGGTGGCGCAAGGCCGAACGGTATCGAGCTTTCGGCCGGCACACAGCAAGGCCCCCGTTGTCGGGGGCCCCTCCGGGAAAGCGAAGGATTACTAGCTCCAGAACCGCGACCTGCTGGAGGTTGGAAACTCATGAATATCGTTTTCCTCGGCGGCACCGAGACGGTCACCGGCTCCAAGTTCCTGCTCGAGTCCGGCGATGCCCGCATCCTGGTGGACTGCGGCCTCTTCCAGGGTTACAAGTGGCTGCGCGAGCGCAACTGGGAGGCGCCGCTGTTCGATATCGACGGGCTGGACGCCATAGTGCTGACCCACGCCCACCTGGATCACTCCGGCTATATCCCCCGCATCTACCAACTGGGCTACCGCGGCCCCGTCTACTGCCACAGGGCCACCCGCGACCTCTGTGCCATCATGCTGCCGGACAGCGGGCAGATACTGGAGGAGGATGCGCGCTTCTACGCCCGCCACAAGCTCGGCAAGCACGCGCACCCGGAACCCCTGTACGACGCCGAAACGGCGGAGCGCTGCCTGGAATTGTTCCGGCCACTGGAGTTCGATGAGACGGTTTCCATCAAAGGGGGGCGCGCCCGGCTGCAATCCGCCGGCCATATCCTCGGCGCCGGCAGCGCAGTGCTGGAGGCGGAAAATAGACGAGTGGGCTTTTCCGGCGACGTGGGCCGGCCGGACGATATCCTGATGTACCCGCCGCAACCGCTGCCGGAACTGGACCTGCTGCTGATGGAATCCACCTACGGCGACCGCCGCCACCCGGATATCGATATCTGGCAGCAGCTGGCGGATATCGTCAACGAGACGGCGAACCGCGGCGGCGTACTACTGATTCCCAGTTTCGCCGTGGGCCGCGCGCAGACGCTCCAGCATATGCTGGTGACCCTGATGGACCGCGGGGAGATCCCCAAACTCGGTATCTTCCTCGACAGCCCCATGGCCATAGATGTGTCCGATATCTACTGCCGCTACGCCGAACAGCACCGCCTCGGCGAGGTCGACTGCCGGCGCATGGGCCGGGGCATAACCTATACCCACAGGGTCGAGGAATCCAAGGCGCTGGAGGAGCTTCGCTACCCCCATATCGTCATCGCCGGCAGCGGCATGGCCACCGGCGGGCGCATACTGCACCATATGAAACGCCTGCTGCCGGACCACCGCACCACCCTGCTGTTCACCGGCTTCCAGGCCGGCGGCACTCGCGGCGCCCACCTGATGGCGGGGCACAGGACGGTGAAGATTCACGGCGACTATGTCCCCTGCAAGGCGCGCATCGAGATGCTGGACGGCCTCTCCGCCCACGCCGACTACCGGGACCTGGCCGACTGGCTGCAGCAGTCTGACCTCAAGCCCGGCACTCCCATCCAACTGGTGCACGGCGAACCGGATGCGGCGGACGCATTGCGGCTCTACCTGCAGGATCACACGGAATTTGAGGTGGCAGTGGCGCAGTATCGGCAGATACTGCGGCTGTGACAGTGGTGAGTGGGTTGGGCGTAGGTTGGGCTGAGCTCCACGAAGCCCAACGCTCCGGTGCCGTTGTCTGGTGGATGCGCTTAGCGCTTATCCACCCTACGGCCGGGAAAGAGTACTGAAGTCCGATGCGAAGGCCCTGCTGCCGGAGGCCGTCCGGGATAAGCGCCTGCGGCTGGCAAACAGACCGATGAGGCTTTTTCCCGGGCGGCCACCGACAGCAGGGCCGCCCAGGCGCCCGCTTTCGGGGACGACTCACAGGAACCCGATAGATCAATCGCGGCCATGGGCCGCTCCTACCCTCTATGCCTCAAATCCCCAAAACCTGCTTCACGAACGGAATGGTGATCTTGCGCTGGGCCATCAGGGAGGCGCGGTCCAGCTGCTCCAGGCACAGGAACAGGGCGCGGGTATCGCGGGGGGCGCGGTGGAGTATGTACTGGGCCACGTCCTCCGGCAGGTCGAAGCCGCGCAGGCGGCTGCGCCGGCGCAGGGCGGCCAGCTTGTCACTGTCGCTGAGGGGCTGCAGCTGGAACACCAGCGCCCACTGCAGCCGCGAGCGCAGGTCGGCCAGGTCGATTTCCAGGCCGCGGGGTGACTTGCGCGCACCCAGCAGCAGTTGGCGCCCGCTATCCTTGACCCGGTTGTACAGGTGGAAAAGCGCCGTCTGCCACTGGGGATGCCCCTCCAGCAGGTGCAGGTCGTCGATACACACCAACTCCAGCTGTTCAAGGCCGTCCAGTATCACTGCCGGATCCATCGCCAGCTCCTTCTCCAGCCCCTTTCCCAGCAAATCGGCCAGGGGCAGGTACTGGAATGAGCGGCCGCTGGCCTCGGTGCTCTGGCACACCGACTGCAACAGGTGGCTGACGCCGCTGCCGGCCTCGCCCCAGAGGTAAATCACCGGCTCGGGATTCTCCCCGCTGGCAAAGGCCTGCAGCAGGGCCACCACCTGGCGGTTGGGGTCCGACCCGGAAAGATAGAAGTTGTCAAAGGTGGCATCGTCCCGCAGGGAAACGCCCAGCGGCAGCTGCTGCGGTACACCTTTTTCGTTAGTCATCTCAGTGCCAGCGGTAGCGCAGGGGGTTTTCCGCACTGCCATGGGGGGCGCGGTAGCCGGTCAGGTCGATGGGATCCCGCTCCGCCTGGGCCTCCAGCTTGCGGTTCAGCGCCAGGGCGTCGCGCAGATTCTGCAGGGGCACGGAGGTGGTCAGGGCAAAGCGCATACGGTCGCTGTCGACGGACAGCAGGTCGGCGCTGCTGACCTGGGCCAGGCCCTGCAGGTAGGCGGAGGCCTGTGTGTAGTCGGCGAAGCTGTCGACGCCGGAGAGCTCGACAACCACAGCACTCAACTGGCCGCTGCCGCCATCCGTGCGCACCGCGTAGCGCTGCGCCAGCAGGTCGGCGGCCTCGTCGATACCGCGCAGGGCCACTTCCTCCAGGGAGCTGCCGCTGGCATCGAAGGCGTAGCTGCGACCGCCGTGAATCAGCAGCCAGCTGGCCTGCCAGCGCTGGCCGGAGGCCTCCAGCAGGCGCCCCATCAGCGTGGCATCCGGGCGGTAGCGCACGCCGGCGCGCTCGGCAGCCTGCTCGTCCAGGGCCCACAGGTTGCCCAACGGCATGTTGCGCTGGTCGTTCAGGTCCATGACCGGGAAATCCACCGGTAGCCCCCGCTCCATGGCCATGGCATCCAGCGCTGCGTAGAGTTCCGGGTATTGCGCCTCGGTCAGGGCGCTGCGGCCGCCCTGCAGCGTATCCACTGCCATCCACACCAGGGTGCCGGGGCGGTTGTTCGGCCACATGGGCAACCCCAGCTTATGCACCTGTTCGGATACGGCCTGGGGATCGAAGGAGAGGTGCAGGTAGAGCTGGTTGTCCTCGCTGGCGTAGCGGTAGCCCTGCACATACTGCTGGGCCTGTTCCAGCAGCGGCCGCAGCTGGGGATTGCTGCCGATGGCGGCGTCGCCGGTCACGCGCACGAACACCCGCGCCAGCCCGCGGCTGCTTGCGGCCGCGCGGTCGGTAGCGCCGCGGCTCGGCACCGCCTCCACCACCTCATACAGGTCCGGTATCACCCGGGCCTGGGCCGGCAGGACCAGCGCACACAGCAGCAGTGCCAACAGCTTGGGCGCTATACGGTACCGGAGCAGTTTATGCATCGGATTACTCCCCAAAACCCCTTATCTTTGGAAGCGGCCTGCCCCGCCAAACGCAGCGGGGAGGTTTGAAATGCGGCTATTGTATCAGTGTCGGGTATTTCTCCCAGTACCTGGCGCGCATTTCTCGCCACACTTCTTGGTGAGAATTGCGTGTCCATTCACACAATGGGCCGGTTTTCCACTAGAATACGCGCCCTTCGACTACCCACCGCAGGATGAATCATGAGCGATTCCAAGCCGCAATCCCTTTCCTATAAAGACGCCGGTGTCGATATCGACGCGGGCAATGCCCTGGTCGAGCGCATCAAGCATGTCGCCAAGCGCACTGCGCGCCCGGAAGTGATGGGCGGACTGGGCGGATTCGGCGCCCTGTGCCAGCTGCCCAGCGGCTACAAGGAGCCGGTGCTGGTATCCGGCACCGATGGCGTGGGCACCAAGCTGCGCCTGGCCATGGACCTGGGCATCCACGACAGCATCGGTATCGACCTGGTGGCCATGTGCGTCAACGACCTGGTGGTGGCCGGCGCCGAGCCGCTGTTCTTCCTCGACTACTACGCCACCGGCAAGCTGAACGTGGATATCGCCGCGGAAGTGGTATCCGGCATCGGCCTGGGCTGCGAACAGGCCGGCTGCGCCCTGGTGGGGGGCGAGACCGCGGAAATGCCCGGCATGTACGAGGGCGATGACTACGATCTGGCCGGCTTCTGCGTGGGCGTGGTGGAGAAATCCGAAATCATCGACGGCAGCAAGGTCGAGACCGGCGACGTGCTGATCGGCCTGGGCGCCAGCGGCCCCCACTCCAACGGCTACTCCCTGATCCGCAAGGTGCTGGAGATCAGCGGTGCCGACCTGCAACAGAATATGGGTGAAGTCACCCTGGCCCAGGCCCTGATGGCGCCGACACGCATCTACGTCAAGAACCTGCTGCAGCTTATGAAGAACACCCGGGTGAACGCCCTCAGCCATATCACCGGCGGCGGCCTGCTGGAGAACCTGCCGCGGGTACTGCCGGAGGGCACCTGCGCCCGCATCGACGTGAACAGCTGGGAGATGCCGCCGGTATTCCGCTGGCTGCGCGAGGCCGGCAACATCGACCGCCGCGAGATGTATCGCACCTTCAACTGCGGCGTGGGCATGGTGGTCTGCGTACCCGCCGATGCCGCCGCGGGCGCACTGGAAACCCTGCGCCAGCTGGGGGAGAACGCCTTCGTGATTGGCAGCATCGAGCCCGCCGCCGAGGGCAGTGACGCGGTGGAGTTGGCGGGTCTCTGATGTCACAAAACAAGTGCAAGGTGGCCGTGCTGATCTCCGGCAGCGGCACCAACCTGCAGGCACTGATCGATGCGGCCGCCGGCGGCGACACCGACTTTTCCGTCTGCGCGGTGATCAGCAACAAGCCCGAGGCCTACGGCCTGACCCGCGCCGCCGAAGCGGGCATCCCCTCTTCCGTGGTCGACCACCGGGACTACCCGGACCGGGACAGCTTCGATCGCGCGCTGATCGGGGAGATAGACCGCCACGGCCCGGACCTGGTGGTGCTGGCGGGCTTTATGCGCATACTGACACCGGAGTTCGTGCGCCATTACAGCGGCCGTTTGCTGAATATCCACCCTTCCCTGTTGCCCAAATACCAGGGCCTGCACACCCACCAGCGCGCGCTGGAGGCCGGCGACAGCGAGCACGGCGCCACGGTGCACTTCGTCACCGAGGAGCTGGACGGCGGCCCCGCCATAGTCCAGGCGGTGGTGCCGGTAGAGGCCGGGGACACCCCGGAGCTGCTTGCAAAGCGGGTACAGGTACAGGAGCATGTCATCTATCCGCTGGCGGTAACCTGGTTCGCCCAGGGGCGGCTGCGCATGGTGGAGGACCACTCGGAGCTGGACGGCGAACTGCTGCCGCGCAGTGGCAAGAGACTGGCTGGCTGAGAAAACTGCACTTTTGCCAGCTGGCCAAGTCTCATTGACTGTCACCGTTCAGGCCCGGTATGGGTAACGGGCCTGAATATGTGCCGTAGGACTCGGACATCGGGAGGTCACTGTGCCCTTGCACTTCAACTCTTTTTTTTCTCACCCCCTTTTCTGTTGGGCTCTTTCCCTTCTCTTCCTTTCCGGCCAGGCTCTGGCCGCTGAACTCGAACCCTTTTCCGCCACCTACTCGGCCAGCTTTAACGGCATTGGCGTCACCGCCAAGCGCGAACTTTCGGGCAGGGACGACAACTGGCGGCTGGATTTCAGCGCCGATTCCCTGTTCGCCGATATTCGCGAGTACTCCCGCTTCGGCAGCGACAACAGCCGCCTCGTCCCGCAACATTACGAATACCACAAGACCGGGCTGGGCCGGGACAGGCACACGGTCCTCAACTTCGAACCGACCGAGCGGCGCGTGATCAACCTGTCCAACGCCGAGCGCACCCTGGAAAACGTCCCCGCGAACATCCATGACAAAATCAGCTATCAACTGCAATTGGCTCTGGATGTGGCCGCCGGAAAGGAGGACCTGAAATACCAGGTGGCTGACGGCAGGAAAATCCGCGAATACAAGTTCGCCGTTGCCGGCACGGAAAAGCTGCAGACGCCGTTGGGGCTCATAGAGACAGTCAAGGTGCAGCGGGTTCGGGATGGAGATTCCGAGCGGGAGACCACAATCTGGTTTGCGCCACAGTGGAACTACGCACTGGTAAAGCTGATGCAGGAAGAAGAGGATGGCAAAACCTACCAGATCTCCTTGACCAAATTATCCATCGACGGAAAAAGCATCACAGCAAGCCAATAAAATTCTTGTTCCACTCTAAAAGCCGGCAAAACGGCAGGATAGCTGCTTTGCACAGCCGAAGGCTGCCCGCAGGGCGAGGGCCATGGATGGCCCGAGTGCAAAAAAATCGCGACATACGATAGATTTTTCGGCTTTTTGTCTTTATAAAGTCGCCCGTTTCCACTGTTGGACAAGTTTGGCGCTGCTAGACTTGCCGGCAGGGAATTAATTGCGATAACCAAAGGCTTTTGAAAAAGTCTTTCCGCCATGCATCAGTTTTTGTCCAATCCTGTTTGTGGCTTTCCGTTAACAGCAATATAGAGTGGGATCTCATGAAAAAGACAATTCTGCGTCGCGCCCTCCTGGCTGCCGCAATCAGCACCGCGTCCAGCGGCGCGATGGCCGCCGGCTTCTTCCTGAACGAAACCAGTACCTCCGGCCTCGGCCGCGCCTTTGCGGCGGAGAACACCATCGGCGACAACGCCGCCATACTGGCGCGCAACCCGGCCGGTTCCGCACTGTTCAACAGCATCAGCATTTCCGGCGGCGTGACCTACGTCAATCCGGAAATCGACGCGGCGGGCGACGTCACCTACTTCAGTCCCATTACCGGCCAGCCCATTGCCACCTTCCCAAACCAGGAGGCCAACGACTACGCCACCTCCGCATGGGTGCCCAACGCCTACCTGGCGGTGCCCATCGACGACTGCTGGTCCTTCGGCCTGGCCATGTACACCAACTATGGCCTGGAAACCGACTTCGACAGCGACTGGCTGGTGACCTCCATCGCCGACAAGACTGAGCTGCTGACCGTCAATATCGCTCCCTCGGTGGCCTACGACTTCAACGACCAGTTCAGCATCGGCCTCGCCGTCAACTTCCTTTATGCCGACGCCACCCTGAAAACCAAGATCCCGTCCAACTTCCCGCTGGACCCGTCACTTTCCAACACCTCGATTCTGGATTACGACGACGCAGATGACTGGGACGTGAGCTGGAGCATCGGCGCCCTGTGGAATATTACCGACCGCACCCGCTTCGGCATCTCCTACCACGCGGAGCTGGATCCCGAGTTGGAAGGCGATGTCAATTCCGACATACTGCCCACGGCGTTGATCCCGACATTGCCGCCTTTCCGCAACGCCGAAGGCAACGTGACCCTGGATCTGCCGGATACCGTCGAGTTGGGCCTGTATCACCGCTTCAACGAGAACTGGGGCCTGGCCCTGGGCGCCCTGTGGACTGACTGGGACGACTTCGTGCGCCTCGAGGCCTTCGTCCCGGAAGGTGGAGCACCCTTCGACCCGCTGCTGTTCAAGGAAGAGAACTTCGAGAGCGGCTGGCGCTACAGCATCGCCGGTGAATACTACCCCTGCGAAGAGGTCACCTGGCGCATCGGCTACGCCTACGACGAGGGCGCAGCGCGCGATGGACTCAACACGACTGATGCGACCGCCAACGCACTCGGACTGCCGATCACCTGGCGCACCCTGTCCATTCCGGATACCGATCGCAACTGGGTGACTTTCGGCGGCACCTACAAGTTTGACGAGCACCTGACCATCGACGGCGGCTTCGCCTACCTCTGGGGCGACGACGAAAAAATCCAGGAATTCACCCCTATCCCCGTTCCCACCTATTTCGATGGCGGAACCACCAATATCGAAGCCTGGCTGGCCGGTGTGTCCCTGAACTATACCTTCTGATCGGCATAGCCATCCCAGCCGAAGGGCCGGACAGTGATGTCCGGCCCTTTCTGTTTCCGCGCCCTGGGCCGGGACAGCTGCACCACAATAGAGCCCGGATAGCGAAACGATGACTCGACTCCCGCACCAAAAAACCGCCCGGCAGTTGAACCTGCACTAAAAGATCCCCCTCCCTGGTGTCCCACCTGCGTTTCAAGAAAACAGGCGCTCGCGATTCCCGCCGGTCTGTGACTCTGGCCAGGCGCGAACCCAAGCGCTCATGAGACACCACCAAAACCCCAATAAATACATTGGCTTAGCCGACGCCTGCTATTGAGCACCTCGCTGAAAAGGGCCCCCTCCCGCTCCCCCAAAAAATCCACCCGGAGAAATTGGCACACTCCATGCAATGCAGAAATTGCAAGGCGCATATCAGTCAACCGGACCAACAACAAAGACAGTGAATCGGTGACTGCAGAAGTTTCCCGCCGCCCTTGACGACAAAAATTAGGGCCAGTCGATCCATCCGGCTGGTAATGAGCAGAGGCGCTCATCGACTCCTGTCCCAGGCAGACGGTCGAAGAGCGCCTTTTTTGTGTGCGCAATTTTTACAGGCCATCAACTGGGGAGGCTTTCACATGAAATGGATACGGGTTTTCAGGCGCGCGGCGCTGATGCTGGGACTGGCCGGCATCGTGGGACTGCATTCGACACAGGCGATATCGGCGGAACTGGGCTATCCGGAAAAGGAAGAGCTGACCTTCGGCTTTATCAAGCTCACCGATATGGCCCCGATCGCCATCGCCTACGAGAAGGGATTTTTTGAAGACGAGGGCCTCTACGTCACCATAGAGGCGCAGGCCAACTGGAAGGTGCTGCTGGACGGCGTGATCGACGGCCGCCTCGACGGCGCCCATATGCTGGCTGGCCAGCCCATCGCCGCCACCATGGGCTTCGGCACCCGGGCGGATATCATCACGCCTTTCTCCATGGACCTGAACGGCAACGGCATCACCGTCTCCAACGAGATCTGGGAACAGATGAAGCCGAATATTCCCAAGATGGAAAACGGCCTGCCGGTGCACCCGATCAAGGCGGATGCGCTCAAGCCGGTGGTGGAGAAATACAGGGCGGACGGCAAGCCGTTCAATATGGGCATGGTGTTCCCCGTGTCCACCCACAACTACGAGCTGCGCTACTGGCTGGCCGCCGGCGGCATACATCCCGGCTACTACGCGCCGCACAAGGGGGATATTTCCGGGCAGATAGACGCGGAAGCCCTGCTCTCGGTAACGCCGCCGCCGCAGATGCCCGCCACCCTCGAGGCCGGCACCATCTACGGCTACTGTGTGGGCGAACCCTGGAACCAGCAGGCAGTGTTCAAGGGTATCGGCGTACCGGTGGTGACCGACTACGAGATCTGGAAAGACAACCCGGAAAAAGTCTTCGGTATCACCAAAGCCTTCGCGGAGAAGTATCCCAATACCACCGTCCGCATCACCCGCGCCCTGATCCGCGCCGCCATGTGGCTGGACGAGAACGACAATGCCAACCGCCCGGAAGCGGTGAAAATACTCTCCCGGTCCAACTACGTGGGCGCCGACTACGAGGTGATCGCCAACAGCATGACCGGCACCTTCGAGTACGAGAAAGGCGACAAGCGCGCAGTGCCGGACTTCAACGTCTTCTTCCGCTACCACGCCACCTACCCCTACTACTCGGACGCCATCTGGTACCTGACCCAGATGCGCCGCTGGGGACAGATACCCGAAGACAGGAGCGACGACTGGTACAAGGAACTGGCGTCTAAGGTGTACCGCCCGGATATCTACGCGGCCGCGGCAAAATCCCTGATCAAGGACAAGCTGGCCAGCGCCGACCAGTTCCCGGACTTCGACAGCGAAGACGGCTTCCGCGAACCGCAGACCCATTTTATCGACGGCATCGTCTACAACGGCCACAAGCCCAACGATTATATCGACAAGTTTCCGATCGGCCTCAAGTCCGGACAGCAGCTCTAACGATCCGGTAACTACTCACCCATCGGAGGCCGAACAGAACGGTAAACGTGATGCGAAGGCCCTGATGTCGGGGGCCGTCCGGGAAATGTTTGCCGACGAGGCTTTTTCCCGGACGGCCACCGGCAGCAGGGCCGCCCATGCCCCGGTTCAGTACTCGCAGGGGTGAGTAGTTACTGATCCCGACCATTTGAATTGAACAGAAACGTGAGGTGAGGACCATGACATCGACCACCCTGACTGAATGCAAGCCGGTCGCCTGGAAGCTGTCGCTGTTCGACGGCAAGCTGTTTGGCAGTGCCATCAAGACCCTGGCCGTCCCGCTTGCCGGCATCCTGGTATTCCTGATGCTGTGGTCTGTCACCGCACAGAATATCGACACCTCCCTGGGCAAGTTTCCCGGCCCTGCCGCCGTGTGGGAGCAGTTCGACGCCCTCTATCAGGAGCATCGGCGTTCGCGGGAAAAGGAGGTGGCCTTCTACGAGCGCCAGCGGGAACGCAATGCCAGGCGTGTGGCGGAGGACCCCGGCTACCAGCCGAAGATCCGCGACTACACCGGCAAGGAAACCTTTATCGACCAGATACTCACCAGCCTGATCACCGTGATGAGCGGCTTCCTGCTGGCCGCGGTTATCGCCATTCCCCTGGGCATCGCCACCGGCCTCTCCCGCACACTCAACAGCGCCATCAATCCGGTGGTGCAGATCTTCAAGCCGGTATCGCCGCTGGCCTGGCTGCCGCTGGTCACCATGGTGGTGAGCGCCCTCTATACATCGACGGATCCGCTGGTGGCCAAGTCGTTCCTCAATTCAATGTTCACCGTCACCCTCTGCTGCCTGTGGCCGATGATCATCAACACCGCCGTCGGCGTGGCCGGCATCGACGGCGACCTGGTCAATGTCAGCAAGGTACTGCGACTGTCGGCACTCAGGCATGTGCACAAGATCATTCTGCCCGCCTCTGTGCCGATGATTTTCACCGGCATGCGCCTGTCCCTGGGCGTGGCCTGGATGGTGCTGATCGCCGCGGAAATGCTGGCGCAGAACCCGGGGCTGGGTAAATTCGTCTGGGATGAATTCCAGAACGGCAGCTCCGACTCCCTGGCCCGCATCATGGCCGCGGTCCTGGTGATCGGCCTGATCGGCTTCCTGCTCGACCGCGCGATGCTGCAACTGCAGAAGCTGGTTTCCTGGGACAGGAACAGCGTGACCCACTAACAACTGGAGACGGCCATGAGCGAATACAGGAGACAGCCATGAGCGTATTACTGGATATCAGCCATATCGATATGGAGTTCCCGACTCCCAAGGGATCATTTACCGCGCTACGCGATGTGAAACTGCAGATCAAAAAGGGCGAATTCGTCTCGCTGATCGGCCACTCCGGCTGCGGCAAATCCACGGTGCTGAATGTGGTCGCCGGCCTCTACCGGGCCACCCGCGGCGGCGTGATACTGAGTGGCAGGGAGGTCACGGAGCCGGGCCCGGAGCGGGCGGTGGTATTCCAGAACCACTCGCTGCTGCCCTGGCTCACCGCCTACGAAAACGTGGAACTGGCGGTAAAGCAGGTATTCGGCAAAACGAAAACCAGGGGTGAAATACGCGAGTGGATTGAACACAACCTGCAACTGGTCCATATGGGCCATGCGATGCACAAGCGCCCCGCGGAAATTTCCGGCGGCATGAAGCAGCGAGTGGGCATAGCCCGCGCCCTGGCCATGCAGCCGAAGGTACTGCTGATGGACGAACCCTTCGGTGCACTGGATGCACTGACCCGCGCCCACATGCAGGACTCGCTGATGGAAATCCAGGCGGAGCTGAACAACACCGTGATCATGATCACCCACGATGTGGACGAGGCGGTGCTACTCTCCGACCGCATAGTGATGATGACCAACGGCCCGGCGGCGACCATCGGTGAAATCCTCGACATCTACCTCGAGCGGCCGCGCAATCGACTGGAGCTGGCCGGCGACCCGCACTACAACCAGTACCGGGCCAGGGTGCTCAAGTTCCTGCACGAAAGGCACGGTAAGCGGGAATCACTGCCTGCAAAATCCGTCGAGAAAAACGAGGAGATACCCGAGGAAAAGCCCGTGGAGCAGCACGCGGCCTGATTTTTCACAATAACGTGTTCGATTTTGGCACACATGAAATCGGTAATAACGTAACTACTCTCCGGGACTTGGAAAGAATACCGGGCTCCAATGCGAAGGCCCTGATGTCGGGGGCCATTTGGGAAATATTTGCCGATGAGGCTTTTTCCCAAATGGCCACCGACAGCAGGGCCGCCCAGACCCCGGCTTAGTACCACAGGGATGCGTAGTTATCTACAAATTTAACAACCTACAGACCTTTTGGGGATAAACCATGAAACAAGCAACTCTCTCACCGCAGCAGCGGTTACTGGCCCTGGCGATAGCCGCCCTTGCCGGCACTCCCGCCTTCGCCGCCGACACGGCTGAATCCGCAGAGACCTCTGCCGCAACGCTCGGTGAGGCCCTCGGCCAGGGCGAGGTGACCCTGGGCCTGCGCGCGCGCAGCGAACAGGTGGATGTGGACGGCGCCGATTCGGTGGACCTGACCAGCCTGAAAACCCGCCTGACCTACCAATCCGGTGTCTACGAGGGCTTCAGTGCGCTGATCGAAATGGACGATGTCACCCACCTGACCGATTTTGAGGGCGGCGTGGCGGACCCGGAGGACACCGAGGTCAACCAGGCGCTGCTGGCCTACAAGTTCGGCGACACCACCCTGAAATACGGCCGCCAGCGCATACTGCTGGACAACCAGCGCTTCGTCGGCGGTGTCGGATTCCGCCAGAACGAGCAGACCTACGACGGCTTCAGCATCACCGACAACAGCCTCGCCGACACCACCCTGTTCCTCGCCCATATCGGCAACGTCAACCGCATCTTCGGCGAGAACAGCCCCCTCGGCGACCACAAGAACAATACCTACCTGTTGAACGCCAAGTACAGCGGCATCGAGGCCGGCGCCCTGTCCGCCTATGCCTACCTGATCGACAATGAGACGCTACCGGCCTTTTCCACCGTCACCTACGGCCTGCGCTTTGCCGGCAAAACCGGTGCCACCGACTATGCGCTGGAATACGCCACCCAGTCCGCCGCCGCCGACAACCCGGCCAGCTACGACGCAGATTATCTGCTCGCCGAGGGCGGCTACAAGTTTGGTCCCCTGACGGTTAAGGCGGGCTACGAACTGCTGGGCTCGGACGGCGCCGACGGCCAGTTCATTACCCCGCTGGCGACACTGCACAAATTCCAGGGCTGGAACGACCAGTTCCTCGGCGGCGGCACCGGCGGTATCCCCGGTGGTATCGAAGATATTTACGCATCGATAGGCACCTCGCTGGCCGGGGTCAAGATTTCACTCAACTACCACCAGTTGAATTCCGACGACTCCGGTGTTTCCGCTATGGACAAGCTCGGCAGCGAGTACGGCTTCGTGTTGGGCGGGAAACTCGGCTTCGCCGATTTGAGCCTGAAGTACAGCAGCTATACGGCTGATGAATTCAGCGTGGATACCGACAAGCTCTGGATTACCGCCCAGGCGCAGTTCTGACCCAAGCGATTTATAACCGTAGGGTGCCCGCGACAGAAAATTGCTCCTGTATTTTCTGCACTTCCGCCATCCATGGCGGCCGCACACCGGACACAGTCCGAAATTGCGGCAACACCAAATCGGTGCGCACGGCGCACCCTACGCCTAACCCAATTTCCTCTGGATTGTTCAAGGAAGGAGACAATGAGAGTTTTCCTGGCACTTTTCCTGTTTCTATTCTGTGCAGACACCCTCGCCTTCAGCATGGGCGATGCGATCAATATCGCCGGGCGCCAGCGCATGCTGTCCCAGCGCATTACACAGGCCTATATCCTGCATGGCATACAACCGGACGCGGAACGTCACCGGCAGGTGTTCGAGCGCTGTCTACGGGAATTTGCCCACAACCTGGATCAGCTGGTCGCCTTTGAAGAGGCGGCCCCAATACGGGGCGAGCTGCAAAAAGTGCAGCGCGAATGGCAGGCCTTTGCGGAAGTGGCACGCCAGCCTGTCAGCAAGCGGACCGCCGCAGCGCTGTTCACGCACAGCAATACCCTGCTGCCCGCCGCCCACGCCTATGTGATGCGCCTGCAACAGCTCGCCGACCACAGCAGCGCGGAGCTGGTCAACGTCTCCGGCCGCCAGCGCATGCTCTCCCAGCGCATCGCCAAGAATTTTGTCGCGCAGTTCTGGGGCGTAGCCGGCGAAGAGGGCACGAAACGGCTCTATGAAGACCTGGCGGAATTCGAGCATATGCTGGACTTTCTGCTGCAGAGCCCGCTGAACACGCCGGAGATCACCCGCAACCTGCTCAAGACCCAGGGGTACCTGAGCTATGCCAGCCGCGGCTTCGACGGGGAGATGCAGATTTCCGAAGAGCGCCAGATCCACGTGATCACCGGCACCACGGACATGATGTTGCGCAATATGGATGTGATTACCGGGCAGTATGCGGAGTTGCTGAATTCGGTGCAGTTGGCTTCCCGTTAAATAAAAAAGGCCGGGAAAAACTGCCCGGCCTTTTCGTTATTCCGCAAGTATCCGTAGGAGCCTGCTTGCAGGCGAATGGATCGGGCCCCGTCCTTTTTCGCCTGCAAGCAGGCTCCTACATCCATGTGCAGATATTGAGCCCCACAGATGCCATCCATGGCCGGTCGCCGGGCAGGGAGCTTCGCTCGCTAAGCGCCCGGCTCGGCCCAACCACACTGCCGGTCTTTGTTCTGCTCTTCCAGATACACCATCAGCGGCTGGAAATAATCGATTATCGCCGAGGCATCCAGCTCGCGCTGGCCGGTCAGGGCTTCCATCGCGTCCGGCCAGGGCTTGCTGGCGCCCATGGCGAGCATATCGCGCAGCTTCTTGCCGGCTGCATCGTTCTTGTAGATGGAGCAGCGGTGCAGCGGGCCCGTCTCGCCGGCGGCCTCGCAGAGGGCGCGGTGGAACTGGAACTGCTGTATGCGGGCGAGGAAGTAGCGCGCGTAGGGCGTGTTGCCGGGGATATGGTACTTGGCACCCGGGTCGAAATTGGCCTCGGTGCGCTCCACCGGCGCCTGGATACCCTGGTAGTCCTCGCGCAGTTTCCACCAGGCCTTGTTGTAATCGCCCGGCTGCACCTCGCCGTTGAACACCTGCCAGCGCCACTTGTCCACCATCAGGCCGAAGGGCAGGAAGGCGATCTTGTCCAGGGCCTGCTGCATCAGGTAGCCGATATCCTTGCTCTCGTCCGGCACCTCGTCCATCAGGCCGATTTCCTTCAGGTACTTGGGCGTGATGGACAGCGCGATGGTATCGCCCACCGCCTCGTGGAAGCCGTCGTTGGCCCCCTCCTTGTACAGGAACGGCTGGTCCTTGTAGATGCGCTGGTAGAAGTTGTGGCCCAGCTCGTGGTGGATGGTGACGAAGTCCTCACCGGTCTTCTGGATACACATCTTGATGCGGATATCGTCCTGGCCGTCCATGTTCCAGGCGCTCGCGTGGCAGACCACATCCCGGTCGCGGGGCTGGGTGAACATGGAGCGCTCCCAGAAGGTCTCCGGCAACGGCTTGAAGCCGAGCGAGGTGAAGAACTTCTCGCCCACCTCAACCATGTCCTTTTCGCTCATGCCGGACTCGACCACCAGCTCGGTCAGGTCGTAGGGGGCCTGCATGTCCTCGTCCTTGACCAGGTCGTAGACATTGCCCCACTCCTGGGCCCACATATTGCCGAGGAGGTGCGCGGGAATCTTGCCCTGGGGCGGCACCACGTCGTCGCCGTAGTGCTCGTTCAGCCTGGCGCGCACATGGCAGTGCAGCGCCTCATAGAGCGGCTTGACCTTGTTCCACTGGGCATCCATGTCCGCGGCGAAGGCGTCCGGCTCCATATCGTACTTGGAGCGCCAGAAGACGCTCAGGTTGTCGTAACCCAGCTCCCGGGCGCCGGCGTTGCCTATCTCCACCTGGCGCTCATACAGCGGCTTCATCGGCGGCGAGACCTTGCGCCAGCCCACCCACAGCTCCTTGAGCAGTTCCGGATCGCGGCTCTCGGCCATGATGCGGCCCATCTCGGTCAGGGTGTAGCACTTCTCCTCACCCTCCTCCTCGCGGCAGTATTTGCCGGAGCCATACATGCCCTGCATCTTGGAACCTATCTGCGCCAACTCGGCGGTCAGCTCCGGATCCCTGGGCGCCGGGAACACCAGCCCCTGCTTGAGCATGGTCAGTTGGCGGCGGGTATCCGGGTCCAGCTCCAGGTCGTTGAACCTGGCTGCCTCGGTGGCCAGCTCCACCGCCAGGGCGGTATAGCGCTCGGAAGCCAGGGCCTCGACGTACTGGGAGTCCACGTTGATGTAGGTGGAGGCCAGCCAACTGGCGTGGCTCACTTCCTCGGCCATCTCCTCCAGGCGCGACTGGGCTTCCTGCAGGAAGGCCTTGGCATCCTCGGCGGTCGGCTGCTTGGTTTCGGCGGTGCTGGTGACCTCGGCGGCCGTTGTCGGCTGGCTCGGCTTCTGCTCGGCCTGCCTGCCGTCGCATCCGGCAAACGCCACGGCGGCGGTAATGGCTAGGGCAATCTTCTTCATGGCTCCCTCTAATCGTTATTGGACACGGTCATAGTTGTCGCCGTTTATAGCATAAGCGCGATAACCGGAGGGACGAGGACACCGACGCCAGTGGCATATCGGCACAAAATTCCCCGAATGAGGAGGTTTTTGGAGAAATATCGCGGAAGCGGAACTGTGAGAATGAAAACGGAGGGGAGAAATGGAGGCAGCCCAACCAGCAACACCCTCGGCACATGACACCACTGCTACCGTTGCTCCCTTCCGGGCCTGGCGGGGTTCACAGCTGTTCATTGCGAGGGGACCGGAAGGGCCGCCACAACGTTCTTCGGTATTGCCGAAGAGGGGCGCGATTATAGAGATTTGCAGGCGCGAGTTCCAGCCCTGTTAAAGGTATAATGGCCGGCCACCCCGAATCACCAAAGAATTACCATGCACCTGTTCGTCGACAACCTCACCAACGTAGATTTCAGCTACCTGGACCACCGGCGCGGCCTGGTGGGCGAAACCTGGCTGGCGAACGCTGCCCTCGACGGCGCCCTGGACAGCCAGGGCATGGTGTGCGACTTCGGCATCGTCAAGAAGACACTGCGCCACTGGCTGGACGACCAGCTGGATCACCGGCTGCTGGTCCCTACCCTGTCGCCCCACCTCCAAATACAGAGAAACGGCGAACGAATTACGCTCACTTGGACTCTGCGGGACGGAGAGCAGATCCGCGTATCCGGCCCGGAAGAGGCCTTCGCGCTGGTGGAGACAGAAGCGATCAGCGCTGGCAGCGTCGCCGCCTGGAGCGTGCGACGGCTGGCCTCCGCCTTCCCCACCAGTATCGAACGGCTGAGCCTGGATTTCACCTGCGAGGAAATCGCCGATCCCTACTACCACTACAGCCACGGCCTGAAGAAGCACGAGGGCAACTGCCAGCGTATCGCCCACGGGCACCGCTCCAGAATCCGCATCACCCTGGATGGCGAGCGCAGCCTGGAATGGGAACGCAAGTGGGCCCGGCGCTGGGAGGACATCTACCTGGGCACCCGCGAGGACCTGCTGGAAGGCAGTGACGAGCAGACCCTGCGCTTCGCCTATTCTGCGCAGCAGGGGAAATTCTCCCTGGACATTCCGGCCGGGCGATGCGAGCTGATGGACTGCGATACCACGGTGGAGCAGCTGGCCCAATACATCGCAAACAGTATCGCCGCAGAGTTGCCGGGCACGGAGGTCCAGGTGCGCGCTTACGAGGGACTGGACAAGGGCGCCGTGGCCGCGGCCAAAGCCTGAAGCCCAACGACGGCGAGTGCGACATCTTGAATCTGATCATTCTGGAAGAGAGCGATTTCACTGGACCCGATCGCGTACAGCTTCGCGAACGCCGGCAGCTGCATATACAGCAGGTGCACAGGGCCAGTCCCGGCGATCTTCTCCGTGTGGGCCTGCTGAACAGCAATATCGGTACGGGCGAAGTTCTGTCCATAAACAGCGACTCCGTCGAACTGAAAGTGGAACTGCAGCGCCCGCCGCCCCCTCCCCTGCCCCTCACCCTGGTACTCGCCCTGCCGCGGCCGAAAATGCTGAAGCGGGTGATACAGCATGTCACCGCGCTGGGGGTTAAAAGACTCTACCTGATCAACGCCTACCGGGTGGAAAAGTCCTACTGGCAGACGCCCTGGCTCGACGAAGAAAAGCTGCGCGAGCAGTGCCTGCTGGGACTGGAGCAGGCCGTCGACACGCAGATGCCGCAGATAGAACTGCGCAAGCGCTTCAAGCCTTTTGTGGAAGACGAGCTGCCGGAAATTGCCCCGGAATCACTGAAGCTGGTCGCGCACCCGGTGACGGAATCGCCCTGCCCGGTGGATATCGCCGGGCCAGTGACACTGGCGGTCGGGCCCGAGGGCGGGTTTATTCCCTATGAAGTTGAGAAGCTGCAGGAGGCGGGATTTGATGCGGTGCACCTGGGGCCGCGGATTTTAAGGGTGGAAACGGCCCTGCCGGTGCTGCTGGGCAGGCTTTTCCCCGGGCGCTGAAAATCATTTGTAGGAGCGGCCGTTGACCGCGATTGATGTCGGGAAAAATTCACAGACCGATCGCGGCCAACGTCGGATGGCCACCCCGCCGCTCCCACATTGGGCCCACCAATAAAAAAGCCGCGTAAAAACGCGGCCGTAAAGTGGTGGCTCCCGCCACCGGGTCTCACAGAGTGGGGCGCAGGTGTGCACCCCTGGGGAGAAAGACTGTTCGAGTAGACAAGCGCGTTACCGAATGCTTTCTCTAAACGACGGCCGCCTGGCGGCCGTCCGTCATCAGGCTGCAGCACCTTCCGCTACCGCGGATTTCTGCAGCGCCAGTTTCGGGTCGACGTATTCATAACCCAACACATCGGCCACCGCCTGGTAAGTCACCATGCCCGCGTGGACATTCAGGCCTTCCAGCAGGTTGGCGTCGTCCAGCAGCGCCTGCTTGGCACCCTTGTTGGCCAGAGCCACCGCGAACGGCAGGGTGGCGTTGTTCAGGGCCATGGTGGACGTGCGCGCAACACCGCCGGGCATGTTGGCCACGCAGTAGTGCACCACGCCGTCGACAACATAGGTCGGATCCGTGTGGGTGGTCGCCTTGGAGGTCTCGAAGCAACCGCCCTGGTCGATGGCCACGTCCACAACCACGGCGCCCTTCTTCATGCGGCTGATCATGTCGCGGGTCAGCAGCTTCGGCGCCGCGGCGCCCGGGATCAGTACCGCACCGATGACCAAGTCGGCCTCCAGCGCGTGCTTCTCGATGGCGTCGTTGGTGGAGTATTCGGTGCGCACGGCGCCGCCGAAGATATCGTCCAACTGGCGCAGGCGCGGCAGGGACCTATCCAGGATGGTGACGTCGGCACCCATACCCAGGGCCATCTTGGCCGCGTTGGTACCAACCACACCGCCGCCGATGATCAGCACCTTGGCCGGGGCCACACCGGGCACACCGCCCAGCAGCACGCCGAGGCCGCCCTGGGCTTTCTCCAGGTGGTGGGCGCCGCACTGCACGGACATACGGCCGGCCACTTCAGACATGGGCGCCAGCAGCGGCAGGCCGCCAAAGCGGTCGGTCACGGTTTCGTAGGCGATACAGGTGGCGCCGGACTTGACCAGCAGCTCGGTCTGCTTGGGATCGGGCGCCAGGTGCAGGTAGGTGTACAGAAGCTGGCCGGGGCGCAGCATTTCGCACTCGTTGGGCTGCGGCTCCTTCACCTTGACGATCATGTCGGCGGTGGCGAAGATCTCCTCCGGCGTATCGATGATCTTGGCACCGGCTTCCACATACATTTCGTCGGTAAAACCGATGGCGGCACCGCCGTCTTTCTGAACGACCACTTCGTGGCCATGGCTGACGAGCTCGCGAACACTCGCCGGCGTCAGGCCGATGCGGTACTCGTGGTTTTTGATCTCTTTCGGGACACCAATCAACATTTTTCTGCTCCTCGCTTTATCGGTGACCATCCGCAGGGACAGCATCACCTTATCTCTGTGATTTCACCCAGTATAGGGCCGCACCGAAAGTGGATTTATGCTAGATTTCTGAGATAACCAGTGGAATCCACCATTTAAGGCGCAAATCCGTCTAATTTTCGAACAAACCGACCACTCCGGAGAGCCCCCATGCGCAAACGCGCCAGCGAACTGAGCACCATCGACCGCAATATCCTGCGGGTACTGCAGAAAAACGGCCGCACCAGCTACGCGGAACTGGCGCGGCAGGTGGGACTGACCGCGACCCCCTGCGTGGAAAGAGTCAAGAGACTGGAGAGTGACGGCGTCATCCAGGGCTACACGGCGCTGATCAACCCGGAGTTCCTGGACGCAGCACTGGTGGTCTTCGTGCAGATACGCCTGAACCGCTCGGCCCAGGACGCTTTCGAGGAGTTCCGCAACGCCGTGGCGGCGCTGCCGGAGGTGCAGGAGTGCTACCTGGTATCGGGCAATTTCGACTACCTGATCAAGGCGCGGGTGGCGGACATGAACGCCTACCGCAAATTCTACGGGGAGACGCTATTGAGTCTGCCGGAGGTGCTGGAGTGCACCAGCTATGTGGTGATGGAGCAGGTGAAGGAGACGCTGGAGGTACCGGTGCACTACAACCGGTGAGGATCAATACGCGATGCAAATCCTGTGCTGTAGGAACGGCGGGGCGGCCATGGGCCGCTCCTACAGTCAGTCGTGATCGCACGCAGGATCAGTATTTGATGCCTAGCTTCCGATAGATAAAACCGATCACCCAGGCCGGGCCGATCAGCAGGAATTGCAGGTCCTTGAAGAAAGAGGGTTTCCTGCCCTCGATATGGTGGCCGACGAACTGGAGGATCCACATCAGCACGAACAGCGCCAGCGCCGTCTGCCACACGGTAATACCCAACCGCTCGACCACCGACCAGCCCCAGAGGCAGACCACACTGATGGCCGCCATACCCAGCGCCAGCGGAAAGGACATGGCCAGGTAGAACAGCAGCGTCGGCACCAGGGCCACCACCGCCCAGTTCAGCCAGGGGATTTCGGCCATAAACGTCGGTTGCGGAATCGCCCACAGCAGGCCGACAACGGTGGCGTAGATCACCGGCACGGCTATCCAGTGAATGGCCTTGTTGGTGGGGTTCTGGTGGCTCTGGCCGTATTCGGCAAACCACTGTTCGGCGCTGCGCATAGCTCAGTCCTCGTTATTTTTATCCACACCAATCATCATTGACCGGGCGATCCCGATCAATGACCAGAACGCTCACCAGGGACGGGACACCGATGTTGGGCTTCGCGGAACTCAGCCCAACCTACGCACTAGGCGTCGGGGCCGGATCGAAGCCACTACCGCCGGTTACCGCCGCACATAGGCCTCCAACTGCTGCCGGTACAGTTCCGCCATCGCCTCGTCGAAGCAGCAGAAGACGATGCGCTGGGGCTGGCAGTCTTTCTCCAGATGCTGCTGCACCTGCTCCACCGCTATCTCCACCGCCTGTTCCGGCGGATAGTCGTAGACGCCGCAGCTGATCGCCGGGAAGGCGATGGAGCGCATACTCTCTCGTCGCGCCAGGGCCAGGCACTGGCGGTAGCAGCCGGCCAGCAGCTCCGGTTCGCCCAGGCTGCCGCCGCGCCAGACGGGGCCGACGGTGTGGTAGATGCGTTTGACGGGAATGTTGAAGGCCGGTGTGGCGCGCACTTCTCCTACCGGGCAGCCGCCAATCTCGCGGCAGGCCTCCAGCAATTTGGGCCCCGCCGCGCGGTGAATGGCGCCATCCACACCGCCGCCGCCCATCAAGTGCTGATTGGCGGCATTGACGATTACATCGACTTGTAATCGAGTGATATCACCGAGATGAACTTCGATCACTCAGTTTCTCCAACCGCTATTTGAATAATCGTTGCGGATGGACTTCCTTATCACTTCACAACAGTCGCGCAGCAGTCGGCAGGGCCCGCGGCGCAATCCACGCCGCCTCCGGCACTGTCCAGACAGCAACCCGCTGGATCACCCCAGCAGTCCGCGGTGGCGCGAGGCCACGGCCGCGGGACACTTTGTCACTGCGCTAACTATCACGATAGCAGCTGCGGAGAGAAGGAACCCGGGCAGGAGCTCGTAAATATCGAAGATACCCCCGGACAGCCGCCCCCAGACCACCACGGTCAGGCCGCCGACCACCACACCGGCGATGGCCCCGGCACCGGTCATACGCGACCAGAAAAGGCTGATCAGGGTCGCCGGGCCGAAGGCCGCCCCCAGGCCCGCCCAGGCGTAGGCCACGACGTCCAACACCCTGGATTCCGGATCCATCGCCACCCAGACGGCGACCAGCGACAGCGCAACCACCGCCCAGCGGCCCACCTTCACCATCGCCTCCGGGCTGGTCTCGCGCCCCAGCCACACGTGGTAGATATCCTCGGCCAGGGCCGCGGAACTGACCAGTAGCTGGGAGTCGGCGGTACTCATGATCGCCGACAGTATCGCCGCCAGCAGTATGCCTGCGACCAGCGGGTGGAAGAGCGCCTCCACCAGCGCCATAAATACCCGCTCGCCATCGGGCAGTGTCTGCTGCAGTTCCAGGTGTCCGAACAGGCCCACCGAGAGAGCGCCGGCGAAGCCGAAAAGCGACCATACGGCGGCTACCGAGGCAGCCGCCGGCACATCGTCCGGGCTGCGCAGCGCCATGAAGCGCGCCACGATATGCGGCTGGCCGAAATAGCCCAAGCCCCAGGCCAGGGAGCTGAGAATCGCCGCCCAGCCCAGCGCCTGGCCGGTGTTGTCACTCATCCAGTGCATCAGTTCCGGCACCTTCTCGTGCAGCCGGGCCCAGCTGGCACCGAATCCGCCCACGTCCTGCATGACGATGACCGGCACTATCACCAGCGCCAGGCTCATCAGCAGCCCCTGGAACACATCAGTCCAGGACACCGCCAGGAAGCCGCCGAACAGGGTATAGGAAATGACCGCCACGGCGCCGATGATCACCGCCCAGCGGTAATCCCAACCGAACACCGTCTCAAACAGCTTGCCACCGGCGATCAGGCCGGAGGCCACATAGAAGAGAAAGAACAGCAGGATAAAGATCGCGCAGACGGTGCGCAGGTAGGGGTGGCCCATATTGAAACGCCGGTGCAGGTAGGCGGGCACCGTCAGGGCATCGTCCAGTTCGTAGGTGTAGATACGCAGCCGCCGCGCCATGGTGAGCCAACTGGCCAGGATGCCGCTGAACAGACCAATAGCGATCCACACCGACGACAGGCCGGCCATATAGGCGGCGCCGGGCAGGCCCAGCAGCAGCCAGCCACTCATATCCGAGGCGCCGGCACTGAGCGCCGCCACCGCCGGCGGCAGGGAGCGGCCGCCGAGGAAATAATCACTGGCGTCCTTCGTGCGCAGGTAGGCGTAGACACCGATGGCCAGGATCAGGGCCAGGTAGGCGACAAAGGTGAGGGCGACGAGCCATTGTCCGGACATAGGGAATCCTTGGTTTTCAGGAGGCGGGACGCCCGCGCGGCAGGAATCCGGGCCTCCAAAATTGGTTATTTTTAGTGCAAGATTTGACTTCAGAATAGGTATCGCAGCCAAATCTTGTGTTTATTGCGCGTAAATCTACTAATTCGCTGGCGCCGGCTCAATCCGCAAACTACATATTGGAGAAACACACGGAAAAATCTGACAACACTATGGGTATCTGTCTGGACGAACTGCGGCTTCTGGTCATTCGTCCGACCCTCAAGCATCTGAGAGCCTGGTCTGCGGGAATGGAAAATCTGCTACTGGGCACGGCCGCGCAGGAGTCACAGCTCGGCTTCCATCTCAAACAGGGGCGGCGCCACGGACTCGGCATCTACCAGATTCAGCCGCACACACACCGGGAGATCTGGGACGACTACCTGATCGACCACCCGGCGCTGGCCTCCAAGGTGCGCGGCTTGGCCAGCCAGCGGGATTTCCTCGATCACCCCCACAGCGAACTGACCACCAACCTGCGCTACGCCACCGCCATCGCCTGGCTGATCTACCGCTCCGCGGGCGTGGAGCGGGTGAAGGAAAACGATGTGGGCGGTATGGCACGGCTCTGGCACCAGCACTTCCACCACGGGCCCTCGGCCTCGGCGCGGGACTTCCAGTGCAGCTACGCGCGCCTGGTCAGTGCCGCCGACCCTACAGATTCAGCGCCTCGATATACCGAGGCGGCTCCTCCGCCTCCCCATCGGGCAGCCAAGACTGGACCTGGCGCTGAATCGAGTGCTCATCCCTCCCGGCAGACGACGGTTTAGAGCGGTCCAGCTCCAGGCTCTCGAAATCGTAGAGGTCCCGGTCCGCCAGCTGTGACGGCGACACCCGGGTCAGCGCGGCGAAGATATTCTCGCTGCGGCCCGGGAACTTCCTGTCCCACTCCCGCAACATCTGCTTGATCGCCTGGCGCTGCAGGTTCTCCTGGCTGCCGCACAGGTTGCACGGAATGATCGGAAATTCCTTGTACTCCGCGAAGCGCGCCAGATCCTCCTCGCGGCAGTAGGCCAGCGGGCGTATCACGATATTGCGGCCGTCGTCCGCGCGCAGCTTCGGCGGCATCGCCTTCAAGCGCCCGCCGTAGAACATATTCAGGAATAGCGTCTCGACGATATCATCCTTGTGGTGCCCCAGCGCCACCTTGGTCGCACCGATTTCCTCGGCGAAACCGTACAGGGTGCCGCGGCGCAGGCGCGAGCAAAGACCGCAGGTGGTCTTGCCCTCCGGCACTACCTCCTTCACCACCGAATAGGTGTCCTTCTCCACGATATGGTAGGGAACACCGAGGGACTGCAGGTATTCCGGCAGTACATGCTCAGGAAACCCCGGCTGCTTCTGGTCCATATTCACCGCCACCAGCTCGAAGTGTACCGGCGCCGTCTTCTGCAGATTGAGCAGGATATCCAGCATCGCGTAGGAATCCTTGCCGCCGGACAGGCACACCATGATCCTGTCGCCCTCCTCGATCATATTGAAGTCGGCGATGGCGCGGCCCACATTGCGGCGCAGGCGCTTCTGCAGCTTGTTGAATTCCAGCCGCTCGCGGCGGTTTTCCAGTTCGGACATGGTGGTTCTCTGCATTAAATCAAATTGCGGCAGCACACCTGTAGGGGCGAACCTTGTGTTCGCCGGCCGAGGGTGGCGACTGCATCCAGGGCGAACACAAGGTTCGCCCCTACAAATCAAAGCCGTGCCTTGACACGATTTGGGGCCGCGATTGTACGCATTTCGATCACGGAGTACACGACTGTTCGTCCACGCTCTGCCCCAGCAGAAGCTGAACGCAGGGCCAGGCATGATCGAGCAGCGCCGGCTGGACTGCGGCGGTGGGGTGGATGCCGTCGGTCTGCATCGCGCCCTCCAACAGCGCCACCGGCTCCAGGAAGAAGGACACCAGCGGCACCCGCTCCGCCTCGGCCACCTTTGGGTAAACGGCTGCGAAGGCCTCGGTGTAGGCGCGGCCGTAGTTCGGCGGCATGCGCATGCCCAGCAGCAGCACTTCGGCACCCTCCTCCGTCGCCAGCCGCACCATCTGCTGCAGATTGCGGGCAAGCGCCTGGGGCGGATAGCCGCGCAGGCCGTCGTTGCCCCCCAGCTCCACGATCAGCCAGCGCGGACTGTGCTCGGCGAGCAGCCGCGGCAGCCGCGCCAAGCCGCCGGACGACGTCTCCCCGCTGATGCTGGCATTGATCACCTCGATCGGCTCGTCCCCCTGCGCCAGGCGATCGCGCAACAACTGCACCCACCCCTGGGCCTCGTCGATACCGTAGGCAGCGCTGATGCTGTCCCCCAGTACCAGCAGCCTTTCAGCGGCCCGCGCCTGCCCAACAGGGACAGACAGCAGCAGACACAAGCCGAAACGCAGGCACAGCTGCCGGAAAAAAACTGTCGTCATGTCATACTCTCCACTTCCTAGCGAAATCACAGCGCAGCAGCAGAAGGAACACCGAATGTCCGCCATGCTCAGGGCCGAAAACCTGCACCACCGGGTCACCACCAGCGAGGGCCCGCTGACCCTATTAAACAATATCTCCCTGCAACTCGCCCGCGGCGAGAGCCTGGCCATCACCGGCGCCTCCGGTTCCGGCAAGTCCACCCTGCTCGGCCTGCTGGCCGGTCTTGACAAACCCAGCGCCGGCCGCATCTGGCTCGCCGGCGAGGAAATCACCGCGCTGGACGAAGAGCAGCGCGCGGCACTGCGCGCCCGCTGCGTCGGCTTCGTGTTCCAGACCTTCCAGCTGCTGCCCGGCCTCACCGCGCGGGAAAACGTCATGCTGCCCAGCGAACTGCGCGGCGAGCGCGGCGCCGCCAAACGCGCCGGCGACTTCCTCGCCCGCGTCGGCCTCGGGCACCGGCTGCACCACTACCCGCGCCAGCTGTCCGGCGGCGAGCAGCAGCGGGTCGCCATAGCGCGGGCATTCGCCAGCTTCAGCGGCGACAACGGCATACTCTTCGCCGACGAGCCCACCGGCAGCCTCGACGCCGGCAACGGCGACAAGGTTATAGACCTGCTGTTCAAACTCAATGCCGAGTCCAACACCACCCTGGTGCTGGTCACCCACGAACAGCGCCTGGCCCAGCGCTGCGGCGCCCACCTGCGCATGGCCGCCGGCGAGATTCAGGCCGGTGATTCCGACAGCGCCCTCACCGAGGTATCCGCCTGATGCTGCCGCTGAAACTGCTATTCAGGGACTGGCGCGGCGGCGAGCTGGCCCTGATCGCCACCGCCCTGGTACTGGCGGTGACCTGCGTCACCGCCATAGCCCACTTCACCGACCGCCTGGCCCGCGCGATGGAACAGCAGTCGCTGACCTTCCTCGCCGCCGAGCGGGTGCTGCGCAGCAGCCGCCCGGTGGACCCGGCCTGGCTGCAGGAGGCGCGCGATCGCGGCCTGCAGCAGGCGGAGGTGGTGCAGTTCGCCTCCATGGTGGCCGCCGGCGACCAGTTCCAGTTCGCCGCGGTCAAGGCTGTAGGCGCTGGCTATCCGCTGCTCGGCGAACTGGAAATCCGCGAGGTCGGGGAAGGCCCCCGCCGGATTGTGCGGCAGGGCCCGGCCCCCGGCGAGACCTGGGTGGAGCCGCGCCTGTTGCCGCTGCTTCAGCGGCAGCTGGGCGAATCGCTGCAGCTTGGCGACACCAGCCTGAAGATCACCGGCCTGCTGGAGCGGGAACCGGACCGCGGCACCAGCTTCTTCGATATGGGCGCGCGGGTGCTGGTGAGCCTTTCCGACCTGCCCGCCGCCGGGGTCATCCAGCCCGGCAGCCGGGTGCGCTACCGCTACCTCTTCGCCGGCGACGACGAGGCCCTGAACCAGTATTTCGAGTGGCTGAAGCCACGGCTGACCGAACACCAGCGGGTGATCGACCTGCGCGAGGGCCAGCCGCGGGTGGCCCGGGCCCTGGAGCGCGCCGAGAGCTTCCTGTTCCTGGCCGGCAGCCTGGCGGTGCTGCTCGCCAGCGTCGCCGTCGGCCTGGCCGCACGCCGCTACGGCCTGCGCCACACCGCCTATGTGGCGGTGATGAAGAGCCTCGGCGCCGGGCGCGGCCAAGTGCTGTCGATTTACCTGGGGCAGCTGGCGGCCCTGGCCCTGATCGCCACCGCCGCCGGCCTGCTGCTCGGCAGCCTGATCCAGTCCCAGGCGGTGAACCTGATGGCCGACTTCTTCCCGGCGCAGCCGCCGCCCAGCCACTGGTCGCCCTTGATCGCCGGCCTGGCCACCGGTTTCGCCTGCGCCCTGGGCTTCGCCGTGGCGCCGATCGTCCGCCTGGCGCGCACGGACCCGATGCAGACACTGAGGCGCGACTGGAGCAACCCGGACAGGCGCGAGTGGCTGGGCCTGGTGCTGGGCCCGGCCAGCATGCTGCTGCTGATCTGGTGGCTGTCCGGCAGCCTGGCGATCACCGCGGCGCTGTTTTTCGGACTGGTGCTTTTAGTCAGCGGCGCCGCCCTGGTCAACCGGCTGTTGGTGCGCGGCAGGCTGGCATCCATCGGCGGCGCCTGGCGTATCGCCCTCGGCAGCCTGCAGCGGCGCGCCGCCTTCAACACATTGCTGATCGCCGCCTTCGGCACCGGCCTGCTGGCCATGTTGGCACTGGTGTTCGCGCGCACTGCGCTGATCGACGAGTGGCGCATGCAGCTGCCGGACAAGGCGCCCAACCACTTCCTGATGAATATCGCCCCCCACGAGGTAAATGGGCTGGGCCGGATACTGTCCGACAACGGCGTCGCCAGCACCGAGATCTACCCGATGGTGCGCGGCCGCCTGGTCGCGATCAACGGCGTCCCGGCCAGCGAGCACGAAAAAACGGTGAGCCACGAACGGGTCGGCGCCCTGCACCGGGAGCTGAACCTCAGCTGGACCGAGAACCTGGCGCCGGACAACCGCATCCTCGAGGGCGAGTGGTGGGACAAGACGGATGAAGGGGTGAGCGTGGAAGTGGAACTGGCCGCGCGCCTGAACCTGTCCCTCGGCGATATGCTGCGCTTCTCCATCGGCGGCCTGGAAGTCGAAGCCCCGGTGGCCAGCTTCCGCTCTCTGGACTGGAACAGCATGAGGCCGAATTTCTTCATGCTGTTCGCCCCCGGCACCCTGGAGGATTTCCCGGCGACCTATATCACCAGCTTCTACCTGCCGCCGGAACAGAAGTTGCTGGTCAATGACCTGGTGCGCAACTTCCCCAGCGTCAGCGTGATAGAGCTGGACAAGATTATCCAGCGCATCCGCGACACCATCGACCAGGTCTCCCTGGCCATAGAGTCGGTGATGGCACTGATGCTGGTAGCCGGCGTACTGGTACTGGTGGCCGGCGTGCGCGCCAGTATCGCCGAGCGATTGCAGGAGGCGGCGATTATCCGCACACTGGGCGGCCGCCGCCTGCTGCTGCTGCAGAGCCTGCTGCTGGAGTTCGGCCTGCTGGGCACTGCCGCCGGCCTGCTGGCCGCGATCGGTGCCGAGGCGACGCTGGCGGTGCTGTCGCAGCGGGTCTTCGAACTGCCGTTCGTCTTCCACCCGCTGCTGTGGCTGCTGGGCCCGTTGATGGGCGCGCTGCTGGTCGGCACTGCCGGCACCCTGGCCTGCCGCAGTTCGGTCAGCCAGCCGCCGTTGAAGGTGCTGCGGGAACTCGCATAACACGAAAATTGAATCTCCCTTGTAGGAGCTGCCCATGGCCGCGATCGATCTATCCGAATTCTCTGGAATCCGATCGCGGCCATGGGCCGCTCCTACAGAAAAACAAATTTCTGTCTGACCCAAGAAAAGATTTATGGATCTGGATTTCGACCGCGCCCATATCTGGCACCCCTACTCTTCCCTGATCAATCCGCCACCGGTCTATCCGATAGAACGCGCGGACGGAGTGCGCATCTACCTGGAAGACGGCCGCGGCCTGATCGACGGCATGTCTTCCTGGTGGTGCGCGCTGCACGGCTACAACGTGCCGGAACTGAACAGCGCCCTGCAGGCGCAGATGGAGAAGATGTCCCACGTAATGTTCGGCGGCCTCACCCACGGGCCGGCGATCGAGCTGTGCAGGAAACTGGTGGAGATTACCCCCGAGCCACTCACGCGCATCTTCCTCGCCGACTCCGGCTCGGTATCGGTGGAAGTGGCGATCAAGATGGCACTGCAGTACTGGCAGTCCCAGGGCCGCCCCGAGAAAAACAAACTGCTGGCATTGCGCAACGGCTACCACGGCGACACTTTTGGCGCCATGGCCACCTGCGACCCGGTCACCGGCATGCACCACCTGTTCGCCAGCCACCTGACCCGGCACTTCTTCGCCCCGGCGCCGCGGCCGAAATTTGACGAGCCCTGCGGTGATGAAGATATCGCCGAGTTGCGGCAGTTGATCGAGGAAAATCGCGAACAGCTGGCGGCGGTGATCCTGGAGCCGATCGTGCAGGGCGCCGGCGGTATGCGTTTCTATTCGCCGCAGTATCTGAAGCGGGTGCGCGAACTCTGCGATGAACACGATCTACTTTTGATCGCCGACGAAATCGCCACCGGCTTCGGCCGCAGCGGGAAACTGTTCGCCTGTGGGCACGCCGGCATCAGCCCGGATATCCTGACCCTCGGCAAGGCCCTGACCGGCGGTACCATGACCCTGGCCGCGACCCTGTGTACCGACAGAGTGGCCGAGGGCATCTGCCGCGGCGAGGCAGGCGTTTTCATGCACGGCCCGACCTTTATGGGCAATCCTCTCGCCTGCGCCGTGGCCAACGCCAGTATCGACCTTTTGCTGAACAGCCCCTGGCAGCAGCGCGTCGCCAGTATCGCAAGACAGCTGCGAAATGACCTGGCGCCGCTGCGGGATTCAAGCGCCGTCGCCGATGTGCGCGCCCTCGGCGCCATAGGCGTGGTCGAGATGCGCGAGCCGGTGCATATGATGCGGCTGCAGGAGTCGCTGATAGCGCGCGGCGTCTGGCTGCGCCCCTTCGGCAAACTGGTCTACGCCATGCCGCCCTATGTGATTTCCGAGCAAGACCTGGGCCAGCTCACCGGCGCCATGGTCGAAGTCCTCGGCAACCTGTAGGAGCGGCGGGGCGGCCATCCGCCCCGCCGCTCCTACAGGCATAGAAGTTTAAATAAGGCTCAATGTGCAACCGCTGCTAAAGGTCACCGACCTCGAATGCCGCTACGGCGACAGGGTCATTCTAGAATCCGTTTCCTTCGCCCTGAACGAGGGCGAGATCGCCTGCCTGCTCGGCCCCAGCGGCTGCGGCAAGACCACACTGCTGCACGCCATCGCCGGCTTCCAGCCGCTGTACCGGGGCTCGATTTTCCTGGGTGGACGTAATATTTCGACACCCACCGCCATCACGCCACCGGAACAGCGCAAAATTGGCGTGGTATTCCAGGACTACGCCCTCTTCCCCCACCTGAGCCTGCGGCAGAATATCGCCTTCGGCCTCAAGTCCATGCCCCGCGCCGCGCGGGAGGCCCGCGTGCGCGAACTGCTGCGGCTGGTGCGCCTGGAAAACTTTGCCAATCAATATCCACACCGACTCTCCGGCGGCCAGCAACAGCGGGTGGCCCTGGCCCGCGCGCTGGCGCCGCGCCCTCGGCTGCTGCTGATGGACGAGCCCTTCTCCAACCTGGACACCGAGCTGCGCCGCAGCCTGGCCACCGAGGTGCGGCATATCCTGCGCGAGGAGGGTACGGCCGCGCTGATCGTCACCCACGACCGCGGCGAGGCCTTTGTGGCCGGGGACAAACTGGGTGTATTGAGCGGCGGTCGCCTGCAGCAGTGGGACACGCCGGAAAACATCTACCGTACGCCGGCCAGTGCGGCGGTGGCGCGCATCGTCGGCGAGGGCAATCTGCTGCGGGGGCAATTGCGGCGGCCGGACCTGATCGAAACGGAAATGGGGCGAGTGCAGCTGCCCGCGGCCATCGAATCCCCCGGGGAAGAGTTGCAGGTCTTTGTGCGCAGCGAAGACCTGCTGCCCGGCGAACACCCGGACGCGGTGCCCGCCCGGGTGCTGGAAAAGAGTTTTCTCGGCAGCGGCATGCTGTATAAATTCCGCCTGCCAAGTGGCCGCATTATCGAGGCGACACTGGGCGCGGAGTTTCAGTTTGCAACCGGCAGCGAGGTGCCGCTGCGTATCACCACGCCGCTCGTATTTGCAGTGTAGGGTGCGCCGTGCGCACCAACCGGCATTGATGGTGCGCAGGGCGCACCCTACGAGGAAAATTCGTAGGAGCGGCAGGGCGGCCATCCGCCCATGGTCGCGACCGGAGGTCAAATCGCCCTGTTCAAAGTGCCGGCACCTCGGACTCCATCAATTCAACCTTCTCGCTTGCCCTGCGCCGCCCCATGGAGCGACTCAGCAGAATCACCGGCAGCAGCCCCACCAGCACGATCATCAACGCCCCCAGCGCCGAGCGCTCCAGCATCTCGTCGGACGCAAACTGGTAGACATAGGTCGCCAGCGTATCGAAACCGAAGGGCCGCAACAGCAACGTGGCCGGCAGCTCCTTCATGCAGTCCACGAACACCACCAGCGCACCGCTCAACAGCCCGGTGCGCACCAGCGGGAAATGCACCGCCCACAGCGTCTGCCAGCTATTGCGTCCCAGTGAGCGGGACGCGCGGTCCATCGACGGCGTGACCTTGTCCAGACTGGACTCTATGGCGCCGGCGGAAACGGCGAGGAAGCGCACCGTATAGGCGAATACAATCGCGAACACGCTGCCGGACAGCAACAGGCCGGTGGAAATGCCGAAGTGCGCCCGCAGCAGCGCGTCCAGCGCGTTGTCGAAGGCCGCCAGCGGAATCAGCACGCCGATGGCCATCACCGCGCCGGGCATCGCATAGCCCAGCCTGGCAAAGCCCACCAGGGATTTGACCGCACGCCGGGGATACAGCCGCTTGCCGTAGGCCAGCAGCAGTCCCAGCAGCGCGGCCACCATCGCGGCGGCGCCGGACAGCAGGAAGCTGTTGCGCGCTATGGCAAAGAAATCGTCGCTCCAGTAGCTGGCAAAATTCCCCAACGCATAGTTGCCCAATACCAGTAGCGGAACGCCGAATCCGGCCAGCAGCAACAGGCCGCAAAAAATCGCGGCCGCGAGCGAGCGCCAGCCGTGCAGCTGGTAATTGTCGCGGCTACGTGACGGCGACTGCACGAAATGCCTCTGCCCCGCACGACCCCTGCGCTCCAGCGCGATCAGCAGCACCACAAACGCCAGGGTGCTGCAGGCGATCTGCGCGGCACCGCCCAGGTTGCCGCGACTTAGCCAGGTATCGTAGATGCCGACACTCAGGGTGCGCACTGCGAAGAAATCCACGGTGCCGAAATCGTTCAGCGTCTCCATCAGCACCAGCGAAAGACCCACCGCAATCGCCGGGCGCGCCATCGGCAGTGAAACCCTGAGGAAACTCTGCCAGGGCGTACAGCCCAGCGAGCGGCTGGCGGCGCGGATACTGCCACACTGCTCGATAAAGGCCGCCCGCGCGAGCATATACACATACGGATAGAGCACCAGCGACAGCATGGCTACGGCGCCGCCCATGCTGCGGATCTCCGGGAACCAGTAGTCCCGTGCCGTCTGCCAGCCGAACCAGTGGCGCAGGCCTTTCTGTACTGGCCCCGCGTACTCGAGCAGGTCCGTGTACACATAGGCGATCACATAGGCCGGCACCGCAAACGGCAACAGCAGCGCCCACTCGAAGAAGCCCCGCCCGGGAAAGCGGCACATGGTCACCAGCCAGGCGCCGCCGACGCCCGCCAGCAGCGTCAAGACCGCGACGCCGAATGCCAGGACCAGGGTCGCGGAAATATAGTGGAAGAGCACCGTGTCCAGCAGGTGCGGCCAGATATTCTCCTCGGGGAAGAGCGCCAGCCAGAATATCGACAGCACCGGCAGCGCCACCAGCAGCGCTATGGTCGCCACCAGCAGTACCCAGCGCAGGCCGGACGCGTTCGGCCGGGGAAATGGAGATGCAGGGATCATGGGCAACTACTCGGGACCTGGAACTCGGGATTCGATTCGTGTGTAGGTTGGGGTGAGCTTTGCGAACCCCAATGTTGCCCGGCGCCCGCTGGGCTTCGCTGCGCTCAGCCCAACCTACCCAGGCTCTCGGGACTCAGAAAAGAATGGCAGAACCTGATGCTAAGGCCCTGATGCCGGTGGCCATTTGAGAAAAGCGCCTGCGGCCGATACAAGGACCGATGAGGCTTTTTCCCAAATGGCCGCCGGCAGCAGGGCCACGCAGACTTCTCTTACAGGCAACAGGGACGAGTTGTTGCACGCAAAATTTAGAAATCGAAACCCACCTCGTCCACCAACCGCGAGGCGGCGGGCACGTGGGAGCCGATTTCCGTCAGGCTCAGGTCGTCCTCCTTGAACTCGCCCATATGTTCCTCGATCAGTTCGGAGCGCTCAGTGCCGGGGCGCACCGGGAACTCGAAGTTTTTCTCCGCGTAGAGGTACTGGGCCTCGGCGCCGCTGAGGAATTCCAGCAGCTTGACCGCGTTGTCGCGGTTGGGCGCGTGCCTGGTGAGCACGGCGCCGGAGACGAACATATGAGTGCCGCGATCCCCCTGATTCGGGAACACCAGGTTTACCGACTTGGCCCATTCGATCTGCTCCGGTTCCTCGGTGTTGGTGATCATCTTGCCGAAGTAGTAGCTGTTGCCGAGGGACAGGTCGCACACGCCCTCCTTGATCGCCTTTACCTGGGCGCGGTCATTGCCCTGGGGCTTGCGCGCCAGGTTGGCCTTCAGGCCCTGGAGCCACTTTTTGGTCTCCGCCTCACCGCGATGGGCGATCATGGAAGCGAACAGGGACAGGTTGTAGGGGTGCTTGCCGCTGCGGGTGCAGATGCGGCCCTTCCACTTGGGGTCCGCCAGTTGCTCGTAAGTGGTGATCTCACCGGGTTTGACCCTGTCCTTGGAGGCGTAGATCAGCCGCGCCCGGGTGGTGAGGCCGAACCAGTTGCCCGCCTCGTCGCGAAACTGGGCGGGGATATTCTTTTCCAGCACATCGCTCTGCACCGGCTGGGTCAGCCCCTTGGCCAACAGGTCCATCAGGCTGCTGGTGTCGGAAGTCAGCACCAGGTCCGCCGGGCTGTTGCGCCCCTCCCGCTGCAGCCGCTCGTTCAGGCCGCTTTTGGCGTAGACCACCCTGGTTTCGATACCGGTTTCCTCAGTGAACCTATCGAGCACCGGCTCGATCAGGAAAGGCTGGCGGTAGGAGTAGATGTTCACCTGCTCCGCGGCAGAGGCGGCGAGCGCGCCAAACAGGCCGGTTGCAACGATTGCGATACGGGAGAGAGATCGGATAAGCATCGAGAGCCCATGGTTGCCTGATTGATTTGAGAAGGATTCTCATTTCTATGGCAACCAAAGTCAACACATCACCTTCTGAGGAGAGCCCCCGCGGAGTCGCCGAATTCGACCTATGCCCGAGCTCGACCTATGCTTAGATGCGAAACGGCAACCTGTGGAGAAGCCATGTACCTCTATCTGCCCCTGCTCGTACTGATTCTTGTCCTGGGCGGTTGCGGCCGCAAGAGCGACACCCACGACCCGGCCGACGCAGAGCGCACCCCGCCCGGCGAGACGGCCACTGAGGCCATGGAGGAACCCATTGCCCCGCCCACGCCGGAGGAAAGCGCGGAGGCGCCGGCCGCCGACAGCACCGAAGCTCCAATCTGCACCCCCGAGTGGTTCGCCTGGGTCCACGAACAGGTCCTCGCCCGGCACGACGGCGACCTGGCGGAACTCTACCCCGCCGGCCTGCCCGAAGTGGGCTCAGAGGAGTGGTTCCTCGCGGTGGACCAGCTCACCGGCGGCGACGGCGCCCACGGCCCGGACGGCGGCAGCATCGAGTGGTGCAACATGATCCAGCAGCGCCTCAGCGAGCCCGCCGAACCGACGCAGTAACCCCATCGTCCCTGATACCTGCCCCAGGAGAAACCGATGAGCTCAATCAAGAAGCTGTTGATAGCCGCCATTGCCGCCTCCACCCTGCAGCCGGCCCTGGCGGACGACAAACCCCCGCCCGGCGCCATGGCCCTGTCCACCGTGCTGACCAAGCTGGAGCAACAGGGTTACACCCCTGTCACCGATGTCTCCCTCGACAACGGCCGCTGGGAAGTGGAGGCCTACAAGGGCGACGAAAAACGCGATCTGGAAGTGGACCCCAACTCCGGCGAGATACTGTCCGACAAGCCGGACAAGGATTGACCCCACATCCCCGGCCGGCGCCCGCCGGCCGGATCTTCCTGTTCCTCGCAACCGACTCCAGTCGCGTACAATGGCCGCTGAATTCACGCGGAGTTGATTGCATGCTAGCCATGGTTCGCGCCAGCGCGCTGTCGGGATACAAGAGGCTGTTGCGCAGTTGCGGGGTCGACGCCGACCAGCTGCTCGCGCGCCTGTCCCTGCCAGCGAGCTACCTGGACCGGCCGGACCTGATGATCCCGCTGGAAACCAAGGTCGAACTGCTGGAACTGGGCGCAAAGCTGAGCGGCTGCCCCCACTTCGGCCTGCAGCTGGCGCAGCAGCAGAATATCTCCATGCTCGGCGCCCTCGGCCTGCTGATGCAGCAGTGCCCCACCCTGCGCGACGCCCTGAACACCATCGTTTCCTCCATCGGCCAGACGATACAGGGCCTGGACGCCTGGCTGGAGGAGAAGGACGGGCTGGCCTACCTGCGTTCCACCTACCGCCTCGAAGGAGAATCGGCCCGGTCGCGCCAGCACAACGACAACACCCTCGCCGGGGCCTACAACATCCTCTGTTTCCTGCTCAACGAGAGGATACCCCTGCGCGCCGCCTACCTGTGCGGACCGGAACCGGAATCCACTGCGCCCTATAGCAAACTGCTGCAGGCGCCCATCGTTTTCGGCGGCGACTACAACGGCCTGGTATTCGACCACGTTTACCTGGACAGGCCGGTGGTGGGCGCCAACCCGGAGATGCGCGGCCTGATCGACAGCTTCCTGAAAAAGAAACAGCTGGACGAATTCCGGGAGCGGCTGCTGTGGACCATCACCAACCTGCTGCCCCGCGGCCCGGTGACCCTGGAGGCAGTGGCGGAACAGATCGGCATGGCCCCGCGCACCCTGCAGGCCAGGCTAGGCCAGCGGGGCACCAGCTTCCAGCAGCTGCTCGACCGGGCGCGGGTGGAGCAGGTGTGCACCCATATGCTCGACGGCGACCTGAGCCTGACGGAGATCGCCGAGCTGGTGGGCTACAGCCAGCTGAGCGCCCTGACCCGCAGCTTCAAACGCATCATGGGCGCCAGCCCCGCCGCCTGGCGCCGGCAGCAGATCACCGCACTTGCGCCATCTGTCAAATCGCCGGCGCCATCGGTCAACTCCCCCGGCGACGATTGAATTAACCTCGGCATCCGATAACGATAATTCCAGTCGGATGACTCCCATGACCACCCAGACCCTGACCCGACACGCTGTGGACCTGTCCCTGCTGCAGAACCTGCTCGACCGACAACGCCAGGCCTACTTGGGCGACCCGGTGCCGACCTGCCGCCAGCGGGTGGAAGACCTGAAAACCCTGGCGCGCATGCTGCGCGACCACCAAGAGGAGATGGTGCAGGCGGTCAGCGCCGATTACGGCAACCGCTCCCGCCACGAGACCCTCTTCTGCGAGTTCTACCCGGTGCTGGACGGTATCAAGGACACCATCAAGAGACTGAAGAAGTGGATGAGGCCTCAGCGCCGCCATATCGACTTCACCGCCTTCCCCACCTCCTCCAACCGCGTGATACCGCAGCCCCTGGGCGTGGTGGGCGTCATAGTGCCGTGGAACTTCCCGGTCAACCTGACCTTCACTCCGCTGACAAGCGTCTTCGCCGCCGGCAACCGCGCCATGGTGAAGATGTCCCACAACTCCGGCCGACTGGCGCAGCTGTTGAACCGCATCAGCGGCGACTATTTCCCGGCGGAAAAACTGGCGTTCGTGGAGGACACCGGCGGCGTGGGCCCGGTCTTTTCCAGCCTGAAGTTCGACCACCTGATCTTCACCGGCTCCACCGCCACCGGTCGCGCGGTGATGCGCGCTGCCGCCGACAACCTGACCCCGGTCACCCTGGAGCTGGGCGGCAAGTCCCCGGCCATAATTGCGCCGGACTTCCCGATAGACACCGCCGCCGAGCGGATTATTTTCTGGAAGCTGATGAACGCGGGCCAGATCTGCACCACCGTGGACTACCTGTTCCTGCCGGAAAATCGCGTCGACGCTTTCGTGGAAAAGGCCAGGCAGTTGGTGCAGAAACGCTACCCGGACCTGCAGGGCAGTGACTACACCTCGGTAATCGACGACGTTTCCTACCAGCGCCTTTGGGCGACCCTGGACGACGCCGTCGCCGGGGGGGCCATCGCCATCGACCTGTCCGGCGGACAGGGCAGCCGCGACGACCGGCTGCGCAAGTTCCCGCCGCACCTGCTGCTGAACGTCAGCGAGGATATGGGCGTGATGCGGCGGGAGATCTTCGGCCCGCTGCTGCCGGTAAAAACCTATTCCGATAAAGAGGAAGTGGTGGAATACATCAACGGCCGCGACCGCCCGCTGGCCATCTACCCGTTTACGAAGGACAAGTCGCTGCGGGATTTCTATATCGAGCGCGCAATTTCCGGCGGAGTCTCGGTGAACAACTGCGTGCTGCACGTGGGCCAGCACGATATTCCCTTCGGCGGCGTCGGTGAGAGCGGTATGGGCCACTACCACGGCTACGAGGGCTTTATCACCTTCTCCAAGCTGCGCCCGGTGTTCCAACAGGGCCCGCTGGATCCTCTCAAGCTGCTGATGCCACCCTACGGCAAGACCGCAAACCGGATCATGGATATCATGCTGCGTATGACCCGCTGACAACTTACCCCCAGAAAGCCAAACACGACCTGTAGGAGCCGGGCAGGATGGGCAAAGCGCAGCGTGCCCATCGAAAAACTGGGAACCACGCCCTCCTCACACTATCAATGAACATTCCGGGTAGTGAGGAGTTGTCCATGAGTTTCTTCGCCACCGTACTGCTGGTAAACGCACTCACCTTTCCGATACCACCGGGTATTGATCCCAATACACCGGCCCCCATCTACGACAGCCCCGATCTCTACGGCGCTGAACCTTCAGTCATCGCACTGGACTATTCCACCATACGCAACAAGCTGTATAGCCTCGGTTTCAGGCCGATTACCGATGCCAGGTTTGTCGGCGGGCGCTGGAAAATAAAGGCCAGGTACGGCGGCGAGAGGCGCGCGCTGGAAGTAGACCCGGACAGCGGCCTGATCATTTCCGACCGGCCGGACAGGGGTTGACCGGGCGGGCTTCACAGGGCCCCGTACTTCTCCGCGATCAACGTCAACAGCCGGCTGAAGGCCTGGTTGGCCGCCATGGTCGAGGACTCCTCCATGGTGTGGTAGCCGGTGGTCGGGATCTGCAGCGTGGTGCCCTGTACGAAACCGTTGGAGGCCGCCACTATGCGCCCCAGCTCGGTACTGCCGAGGGACTGGGGCTCCAATCCCTGCTCCATCGACAGCCGGTTCTGCTCCTCGATATAGGCATCCTTGTAGCCGTAGCTGATGTCCTGCCCCCGGCACAGCGCCTCCAGTACCGCCGTGGTGCCGGCGTGGAACTCGGCGTTGGCATCCCGCCGCCGCAGCACTACCTGCTGGCAGTCCGCCGCCCGCCGGTCCGGGTAGGGGCTGGTGTCCACCACCACCAGCTTGTCGGTGCCACCGTTGAAGCGGCGGAACCACTCCAGCAGGTAGCGCCAACTGCTGCCCGCCTCCTCCTGGGCGGTAAAGAAGGCCGTGCCCTGGAAGCCGAGGGAGAAGAGATGCACCAGGTGCGCGGCGGTGAGCACATTGTCCAGCTGCGCGCTGAGGATGCCGCCGTCGATTGTCAGGTGGTCGGTAAAGGCCACCGGCGTACCCGCCACCAGGTGCTCCAGACCGTCCACCTCGAAGATCAGGTTATTGCGGTACTCGCACACATAGGTGCGCCTGATCACCCCGGAACCGCGGTAGGAGCCGGACCAGGGTTCGTAGGCCATCACCGGCACCGCCTGGAAGCGATCGACGATTTTCATCATCAGCTTTTCAGATACCGAATTGCCCAGCAGATCGGAGCGGTTGCCGGTGACGAAGGCCGCGTACTGGAACTCGTTGGGCCCGGTACAGACAAGCCCGTGGCGGTCGATATGGGCGGAGAACATGGCGGTACCCGGCCGCGAACCCTGGGCCACCAGCAACCCCTCGTACCAGGTCACCCTGGCCCCGCGCTCCTCCAGCTCCCGCTGCAACACGCGGAAAAACGAGTGTTCGGCCCCCACGACACTGGGGTTGCGAATCAGCACTTTCAACAAATCGATAAACTGGTCGGCCTGCTGCATGGGCGGAAAATCTCGACGGCTGGTCTGGCTCAAGGGTAACCGGGTGCACCGGAGGTAAGCGACAGCGCTACGGCCCCGGGAACCCGCTCCGCAGTATATCCCGCAACCCGGGTACCAGCGATACCTTGGCGAAGCTCAGTAAACGCAGCAGCTACAGGAAGACAGACGGTGGAGGCCGGCCATCCGGCCAGCCTGCCCCGGAAGGAATTGCCGATACAGCGGAGCGGCTATTCGCCTTTGGCGTAGTCCGCCATACCCTGGAAGTCCACGACGACGACCGCTTCGTCCCCCACCACCCAGGCATCGTGCCCCGAAGGGAGCAGCGACACATCGCCGGGTTTGCACTCCAGCTCTGTGCCGTCATCCATCACTACCTTCAAGGTGCCGGACACGTGATACTGGAAATGCGGCGCCTCGCAGCTGTCGGTGCCAGCAATGGGCTGTACCGACTCAGACCAGCGCCAGCCCGGCTCAAAGGTGGCGCGCCCGACAATGCCACCGCCTATCTTGACCACCTCAAGGCGACCCTTCGGGAACTCGCGCACCTCATCCGGCTCAGAGAATCTTTTTAGTTCGGCTTCGTCCATCTTCACGTCCTGTGATCGCGACAGGTAGCTGTCCTGACACCCGGCGATCGGGAACCGCCTGGCGCCGGGACCACCCGCTACAGCGCATTTATCAACGAGTTATCATTATCTATAGTAGCTGCACTTGGAAACGGCATCTGCATCGCAACCAGGGTAAAGTCAAAATGCGCGTCAACCATAGAATTCAGCCGGAACATGGCGCATGATTCAATCCAGGATCTCGGCACTCTTTCCTTCGACAACATCGCGCTCAGGCCTCGGTTGGAGCTGATCTTCGAAGTTGATGGCGACCATAGCGTCTTGGCTGTAGCTGTGTTTTCTGAAATTTGGCATATCCCCTCCCTTTGAGGGTCAAATTTTATTAACCCTGAGCTGAGAACGCCTCATGGTAGGATACTTCCCCTTGCGGGACCTCGCCGGAAAACGATAGCCCCTGAAAATACTCAGAAGGTACACCGGGATAAAGCAGCCCATCTACAACCTTGAACCCGAAACGACCATAATAATCAGGATCACCAAGCACTACACAGCCAGATGCGCCCATTGCTTCAAGAGCGGCAAGAGAACTTTTCACTAACTTAGATCCTACGCCGCGCCCTTGAAACTCTGGAATAACAGAGATTGGTCCAAGGCCAAACCAGCCGGATGCCCCAGTTGATAAAGTGACGGGCGAAATTGCAACATGGCCAATAATCTCTCCGTCAACTTTGGCAACCCGAGAGATCGTTAACGCTCCCGCGTGACGAAGAGCGTCAACAATGAACTGCTCTGTATGATCCGTATGGGGAGCATTTAAGAACGCTTCCGCTGTAACTTCATGTATACGCGCTGTGTCATCAGTGCTTTCATTGCTAATTTGAATATCCAATCTCGACCTCTTTTGAAGGGTTCTCGCCGTAGGAACCCCAGTTACCCAGGGCCCCCGGCACAGTCCCGGACGTGCGGTTTTCCCGCATCCGGTTCCTCGGTTGTACTCGCTTTCGCGACGGGCAGTTTATGCATACACCAAACACTTTCGACTCCACGGCTTGGTCTTCGGCTGCGGGATGCCCAGGCGGACAAGTGCCCGCTTGAACTTCGGCCAGGTAAAGCTCCGATACTTCCCTCCACGCCGATTCAACCATTTGAAGACTTGCCTGATTGCTTCGATATAGAAGCTGTACAGGCCAGTACTATTGCCCATCACGTCGTAGTAGTTGTAGTGTCCCTGCAATCGCCGCTTGAGTCCAGCCACGAACTCGTGGCCGGGCAGATGCCGCGCCTTCTTGATCCAGTCGCGTATGCGCTTTTCGGCGGCCTGTCGCTTCTTCGGGGCAGTGCGCCGTTGAACCTTGGGCTCGCCGTGGCGATCCCAGCCCCACCACAGTTCGAAGCCGAGATATTGGATTCTGGCTTCCTGCTTGTGGCCAGGCTGGAAGCGGCTGAAGCGGCATAGCCGCGTTTTATCCGGCGCTATGGCCAGGTGGAACTTGTTCAGCCGCTTGGGCAGTACGCGATAGAAGGCTTCCGCTTCGCCTTTGTACTGAAAGGCACAGACGAAATCGTCGGCGTAGCGATTGAGGAAGGCTTTGCCTCGACAGCGGGGCTTCACTATGCGCTCGAACCAGAGATCGAGGGCGTAGTGAAGGTAGATATTGGCCAGCACCGGTGAGATGATGCCGCCTTGGGGGCTGCCTGTCTCCGGGTGGATGATCTGGCCGTCGATGTCGAGGATGCCAGCCTTGAGCCATTTGCGGATCAGGCCGAGGAAGGCTTTGTCGTCGACGCGCTGTTTTAGCATGTCGATCAGCCAGTCGTGGTCGAGGTGATCGAAGAAGCCCTGGATGTCGGCTTCGACGAGGTGACCGTAACTGCCGAATTGGAGGTTAAAGGTGAGATCTTCGATCGCACCCTTGGCACTCCGCTGCGGTCGGTATCCGTAGCTGCTCTGAATGAAGTCCTGTTCGTAAATGGCGCTTAGCAGCTTGGCTGCTGCACGCTGTACGAGCTTGTCTTCGAACGCTGGGATACCGAGCGGCCTTTCCTTGCCATTCCCTTTTGGGATCATCACGCGCCGGACGAGCCGGGCGCGATAGCGTTTGTGTTTCAGGCGCTCTACCAGATCGGTCAACCGGGCTTCCAGGTCGCGGGCGTAGTCTTGATAGGTGACGTCGTCCACGCCTTTGGCGGCTTTCGGGTTGAGTTCCCGGAAGCAGCGCCGCAGGAGACCAGTATTGATTTCCCGATAGAGGTTTCTGAAACGATGGTGTTTGCACACGCGTGCCCGCGTGGCTATTCCCCGCAGTGAGGTTGACTCAAAGTTGTCCAGTCCTGCTATGTCCGGCATGAGTTTCCTTTGCGGGCTACGTACTTCCGTCAGGTCCTTCCCCATGTAAACGGCTTTCCCGTTCTCAGAGTACTATGCCTGATAAGACACCCCGTCGGCATAAGGCATCTTGTGCCCTCCAGGGGCCGGCAGACGATCGACGGTTTAGGCTCCAGCACAGTTCCGTTTCCGGGTTTCCCCTTGTGGGCCTCAAGGTCTGTATGCCGTGCCGTCATGATCTTCTGTTCCTCCGGTTCCGGAGCCTTCGGGGCTTCCTGGGTTCCCAGCCTATCTCTTCCTGCATGCCACGGCCTGAAGACTCCGGAGGTCCGCCACATCCTCGCCATTGCGGATGTTTTGTATTTCCTTCGGGGACGTTAACACCCTCGGCAACCTCGAGGTTCTTTCGAAGCTGTACCAGCACTTCAGGGAGCGCGATCTCCCCTACGGCCTACAGGATTCTCTGCCTACGCTTAGCCTGATTTGTTCGCCGTGTTAGTCACGACTCCGCCACAGGCCCAAGGCTCGATACGGGTGGGTGGCTAGCCCTTACAGTGGGGATTACTCCCTCACTTCCCGACAGGGACTTTCACCCTGCAAGATAGTGCTGAGCTTTGCCCAGCGCGATATGTAGTGGTCAAGTGATTTAGGCCACCGTCTTTTGAGTTTTCCAGTAGGCCTGCTCTGCCACATTGGGCGGCAACCCGTCGTTGTGCTTATGCGGCCGCAACGCGCTGTAA